>CALAIY010000116.1 GCA_937922595.1 uncultured Verrucomicrobiales bacterium | reverse complement strand
GCAATTCGCGCCTCGTACTCGCGCTTTAGGGTGGCGAGTGCCTGGGGAGATTTGCTTGGGGTTGTTGTGAGAGTTGTTTGCTTACTTTGTGGAGTAAGGCGGATTTCACGGAGCTGCATGAGACCCTGGGGCTTGGGCGCGAGCGCTTCGAGAACAATGGTGGCTGAGGTGCTGGCTAGGGTAATGTTTCCAATGATTTCGGTGCGGTAGGCTTCCCAGCTACCAGTGCTGATGGCTTCATGGGTGATGGAATTTGTGCTGTTATCCAAACGCTGAAGCTTTGTGTCTTCAAGGATTTGAAAGGTTCCTCCTGCTTCTTGCTCGTCGCGGAGCCCTTGCTTTTTGAGGCGTTCTTCGTGGTCTTGGTGGTTTACAGAATAGGTGAGGGAGACGCTGTAGGTACCGGGGGTGATTTGGCGGAGTTCCCAGTGTGCTTGGGCATTTTCATCGGTGAAACGGCCGAGGGTGCCAGATGTTTCGTCGTAGGAGACTGAGCCTATATTCGAAGCTTCTGTGAGGGGAAGGATGAGCGTACTGCTGGCGGAAATCTTGAGGGATTGGAGGTGTGCGAGGGTGCTGGTGGCTTTGGATTTTGTGGTAGCTGCTTCGAGGTAGTTTCCTTTGGCTGCCTGGGAGTTGGCGATTTTGAGGAGGTCGGTAGCGAAGGCTTTGGCGCTTGGTGCTATGACTTCGGCTACCTTTTTTTTATACGATTCCTGGAGTGATAGGAGCTCGGGAGGAGAGGCTTGTGCCGAGTTGGCGAGCAATGGCAAAAGAGCAGGAATTGCTCTGGAAAAGAGAATGGGTGTTTTTTTGAATTTAAGCACCGGGTGTGAGGGTGAGGCGGGTGATATGAGTGCCAGTGGGGAGGGTGATGGTGATTGTCTCGCCGGTGGAAATGCGGAAGGGGTGGCCAGGCTTTGCTGTATGAAATCCTTCGGAGATCACTGCTTCTGGGACTTCAGGCTCAAGGGTGATTCGATAGCCTCCGGGGGGGATTGGGTTTTTTGGTGTCCATGTGAGTGTGCTGCCGCTGGAGACGGCATCTACTTTTTTAAATGTGCGTGGACGGCGTTTGGCTGGTGCCGCTTTTTTTGCGGAGGCGATGAGAGCTTTCATCTTTAGCCGCTCGGCTTGGACTGAGGCGGCACCTTCAAAATCTTCGTCTGATGCGAGGGTGCGTTCGAGTGTGGCGAGTGCGGTGAGATACCTTTCGTATTCTGGTAGGAGGGCGGCGGTGGATTGGCGCTCGAAGGTACGCTGGGCGCGCTTTAGCTGGGCGCTGAGATTATTTTCCGCCAGCGCTGGTGTGATCGCTAGGATGAAAATGAGAATGAGCTTCATCCTAGAAGATCGGGAAGGGCATCGGCACAGATGCGGGACCAGGTCTCAAGAGCGCTATCGGCGGCGAGCTCTTCTGGGGTGACGAATTCGAGGGATTCGATGGCGGCTTCATTGGGTGCGACGTTTTCATTTTCGAGCTCGACAATGTGGACGACTCCGAGGTGCACTTGGCCGACTTCGTTGGTGTCGTCATTGAGTAGGGCGGCGATGCGGTGGGTGAAGTTGCCGTCGATTTTGAGTTCTTCGGCAATTTCACGTGAGACGCCGTTGTCGTAGGTTTCGCGGCCGAGGTGATCGGAGGTGAAGTCGGAGGCGTTGATGTGGCCACCGATGCCGATGCTGGCTTGCGAGGCGAGGCGCTTTTCGCCGGAGGAGCCGCCGCGGACGTAGCGGAGGATTTTGCCGCCGCAGGTGAATATACAGTAGGGGATGAGCTGCTTGTGGCCGGGATCGTCTTCGGCGGCCTCGCGGTCGAGGAAGAAATTATTGGCAGGATCGAGAAGGGCGGGAAGGTGGGCTTCAGGATCGGGCTTGAGCCCCTGAAAGGCTCCGAGCTGATCAAAGAGGGCGCGGGTGACGACGAGGACTTTTTCTCCGTGGTATTTAGACATCACCTGATTTTGGGCCGGGTGAGGCTACTTGGCTAGAAGTAAACGCGGGTTGCACTACTCGTAGTGTTGTTTGCTGGCCCAGCCGTCGGCGGTGTCGCGTTGGAATGCGTGGAGGAGGTCGATGTATTCTTGGAGTTTTTCCGCGTGAGCGGGGTCTTCGGCGATGTTGGTAGTTTCTTCCGGGTCATTGGTGATGTGGAAGAATTCGTATTTCGGACGATGGATGTATTCGTGAACGGTCTTGAGACCGTAGGGGGCGTTGGGGCCTTTTTTCCATTGCGCTTGCCAGCTGGAGGCGATCCAAAGGTCGGATGCGAAGGGGAAGGGGAGTTCGTGGGCGAGATTCCAGATGAGCTTGTATTCGGAGTCCCAGACGGCGCGCATGGGGTAATACATCTGGATTTCGTGGAAACAGTGGGAGGCGTAGGTGCGGGCGAATTGTGCGGATGGATTGGTGCCGGGAGTCTTGATGAGGGGGAGGAAGGAGGTGCCGTGAAAGGTGTCGGGATCGAGGTCTTGTGGTCCGTGGTTTTCCCGGTGGAGCAGCGGGGGAAGCTTGCGAGAGTCGGGGTGGATGGAGCTGTTTTTGGAGGGGTCGTATCCGCCCGCGATGTCGAGAAGAGTGGGGGTGAGATCGACGAATGAGACGGGGGCGTCTTCACGTGAACCTGGGAGGGAAAATTTGGGGTGGCGGATGATGAGGGGGACGTGAAGGGCGGACTTGTAAATATTGGTCTTGGCTCCGGCGAAGGCCATGCCGTGATCTGATGTGAAAAGGATGACGGTGGAATTCCAGAGCCCGGTCTCACGGAGAATGGAGAAGAGGTGGCCGACGCCGGCGTCGATCCTCGAGATGCTTTGATAGTACTGGGCGAGTTCGGCGCGGGTCTCGGGAGTGTCGGGAAGGAAGGCTGGGACGATGACGTCCTCGGGGCGATAAAATACCTCGGCGCTCTCATCGTGGGCGGCGCGTCCTGGGAGGTTGCCGAAGAGGTTGGGCGCGAGTGAGCCTGATTCGAGAGAGGGGGTAAACGCGGGATCCGTTGTGCGGGATCGGTGTGGGTCGCGGGGGGCGAAGTAGAGGAAAAAGGGCTTTGCTGCTTGTGGCGTGGATGCGGCGAGGGCGGTTTCCGTGAGGAAGGGGCGGCAGCTTTCGGCCATGGCGAAGACGTTTCGGCCGGTGTCTTCGAGGTAGTCATCAAAGTGGTAAACCGCTTCGGGGGCGACATGCAGTTTTCCTACTTGAAGGGTGCGGTAGCCGCACTCGGAGAGGAGGACTGGGAGGGCGCGAGTTTGCATCCAGGATTTGAATTCATGAAAATCGTGCTGGTGTCCGTACTGGCCATTGGCGTGGCTGTGCTGGCCGGTGAGGATGACAGAGCGGCTGGCGCTACAGCTGGCGGCGGTGGCGTAGGCGTGGGTAAAAAGGGTGCCGGCGGCTGCGAGGGCATCGAGTTCTGGAGTGCGGATGACTGAATTTCCATAGACGCCGAGGTCGGGGGACATGTCATCGACGACGATGAGAACAAGATTCAGGGGGGGGGCCTTTGTGGGCACATCAGAGGGCTCTTCCTGGGCGAAAGCGCAGAGCGAAGTGAGGAAGAAAAAGATGATGATGCTCACGTTTTTTGGAGGGGAGTTAACGCCAGTATGAGATACGAATCAGAGGACTAAACGGGCAGATATTACTCAGCCTTGCAGGCGGAAACCGCCAATTTTCGAGTCCCGCGCACATAAATATCGCAGTTTTTATCTAAAAATATGAATACACACCGCGTTATCGGCGTCGTATGAATCCAGTATGAAACCATTTCTTTCCATTTTATCACTCTCGGCTGTCATTGCTCTTGGGCTTAGTAGCTGTGCCACAGGACCGTATGGCGACAATGAAAACGCTAAAGAGGGCGCCGTGATTGGTGGCCTAATCGGAGCGGCTGCAGGAGCCGTGATCGGGAATCAGTCTGGTCGTCCACTCGAAGGTGCTGCCATTGGTGCCGCTGCGGGTGGACTTGGAGGTGCTGCAATCGGTAGCGGGCAGGATGATCGAAATGCCCGCGCTCGCCGAAACCGCGCGGGGTATTATAATAACAGCAATTCTCGGCGGGGCGGCTACTACGATGAGCGCAGCCAGTATCGGCCACGTGAAGTCTATCGTCCTCGCGAGCGCTCCTACGAAGGATGTCGGGAGCCTTACAACGGCTACCGCTACTAAACCGGTGACTTGATATGGCTCGCAATTCTTTGTGCGAATGATTCAGGGGTTTCCGAAGCACCTTCATTTTCGAGGCATGTCATCTCGACGCCTTGGATTCCGCATGGGGTGATATAGGAGAAAGGAGCTAATGATTCCTGCGTCACGTTGATTGCGAAGCCGTGCATGGTCACCCATTTGCGGACACCTACACCAATGGAAGCGATCTTCCGCTGCTGGATCCACACGCCGGTAAGTTCCTCCCGGCGACTAGCTTGGACTCCTGCGTTGCGAGAAGTTTCAATGAGGAGGTCTTCGATTGCACGTAGATGTATGTGGAGGTCTTTATGGCGCTTCGCTAGATCGATGATGAAGTATCCCACTAGTTGCCCAGGGCCGTGATAGGTGGCTTCGCCGCCGCGGTTCGTCTCGAATACGGGATGGGGAAGTGACTTTGGATCGCGGAGGCTGCTCTGATCACGGCGTCTTCCCATCGTATAGACTGGCTCGTGCTCTAAGAAAAGAATGGCGTCGCCATCGCGCGCTGCGACGAGCTTCTCTTGCTCCGCAAGGCCTTCGTCGTAGCTAATTCGACCGAGCCAACGCGTCGCGATTCCTGAAAATGGATTGGGGGCACTCATCTGCTAAATTGCCTTCGGCGTATTGGTTGCTCCTGTGGTCCGACCCGTGGCGTATAAGTGGGTAAGTCCGATTGCGAGGGCATCTGCAGCGTCGGATGGGGGTGTTTCTGTTAATCCCAAAAGTGCGCGAACCATGAAGGCTACCTGATCCTTTTGCGCACCGCCTTTTCCTACAACAGCCTGTTTCACCCGCTTAGGAGGGTATTCGAAAATCGGGAGTCCGCGCTGTGCTGCGGCTAAGATTGCGGAGCCTCGCGCGGCTCCCATTACGATTGCTGTCTTGAAGCTTTGCACATAGATGACTGATTCCACTGCGCAGCATTCAGGCTCGTATTTTTTCACTGCATCCGCGACCGCTTCGTGGATCGCGACCAAGCAACCCGATTGCGTAAGGGCTGCCGAATTTTTTACGACGCCATACGTGAGGGCGCGGTAGTCGCGCCCTTCTGCCTCAATGACAGCAAAGCCCGTATTTCGGAGTGCAGGATCAATGGCTAGGACGCGCATTCCCATTAGGCGCAGGCGGGACAGCGCCCGAAGAATTCGAGTTCGTGGTAGATTCCCGTAAAGCCCGAGCGTTTTGATACCTCTTTTTCTAAGGCTTCGACTGGGCATGCCAGATCGAGTGCTTCGATCCGGCCGCATTCGGTGCATACCATATAATCGTGATGGTGGTCTCCGTGCTGAAGCACGAAACGCGCAGATCGGTCGTGAAGGCCAATTTTTCTCAGGACGCGCTTTTCGTGGAGGCGTGTCAGCATACGGTAGACTGTCGCTTTATCGCAGCTTCCAGAAAGTCTTGGGTGCTCGCAAAGCTCGGCAAGTGTCACCGGGCCTCCCGCACTGATGATGGCTGAGAGAACGGCTTTCATCGCGGGCGTCCGGCGCAATCCGCATTTACGTGACTGAGCAATGGCGGCTTCAAGCGCTTCCTCCGCAGGCGGACATTCGTGGCAGTGATCGGTGGAATTCACGTGAGTGAGTGTTACCCCCGAGACTTGCTTCAGGCAAGGATGGGGCGCGATCACTTGAATCTTGCGCGGTCGCGAAATGGAATTGATCTGGGATCTCAAGCGAAGCTATTGATCGGCGACTACAGAGTCTTCAGTTTTTTTTTCGGCGCGCCAGTTGTTTTGGACGATGTCTTTAATCGTCACGTATTGCTGGAGCGTTTCAGTGTTTCGTTTCCACTGGAGTTCTACGATGGGGTAGGAGATGGCGTGCCATTCTAGCTGGTAGCTGAGCTTATTTTGCACGATGGCATCGTCGCGATCTACGAATGCGTAGCCTTGATAGCCTGGGATTGGTGGTTCGATGCGGAAGGCGTATTTCTCTTCGAGATCTGGCACGCCGGGGCCGAAGTAATGCGCTCGACGCATGATAACATGGAAGCGCTGGGGCTCTTCTTGGTATTTATTGAGGAAGCCAAAGAGAAGCTTGTCATTGAATTCGACAAAGGCTTCCCAATCGATGCGCATTCCATTTTTTGTCTCTTCTACGGAGACGGGGAATCCTTCGGGGACTTTATCCGTCGTGATGTGGAAGAGGAAGAACATGCTGTCGTTTCCAGGGACGCGCTCGCTATTTTGGAAGGTGACAGTGTTAGCGAAGATCGGGCCGTCGCGATTTTCGGAATAATATTTCTGCATGAGCGGGCTCACGCGGTCGAGTGATTGCACATACTTGGCGCGCTCTTGCCAGTTTGGCGCGCCGAGGAAAGATGCGAGCGCTTCGCGGGGTGCCTTTAGTAGGCTGTTTTCCTCATCAAATTCGTAAACGATATCGTGGATGGAATTAGTATTCGCCTTCGGCGGGGTAGGGCGGTTGGTCGGTGCCCCGGCGGCAGGGATGTCGGTGACATCTGCTGGGATCGCCTCTGGGATGGGCGTTTCGTTGAAGGTATTTAGCTCAGAATCTGATGGTGGGGAGGGGGCTTCCGTAGGCGTCGGTGTGGCGGGAGCGGCGCTGAGTTCGCTAGATTGTTCTGTGGTGGCAATCGGTGGCGGCTGATCCTCCTTGGATTGGGAGCGGAAGCTTTCGATCTTGGCTGCGATGAATTCTTTCGAAGCGGGGAGGAACCAGGCCGCTGCTCCGGCTGCGGTAAGCATGAGCGCAGCAGCAACCATGAGCGGGGCTTTCGAGCGTTTTCTTTTTTTAAACTCGAGTGGGGCTACTGGAGCTATCGAAGCTGCGGCGGCAGGAAAGCCGGGTGCCGATGAGTCGGGCTTCGAGGTGAGGGAAGTTGGGAGATCGGTTGCTGCCGGAGGAATCGCCACAGAGCCAGCAACTGGAGGGGCATTAAAATCGGGGGGGATTGGCGAAGGGCTTTCTTCTGCTTGCGGAGCAGGTGTGGAGGAGGGCTGCGCTGGGATATGTGCCGCCGGTAATTCATTGGGGGCACGGGAGGCTGGAATGGTGGCGACCGGAAGCGGCTGAGCGGTGGGGAGCTCTTCTGCGGCTGGGGCAGGGGGCGCTGGTGGCGGCATGAATTCGCTCGAAGGAGGCGAGATGACAGGAAATGGCTCAGGCCCAGATGATTCCGCCAAAGCAGGGGCTTGTCCTGGGAGTGCTCGTGGCTCGATACGAGGTGGAAGGGATGGCTCTACCTGGGCTGCGGGTGCAGGCAAAGGAAGATCAGGAATTTGCGCGGGTGGAAGATTCTCGGGAGGGGGGCTTGTGAGGGGGATTGCGATTGCTTCCGCTATGGGCGGAGATTCCAGGGGAGGCGATGCCGGAGGAAGTGCTGCCGGAGGCGGTAATGTGGCCTCGGGAACTGAGGGGATTACCGGGCTATCGAGTGGCGCGGCGGGCGCAGGAAGGGGCGCAGCAGGAAGAGGGAGCGGATCTTCGGCTACTTGGGCCGCCGGGGCAGCGGCAGGAGGTGCATCGAAGGGGACGAGCTCTTCCTCTGGCTCCGGATGCGGAGCAGTGATCGAATTCCCGCAAGTGGGACAGGGGCCGGTGACACCTGCTAGGTTGGCCGGGACGGTGAGTCCGGCCGAACAGGATGGACAATTGAAGGTGATCGTCTGGCTCATTGGGCGGTCGCGTGGAGGGGCGCGGACGCTTCATGATGAAACGACCTTTATTAAGAAGCCTTAAAGACTCCTTTTCGCAAGTATGAGTTTCCCCTTTTTTTGAGAAAATATACTGGCTCTGAAAAGCCCCTTTTGATAGGCTATTTTGCTTCGCCGCTGGAATTGCCCAAGGCGGCGAATTCATCTGGGAGGTAATTGCGGAAAGTGCTCTTATCAATGGCCTTCATGTAGGCTTCGAGCGGGGTCACGGTACCATCGTCGAGCTTTTCCTTAATGGCATTGTCCATGAACTGCATGCCACGGGCTTTACCACCCATGATTACATCGTAGAGCTTCTGCGTAGCGCCCTCACGAATAATAGCGCTCACTGCGGGAGTGGAGACAAGAATTTCGTTTACCGCGACGCGGCCTTTGCCATCAGCTGTTTTCAGAAGGAGCTGGGCGACGACACCTTTGAGCGAGGCGGAAAGCATCGTCCGCACCTGGCTTTGCTGGTCGGCGGGGAAAACGTCGATGATACGATCGACGGTTTTCCGGGCGTTGTTCGTGTGGAGGGTGCCGAATACGAGGAGACCCGTTTCCGCTGCGGTGAGTGCGAGGGCGATCGTTTCCAGGTCGCGCATCTCTCCCACTAGGACGATGTCCGCATCTTCACGGAGCGCTGCACGCAAACCATCGGCGAAAGTCGGCGTCTGCATCGGGACTTCGCGCTGGGTGATGATCGATTTTTTGTTTTTGTGCACGAATTCGATCGGCTCTTCGATCGTCACGATGTGTCGCGCGAAGTTAGTATTAATATAATCGAGCAGGGCGGCCAGCGTTGTGGACTTACCGGAGCCGGTCGGACCCGTCACGAGGACAAGTCCACCGCGGAGGTGGCCGAATTCCTTCACGACTGCAGGAATGCCAAGGTCGTCGAGTGAGGCGATTTTCGTCGGGATGAGACGAAAGACTGCGGCGAGGCCGTGCGCCTGTTTAAAGTAGTTACAACGGAAGCGAGAATCCTCGTCCATCTCGTAGGCAAAATCGAGGTCACCAGTCTCAAGAAACTGCTTCCACTGCTCGGGATCGGCAATTTCTTCGAGAAGCGAGTGCATTTTCTCGGACGTCAGGATCTCCTCCTCGATTGGTCGCACGCCGCCGTGGACGCGAATTTTTGCAGGAGAGCCTTCGCTGAGGTGGAGATCAGAGCCGCCGGACTCGACGAGCTGTTGGAAGTAAAAATCGATCTGAGCCATGGGAGTTTTAAAGTGAGAGCCTAGAAGAAAGGTTGGAAATTTGGATGAGGGATTAGGCGAGGTTTGCCGTCATGGCCTGTTTGTCTTCAGCCCGGGCGAGTGCCTCATCTTTGGTAATGGTTCCGGCCTGCGCGAGCGCAAGAAGTGAATCGTCCATGAGGATCATGCCCACCTTCTTACCGGTCTGCATCACGCCGGGGAGCATGAAAGTCTTACCATCCCGGATACAAGCCGCGACCGCAGGAGTATTTACGAGCACTTCAAGCGCAAGGACACGTCCTTCGCCATCCGCACGCGGCACAAGCTGCTGGGAAATAATGCCGCGAAGAGATTCAGAAACCATGATTCGAATCTGATCCCGCTGCTCAACAGGAAATACATCAAGCAAGCGATCCAGTGTGCGCGGGCCATTCCCCGTGTGGAGAGTGCCGAGCACGAGGTGACCCGTCTCCGAGGCGGTGATTGCCAGGGAAATCGTCTCCAAGTCACGCATCTCACCGACCATGATGACGTCCGGATCCTCACGTAGTGAACCGCGGAGAGCCTTCGAGAACGAGGCCGTGTGGCTATGCACTTCACGCTGGTTCACATGGCAGCCCTTTGATTCGAGAATGTATTCGATAGGATCCTCAAGCGTGATGATGTGATCCTCGCGCTCCTGATTAATGTGATCCACGAGAGCCGCCAGCGTTGTAGATTTTCCGCAACCCACGGGGCCAGTCACGAGCACAAGCCCATTTTGATACTGTGTAAGCGGTTTTACACTATCCGGCAGGTTCAGCTCCTCCATCGTGCGAAGGTGCGTATTAATCACACGGAAGGTCATGTCCAGGCCGAGTCGCTGGCGCACCACCGATGCTCGGAAACGCCCAAAATCAGTCGCATACGCAAAATCCACATCACCGCGCTTTTCGAGCATTTCCTTCTGCTTATCCGTAAGGAACTCATCGACGAGTTTATCCGTCTCAGCCTCTGTAAGCACGCCACCATTAGGCCATATCGGTGCAAATGAGCCGAAGCGACGCCAAGTCGGCTGAGCCGCAGTCGCGAGATGGATATCAGACGCGTCGTATTCCTGGCCTAGCTTGAGGTATTCATCGACGTGGCCGAGGACGGCTACGGTTTCTTCGGCGGTTGCGGTGTCGCTCATGAATCAGGAGTAATGTAGGGGCTTAGGGAAAATGATTTGCCGCAAGAAACGGCGGAAGGTCAGTGACCGTTAGGGGAATTTTAGGAAGAGGGAAGCGGATTTTTGATCGCGATCACACGAGCCTTTGAAAAATCAAATGGAGTCAGTTCCATCTCAACCGCCATCCCCAAAGAAAGCCCCGCATCCGCCAACGCATGAGATGAGAAAGCCACGACCTCTTTTCCATTGGGAAGAGCCGCAATCACCGTCCTCCCCGGACCGGGGCCGACGATCGTGCCGTGCGTAGAAATAAACTGGGGAACCATCTGAGTCATCGCGCCCCGACCATAGGCAAAACCGGCACCCCGGCAATCGGCGCTTCAAGATCAACAGGAAAAACTAAGATCCCCGGCAGCTCAAGCGCAACAAACCGAAACGCCTCCTTCGGCTCCTCCGGCCAGCGCTTAAGGAAAAGCGTCCATGGAGCAGGAGGCGTCGCAAAAAGAGGCGACTCCTCGAAAATAACCGTCCACGGCGAATCATCGCCCCCATGCCAGATCCTCACCCCAGCATCATGCTCCGCCCGGAAAGCATAGCTCGCCCGCAAATCCACCGCTGCGCGGGAAACCACCGCGCTCCCAGCCGACGCACGAAGATGAGCCGCGAGCATTTCCCCGAAGGCCACAGGATCGATCCCATCTTTAAAATAAAGATTAGAAAGCGGCATCTCCGCATCCATCGCACGAGCCACCGCATCCGTGACCACCTCCTCCAGCGGCAGAGCAGCAATTAGGCCAGGAATCGATTGGGGAATAGGGGAAGAATGCATGAAAGTAATTGTCGAAGCCTACCCCCTATAGCGCGCACCCCAGCACAAAATGCAATCTCCTTGAACCCACCCCATTTCGAGGGTATATAGAAGAACTCCGATTTTCGGGGGCGTTCTGGATTCGACTTGTAGTTTGAATTCTGGGTCGCATGCAGAGGTTGATCAGCTGGCCTCTTAAAAAAGCCGATCAAAACACAATAATTGCAGACTCTAACGAGCTCGCACTTGCCGCTTAATTGACGGCAGACGTCCATTGTTTGTGCCTGTACAGGCAGTGGGCGACACACAACAGGCTAGTTTTGCAGTGGGGTTCCCGCGCAGCAAAGCGAAACCAAACAGGGAAACCGGATCGCGAAATCCTGTCCACCGGAGTTCGCAGTCTTAAATTAATAGACGGACTATGCATGTAGACGCCCAGTTAGATGGCATCAAGGACAGGGGTTCAA
>CALAIY010000115.1 GCA_937922595.1 uncultured Verrucomicrobiales bacterium | reverse complement strand
AGTTCCCAGTCAACCTGATTGAGATCGGAGAGGTCTTCGTAGTAATTGGCTACCGCTGAGTAGGCATGCCCATCGGTAAATACGAAAGGTGTCTCGGCCTTTTTCAATTGATGGAGCGAGGATACGAAAATGACAATCTCTTCGGGAGCTCGCTTCTGCATCCCATTGTAACCGGTGATGATATTATACATCATCACTGAAAATGGGGTGAAGTAGAACGGGACGTAGTCGCTCAGTGTTCCACCGTAAGAACCGGGCACTTCCTTTCTGTGGCGCTTCGCGATGAGTTCTTCGGAGCCAATCGTAACGTAGCTTGGGTTCGCTTCTTCAGCGTTCCGGCAAGTGAGCCCGTGCTTCAAGATCCACGGCACATTATCCACATGGGTGATGCGGAAGATGAGTGCTTTTTCTGGATCAAGCTTGGCGGACATTGTTTAGAGTTCGCTAACGAAGGAGGGCGGCGACGTTTTTGAAGATTAGCTCGAATGTGGATCACAGAACGAGGACGGGTTTTCCGGTGTCGGGGTGGAGGGCGTCGCTGGGGGGGAGGTCGAAATTGCGGGCGATGAATTTGTCCCATTCGTCTCGGGTTTCTTTGGAGACGAGTTTGTTGAGGGCTTCTTCGCAGGTGGAGCAGAGGCAGATGGGAGAGTGGCCTACGAGCATTTGGGTGCCTTCGCAGATGGCGGCGTGGGTTACTGGCTTTCCGGGCTGGGGGGGGTGGCCGCAGGTGAGGCAGTGGCTGAGGAGGTGGTCGGCGAAGTCGGTGGGGGTGAGGGACCAGGTGTTGTCGTAGCGTTTTTCGATGTCGATGCGCTGCTGGAAGAAGCTTTCGATGGCTTGGCGGGATTGCTCTGAGTAGCTTTCGTGGAGGCTTTCACCGCAGGTCATGCAGAGGGCGAATTCGAAGATGGTCTCGCTGCCATTGGAGCATTTCTGGATGATGTAGCCGTCTCCGGTGGCTCCGAGGGGGAGGGTGCATTCGATGCAGGATTGGAAGGGCTCGCCGGTCTCTTCGGAGTGGAAGTGGGGCGGGAGGGGGATGCGATCGGATGGATCGATTGGGTCTTCAGGATCCATAGAGCCAGGGGAGGAGGGCTTTGAGGAGGATATTGGTGGCGTGCATGAAGCTGTGGGCTTCGGTGAGCCAGAGGTGGCCGAAGTCGGAAAAACTGGTTTCTGGTGAAGCCAGGATGAGGCCGGTGGCGATGAGGCCGAGGTTTACGAGGAAGATGAAGATGAGGGAGAAGAAGGTGCCGTTGATGTGGAGGTCGGGCTGGTCTTTTCCGATCATGGCGATGGTGTAGGTGAGGTGGAAGCCCCAGGTGAATCCTACGAGTCCGAAGAGGATCCAGCTTAGCTGAAGGGGGGCGCCGAAGAGGATCCAGGGGTGGAAGGTGGTGGTGAGATCGACGAATTGACCAAGAAGGATTCCTACTGCGAGGATGATGATGGTGTAGAAGGGAACGAAGTAGGGGGAGAGGACGATGAGGAGATTGGTCTTATTGGTGATGACGTGGCCGCCGCTTTCTCGGACGTCGAAGCCTTCTACGCGGCCGCCGCAGAGGTAGACGAAGAAGGCGTGGGTGAGCTCGTGCCCGAGGACGTAGGGGTAATTGGGCAGGGGGATTCCGAGGTAGGTGATGCCCCAGATGAGGAGGCCTAGGCAGAAGAACCAGAAGCCTTGGTCGCGCCAGCCGCCGCCTTCGATGGCGGTGGCGGTGAAGGTATCAAAGAGCGCGAGGGCGGTGATGAGGGCGATGGGGAGGAGTAGGATGCCGGTGGCGAGGCGGAGGGCTGGCCACCAATCGGAGGGCTCGCTGGCTTCTACTTTTGGGGTGCGCGGCTTGCGGGCGGGGGTTTTGCGGTTTGCCCGGCGGGCGGTGGTGGTGGTGGCGGCGACCTTTTTTTTCTTCGCGGGGGCTTTGCGATTAGTGCGCGGCTTTGCCGGGGCGGCTTTCTTTTTGGCGCGCCGGTTTTGCGGGGTGGCCATTGGCGCGGCGGGAGAGGCTTAGGAGGAGGAGCGGCCGAGGTATTTGCCGGTGGCGGTGTCGATGCTGATGGTCTCGTCTGGCTTGATGAAGAGCGGGACTTGGACTTCCAAACCGGTTTCCAGCTTTGCTGGCTTGGTGGGGTTGTTCGCGGAGTCGCCTTTGACGCCTTCGGAGGATTCGACGATTTTGAGGTCGACGGAGGCGGGAAGCTCTACGGTGACGGGATTGTCGTCGATGAAGAGGACGTCGACGGCGAGGTTTTCGGTGAGGTAGTCTTTGGAGCCTTCGAGGAGATCGGCCTGGATTTCGACGGTGTCGAAGGAGACGGGATCCATGAAGAAGAATCCGGTGCCATCGGTGTAGCTGTATTCGAGCTTGGTGCGGTCGGTGGGCATGACCTCTACTTTATCGGAGGAGGCGAAGCGGATGCTCTTGGTATTGCCGGAGGCGAGGGAGCGGACTTTCGCCATGATGAGGGCGTTGCCTTTTCCAGGGGTGCGGTGGTCGAGACCTTGGACGATGCCGAGTTCGTTGTTGTACTTAATGCACTGTCCTCTTTTCAGGTTGGTCGCGACGATGGCTGGCATGGGAATATGGGTAAAATTACGGAAAATTTAGGGGTTTTTAGGATTCGCCAGATCGACTGGAAGGCAACCGGAAATCAGATCAAAGGAACACGATGAGGCCGACGACGACGCTGGCGGCAGAGGTGATGAGGACGGCTGCGGCGGCGATGTCTTTGGCGGCTGCGATCCCGGGGTGTTGCTCGGAGGTGACGACGTCCGCTAGCCGCTCGAGGGCGGTATTGATGAGTTCAGCGGTGATGACGGCAGCAATGCAGAGCGTGATGGCGACCCATTCCCAATCGGCGAGGCCATCGATGAATCCAAAGATGATGACGCCGGTGGCGGCGATGAGATGGAACTGGAGGTGGCGCTCACGGCGCACTGCCGTGCGAAAACCCCGGAGGGCGCAGGCGAGGGCGGTGAGGAAGTGTTTCACGCGGTTAGCCGCGGTTGCGCTCTAGGATAAGCATCATGAGGGCGGCGAGGACGCAGCGCATCTCGGTGGCGGATTCCATTTCATCGAGTTTCTCGATATTAAATTTTCCTTCCCAAAACGCGGGGCGCTTCTTTACGCGTAAAAGCTGTTTGCCGGAGGCGGTGGCAATGATGTAGCTCGGATTGAGGAAGTAGCCGGCGAGACCACCGATGATCGGGATTTGGCTCACGAGACCATCGAGCACTTTGATCCAGGCGTTTTCTTCCTGCATTGAGGCGAAGACGCTGGAGCCGTCAGCATCGACGAGTTCGTAATGCGCTTTCCAGAGTGAGCGCATTCCTTTGCGCCGCACGCCACCGAATCGCTCGCCCTCGGGGGTCGCAAAAAAGTAGGTGGCTGAAAAATCTATAATCCGATCCGCCTTGATCGTGGCGACGAGCTTCTCTTGGTTTTCGTTTTCGAAGACGTTGATCGCTTCCTTCAGCTTGAGCCGCTTTTGCTTTACGAAGAAAGCCGGAGAGCCCGAAGCATCATCGACATAGATCTTGGAGGAAAAGAGGGCGAGGAGCTTAAAGCGGATTTCTAGAGGGAAGTTCATGGCACGAAGTAAACTTAAATAAGCGCACGACGCCTGCGTCGGAAACTGCTCTTTTCGTGTCACAGAGTCCGAATAGGCGATTCGCTATCCGCAAACGTGACGTCTCCCCCTCGATCAAATGCTCCGGGATCGTCGATCGGCTTCTGAAGCGACGACCTTGCGTGACTCCCACGAACTAACTGGGTAGCGGCCTACTCCTCCATCTTCGCCTGCACGATCGCCATCGCCTCCGCCGCCGCCGGGTCATCCGGCTGAAGCTCGAGCACTTTAGCAAAAGCGGTTTTCGCGCCAGCGAGATCACCGGTCTCTACCTTCACCATGCCGAGCTCGTGCCAGGCGATTCCGAGATCTGGAGCAATTCCCACTGCTTTCTCGAATGCAGGAAGCGCCGCCGCAAAATCACCCACGACGCGAAGGACATGGCCGCGTGCATACCAGGGCTGCGGCTCAGATTCGCCAAGCGAAACCGCCTTTTCCGTAGCATCCAGCGCATCTTTTTCGTAGCCGCCCTGCACGAGCGCCATCGCATATGCCACCCACACCTCGGGGAGTGACTCATCGATCTCGAGCGCCTCTTCGAAGCGCGAGATCGCCGCCGGAAGATTTCCTTCCACGTGTGCCTCTGCCGCCTTCATCAGCAGCGCTTGGAGTTCATCCACGCCAAAAGACTCCGCCTTCTTCAGCGCATTCGCGGCATCTTCTTCCCGGCCATTTGCTTTAAGCACCACACTATAAAGCTGCCACGTCTGCCCGTCCTCCGGGTCTTCCATCAGCGCCTCCTCGATGACTGTGATCCCCTCTTCCATCTTCCCCTCTTGAATGAGATCGACGGCGTTATCATAGAGTTCTTCGCTTTTATCGGACATGATGACCGAGGATTTAGCACCCTTTCTTCCCATTGACCACCCCCTCCCTTTTGCCGACGGTCGGGCAATGATCATTGCCCCCAAAATCCGAGGTTTCATCTGCACCACCGCCCACCCCGATGGCTGCGCCAAACACATTCAGGATCAAATCGACGTCGCCAAGGCCGCGCCAAAACTCCAAAATCCTCCGAAAAACGTCCTCGTCATCGGCTCCTCCACCGGCTACGGCCTCGCCTCTCGCATCGTCCCCGCCTTCTCCGGCGGCGCGAATACCCTCGGCATCTTCTTCGAAAAGCCTCCCACCGAGAAAAAGACCGGCAGCGCCGGCTGGTACAATACCGCCGCCTTCGAAGCCGCCGCCAAAGCCGAAGGCCTCTACGCCCGCAGCATCAATGGCGACGCCTTCTCCGATGAAATCAAAGCCAAGGCCATCGCCGAAATCAAAGCCTCCATGGGCACCGTCGATTGTATCATCTACTCGCTCGCCTCACCCCGCCGCACCGATCCAAAAGACGGCACCGTCTATAAATCCTGCCTCAAGCCCACCGGTGATACCTTCACCCAGAAAACCGTCAATACCGACAAAGCGCTCGTCGAGACCGTCACCATCGAGCCCGCCAATGAGCAAGAAATCCACGACACCGTGAAAGTCATGGGCGGAGAAGACTGGGAACTCTGGATCGATGCCCTCTCCGAAGCCGGCGTCCTCGCCGATGGCGCGACCACCGTCGCCTACTCCTACATCGGGCCCGAACTCACCTGGGCAGTTTACACAAACGGCACCATCGGTCGCGCCAAAGAACACCTCGAAGAAAGCTGCGCCCGCATCGCAGAAAAACTCTCCAGCTCAAACGGCCGCGCCTACGTCTCGGTAAACAAAGCCGTCGTCACTCAAGCCAGCTCCGCCATTCCGGTCGTCCCGCTCTACATCTCGATCCTCTTCAAGAAGATGAAAGCCGCCGGAAACCACGAAGATTGCATCGAGCAAATCCAGCGCCTTTTCTCCGCCCGCCTCGATAGCGAGACCCCCGAGCTCGATGAGAAAGGCCGAATCCGCATCGACGATTGGGAAATGCGCGAAGACATCCAAGCACTCGTCGCTGAGACCTGGAGTGAAGTGAATACCGAAAACCTCCGTTCCGTAAGCGACTTCTCCAGCTACCAGACCGGCTTCCTCAAGCTCTTCGGCTTCGGCCTAGATGGCATCGATTACGCAGCCGAGACAGAGCCCCTACGAGAGGTAGATCTAGTAAATTAAAACCTATCGAATAAAAAAGCCCTCACCCGAAATCGGGTGAGGGCTTTTTCGTAGGGACACTTACTCACCCTTTGGCTTCTTGCCGCCCTTCTTGCCCTTTCTCATTTTCTTCGCAGCCTCGAGAAGCTCTGCATCAGAAAGCTTGCCGTCTTTATCAGCATCGTATTTTTTCTTCAAACGATCTGCAAACTTCGGCTGTTTCTTCATCCGCTCTTTAAGCATCGGGACACGCTCCTGGGGGGAAAGCTTACCATCCGCATCTTTATCGAACTTAGCGAGCATCTCCTCTTTGCTCGGACGCTCGGGACGCTCGCCCTTATTTCCACGCTCTCCTCTCGACGGACGCTCACCTTCAGGCGGCTTAGCGAGGGACATGCAAGGAAGCGCAATTACAGCGGTAGCGAGGAGGAGAATTGGGGTATTTGCTTTCATTTTATTGTAGGTTTGTTTTTGTGGTTTCTTATGTGTCCAATTGAGGTGCCCATATCCTAAGCCAGTAAGATGACGTAAAGATGATGGCCTCTTAAAAATCCCCCGAGGATGAGACTTTTAAAGAAAACCGTATCTTCTCATCTTCTAGCCTACCCTCTAGCAAAAGCCCGCAAGCCTCAGCACAGGCGCGTGCCAATGGGAGACCAAGCCCGAAATGACTACTTTCCGTACGCGCAGTATCACCGCGCCAAAGGCGCTGAAACATCTTCTCAACATCCGCCTCGGAAACACCCATCACGGTATTTGATACCTCAAGCACAGTATTCACATCAGGCACCGTCACGGTGATTTTCCCTCCAAGCGGAGTATAGGCGATCGCATTCGAAAGTAAGTTACTCACCACTATCCCGAGTAATTTCGGATCAGATTCGATTGTCGCTCCCACCAAATCCGTGAAGTCAATATCACGCGAAGGAAGATGCCTCATACATTCAGCAACCAAGGTATCGAGCTCGATATCTTCACTTACAGGTTTTTGGGATTGCCCCTCGCACCTTGCTAAAGTGAGCATACCTTCAATAATCTGCTCCATTTGTGCGGCAATCTCCCCTCCCCCGCTCAAAGCGCTTTCTGCCGCAGCGGTATCTTCCGGCCACTTCTGCGCCACTTCAGTGAGCGCTTTAAGTTCAGCAACCGGAGTGCGCAGCTCATGAGCCAGATCTGCACTGAATTGTCTCTCACGCTGAAACCCAGCCTCTAGCCGAGCAAGCAGCGCATCAAATCGCTCTGCGACCGGTACAAGCTCATAAGGCAATCCCTGTGGAGAAAACCGCTGATCAAGGGTGCGCGCATCAATTTCCGAGAAGCGCTCACCAAAAGCATACAGTGGCCGAAGCCCACGGCGTAACGCAAAATGCACTAGCGCAGCTGATGCTAGCGCGGCCGCCAATCCCGTCCCCACAATCCCCACGATAAGAGTCGCAAGTGTCTCCCGAAGCGAAGTCCTGTCGAGCGCAACGATGATATCGAATACTTGATTTCTTTTTCTCCCCTCCAAGCGCAATGGCCCGCGAGCGCCCCGTGGGGCGCGTTCGTTGCGAATGTAAATGGCACGCACAGCGACCCCACCCGGAATTTTCGTATTCCAGATTTTCCCTTTTCTAGTCACTGCCTCGGTCGGTCGCGACAAATCTTCAGCGAGGTTTTCCGATCTTATAAGAGTCTTACCTGAAGGCTCCCAAACCTGAAAGTAAGCACCTTGAGGAAATGAACGCTTTTCTTTATTCGGCGGAGGCGAGCGGTCTTTGGTAAATGCTCGAGAGCGCGCCACCGATACCGCACGCCTTAGCCCACGATCAAACCGATCCTCTTCCCCACGCTTTACCGAATAGTAAAGTGCAGTGCCAGCAAGCCCCCACACAAAGGTAAGGCCTGCCAAAAGATAGGTAATCAGGGTGCGCCGGATCGATCTCATCGTTCACTCGTGAATACGTAGCCAAGCCCCCGCCGCGTCTGAATAAGTGTGGGAAGCCCTTCTCTCACCGCGAGCTTTTTGCGAAGTGCATAAATCGCCGAATCCACGACGTTGCTCATCGGCGATGCCATTTCATCGTAGATATGCTCTTCAAGTTGGGTGCGAGAAATCACGGTGCCCGCCTTCAATACAAGGTGCTCCAGAAGGGCGTATTCACGCGGCGTAAGATCCAGCTTCACTCCCGCGCGAATCACCGTCTTCGCTGCGGAATCAAGCTCGACGTCCGCGACTTTTACCACGGTTTCCACCTCATTATAATTTCTCCGGCAGAGTGCCTCCACTCGAGCCAGCAACTCTTCGAGCGCAAACGGCTTCACCAGATAGTCGTCGGCACCTTTGCGGAGTCCCGCCACACGGTCCTCGATGGTATCTTTTGCCGTAAGAAAAAGAACCGGCGTCTTTTTACCCGCAGCGCGAATTTCCTCAAGGATCACATGGCCAGACTTCCCTGGAAGCATGATATCCAGAATTACGATGTCGTAATCGTGCTCAAGCGCCATGAAGGCACCATCCACGCCGTCTCCAGTAGCATCCACAGCATAGCCGGACTTCCGTAGCGCAAGCGCGACGGTATCCCGGAGGCGATTGGAATCTTCTACAAGGAGGAGGCGCATAGGAGAACGAAAGAGGGGAAACCCTCGCTCCGCAAGATGATGCCTAGATGATGGACGCGGCTTTACCTGCCCATCACCTCTATGCCCCAAATCCCGTAGCAGGAAGCCCCTGGACACCGAGGCCTTTTACTACAAAAAGGCGGCCAGCCATCTCCTCATCGAGCCCGGGCTTGATTCCCGTAGTCACGTAAAGATCCTTCAAGTCTGGTCCGCCGAACGCGCACGCGGTGGTCTCGATGCAGGGGAATTCCACCGTCTGGAGAAGCACGCCATTGGCGGGATCGACGCGGAAGACGGCTCCGGCGTGGCACACCGCGACCCAGAGTTTACCTTCGGTATCGATCACCATTCCGTCCGGCGAACCTTCAATCTCGAGCTTTGCAAAATCCACGACCACCTCTGGCTCTCCGATCTCTCCATCATTGAAGGAGTAGGATCGTACCGCGCGCCTCGCAGTATCGATGTGGTACATCGTCGCTCCGTCTACGGACCAGCAAATGCCATTGGAATTCGTAATGTCTCCAAATTTCTTCGTCGCCTTCAAGGTCGCTGGATCGAGGCAATAGAGCGATGCGCTTCCCGCCACCTTCTTCAGGCTAATCGAGCCCGCCCAGAAGCGCCCCTGTGGGTCGCACTTCCCATCATTGAAGCGGTAAGTATCACCACTATCGGGCTCAGGATCGGTGATAGGCGTTTTCGTAGATGTGTGAGGATCAAAGAAGGAAAAACCATTGTCCCCCGCGATGACGAGTCCCCCGCCGTTCGCACGTGGCACCACCGTCCCGGTCCGCTCGCCGGTGTCCCAAGAATCCTCCGTGCCGGTCTCCGGATCAAAGCGATTTACCGTGTGGCCTTCGATATCCACATAGAGGAGTTTACCCTCCCAAAAAATCGGACCTTCCCCCCATTGTGAGACCTTTGTTCCTACGGCTTCTACGGTGTAATCGGACATACCTTTCCGTTACGTCTTCCCGAGAATCTCGCAAGCCTTCTCGATTATTCCCTCTACCGGCCAGAGGCGGCCGATGCCTTCGTAGCCGCAGGCGAGCATTCCCTCTTCGGGGCCGATAAACTGGTGATCCCAGCTTTTGAGCTTCTCTACGTTTTCCTGCGTAGCAGGATGGAGCCACATCTTGCCGTTCATCGCGGGGGCGTGAAGGAATTTCGCACGAGTGGCGAGCGCGATGGCGCTCAGCGTGTCATCGGCGAGGCCGTGGGCGAATTTTGCGAGGACGTTTGCTGTCGCCGGAGCGACAAGGATCAGATCCGCATCATCTGCCAGCTGGATATGGCCGGGGTGCCAGCTCTGTTTTTCATCGTAGAGCCCGCTCGTGACCGGGTGCTTGGAAAGCACCTGTAGAGTAAGTGGTGTGATGAACTCGGTGGCATCGGCCGTCATCACGCAGTGGACGTCGTGACCACGCTTGGTCAGGCCGCTCGCGAGGTCGGCGGCTTTGTAGGCGGCGATGGAGCCGGTGATGCCGAGAAGGATGTTTGCCATAAAATTTGCTTAAATAAACGTCGGAGCGGTGAGGCGTTTTGCGCGGCAGCGCTCGGCTTCGATGAGAGCCTGGAAGCGCGCCGCATCCTCCTCCATCGTACCACTTACCATTGCATAGCGATAGCGCTGCCAATGCGTCATTTCCTCCATCGCAGTCTGGATCCGGCGTGTCACCTCTTCCTCATTTTCCGTGCCCCGCGCCCCGAGCCGGATGCGTACATCTTCACTACTCCCGAGTAGGACGAAGATATCTACGAGCGATTCGCGGAGCTTATCATCGGCACTATTGCGCACAAGCTCAGCACCCTGCACATCTAAGTCCATCACCACGTCTTCTCCCACGTCGAGGTGCTCGTCCACGACGCTCCGCAATGTCCCGTAGTAATGCCTGCCATGCACTTTAGCATGCTCGAGGAATTCGCCGGCCTCGATCTTCTTCTCAAATTCCGCATCCGATAGGAAATGGTAATCACGTCCATCTACTTCGCCCTCGCGTGGAAGACGCGTGGTGCATGAGATTGAATAAAAAACATTCGAATCTTCGCGGCTCAACCTACGGCAAAGCGTCGTTTTTCCAGACCCCGAGGGACCGGAAACGATATATAAGATCCCGCCGCTGCGGGTAAGTGGGGGAGCGCTCATCTATTCGATATTTTGAACTTGTTCGCGGACTTTTTCGATCTCCGCCTTCGCCATTACGACGCGCTTCGCAATCTCGGCGTTATTCGCCTTCGAGCCAATCGTATTCACCTCGCGATTTAATTCTTGGGAAAGGAAATCCATCTCGCGGCCCACTGGATCGCTGGACGCCATGTAACTCGCAAACTGCTCCAAGTGGCTCTCCAATCGCGTCAGCTCCTCGGTAATATCACAGCGCTCCGCGAAAACGGCCACCTCCTTCAGCACGCGCTCATCGCTTAGATCGATCTCAAGCCCAGCCTCGCCCAGGCGGCGCAAAAGTGTTTCGCGGTAGCGCGCCACCACCTTGGGAGCAATCGCCCGCACCTCATCGCCCAACGCCCGCACCATCGCCAATCGCGCCTTCATATCTTCCTCCAATGTCTTCCCCTCCGTAGAGCGCATCATCTCGAATGCCGCCAAAGCACTCTCCAGCGCTCGCGTAATCACCGGCAACGCCCCCTCGGGATCCGGTGGCGTGTCCTCAATCGAAAATACTCCCGGCGCCCGCATAAGATCCGCTGCCCCGAGCTGCTCCATCCCCAGTTTCCCCAGTGCTTCTTTATATTGCGCCACCAGCGCCTCATCCACCACCAGCCGCTTTCCCCCACCAGCGTCCGCCGAATCCGCGTGCACCCGCACCGTCACCCGACCCCGGCTCACCTCCTTCGCCACCTGCTTGCGCAGAGGAAGCTCAAGATCCGAAAGATCCCGCGGCAAGTTCACCGCGATGTCCGCCTGCTTCCGATTCACCGACGACACCTCCACTCGAAACGTCGTCCCCCCGTCCGCCGCCTCACCGCGTCCAAATCCCGTCATGCTTTTCATATCCCCCGACCTAGCGCACACCTACGGTAGGAGCAAGCCACCGCATCAAGCCAGCTTCCCATTTCCCATTTTCCCGTTACCCTTCCCCATCATGCACGTCCGCACCGCATTACTCCTTCTCGCACTCCCCTTCACTCTCCACGCCGAAGAGACCACCGACGATGGCTACGCTCAAATCGAACGCCTCACCCGCGCCATCGAACTCGTCCGGCAAAACTACGTCAATGGAGACGACGTCACCTATGAAAAACTCGTCAATTCCGCCCTCGAAGGAATGCTCGAAGGCCTCGATCCCCACTGCCAATTCCTCTACCCCGAAGCCATCGCAGATCTCCAGCGCAGCACCGACCCCATCGGCACCAACGACGCCGTAGGCCTCACCCTCTCCCTCAAGCGCGGCCAGCTCACCGCCCTCACCGTCCGCGAAGATGGTGCCGCCGCCACCGCAGGCATCCTCCCAGGCGATATCCTTCTCACCATCGACGGCCGCACCACAGCCGACCTCGGCACCGCCGAAGCCATCCGCCTGCTCGATGGAGCCCCCGGCTCCACCCTCGCCCTCGACCTCCGCCGCCCCACCACCGGCGAAGTCCTCCAGCTCGAAGTCACGCGCCAAGTCGCCCACACCGTCACCGTAAAAGATCCCCTCCTCCTGCACGACGCCCCCGAGATCGGCTACGTCCGCCTCACCGAATTCGAATCCGACACCGTCCCCGCCCTCCAAAACGCCCTCGACCAGCTCGAATCCCAGGGAATGAAAGCCCTCATCCTCGACCTGCGGAACAACCCCGGTGGCTACCTCCACACCGCCGTCGCCGTCCTCGGAGAATTCCTCCCTCCGGAAACTCTCGTCCTCACCACCGAAGGCCGCGTCCCCAGCCAGAACCCACCGCCCTATCGCACCGCCATCGATAGTAAACCCCGTGAATACCCCATCGCCGTCCTTGTAAATCACGGCAGCGCCAGCGCCAGCGAGATCGTCGCCGCCGCCCTCCAAGATCTGAAGCGCGCCGTAGTCATCGGCGAGACCACCTTCGGCAAAGGCTCCGTCCAGACCATCCTTCCTCTAGACGACGGCTCCGGCAGCGGCGTCCGCCTCACCACCGCAAAATACTACACCCCCGCAAAAAAGGTCATCCACGAAAACGGCGTCGAGCCCAATATCATCGCCACCCTCACCCCCGCCGATGAAAAAGCCCTCCTTCGCTTCCACACCAAAAACGCCCTCCGCGACTCCACCCCTCAAGAGCTAGCCACCCTCCCGGATCGCCAGCTCACTCGCGCCGCCGATGTCCTCAAAGGCCTCCTCGCCATGGACACTAAAAAGGAATAGCTCTTGTTTAAGCTCTAAGAGAAGATCCGCGACAAGGCTCGTGCGGGTTTCCATATTTGGGTTCCTCCCAAGCCCCATCTGCTCCGATTCCATCTTCGATAGATAGCGGACGAGCTCCTCGTGATCACAATCACGCATGACGCGCCCGAATACTTGAGGCAAATACGCCTCGTACTCGTGGCGCGCCACAGCGCGCTTGCTGAGACCCATCGGATCCCAGATGAAAAACAAAATTTCATCAATGCGCCGGTAAAGCTGGCGCTCGGGTTCCGATAAGTGATTCGTCTCCACTACGGCTAGATATTCTCGCCGTACTCCCAGCCTTCACGGGTGGGCTCTTTGATCCAAGCATCCAGCTCAGGCTGGCCTTTTACCTTCATATTTTCAGCATCCCATTCGATGGTTTTACCGGAACGCTGGGCAAGAGCACCCAGAAGCACCACTTCAGTAAGCGGCACTGCGTAATCAAAATTAGAGCCAGGAGCTGGACCACCCTTGATCGCATTATACCACTCTTCGATAGGTCCTTTGCCAAGGCTAGGGAGACGATCGATCTTCTTCAGCTCAGGCTTCACCTCAGCGAAGCGAGCATTCGGCGTAATGCGCGGGCTCGTGGGACGCATCCCTGAATGATAAAGAGTATTCTTCGTGCCCTCCATGTACATACCGCCCTCTTCACCAAGTTTTTCGCCTTTCTCCCAGCGCTTCGGCTCCGGGACATCCATTCCACGCTCATACCACTTCATAGTCACCGGTGGCTTGCCATCTCGCGCAGGGAAATGGTAAATCGTAACCGAGCTCATCGTAATGAAACCATCGGCAGGCGGAGGCGTGCGAATAACTTCAACCTTGCTAGGCATACCAAGACCAAGAGTGCAAAACGGAGCATCAAGCGTGTGGCAGCCAATGTCACCAAGCGAGCCACAGCCGTAATCCCACCAGCCACGCCAGCGAGTCGGCACGTACGCCTCTGCATACTCCCGAGCAGCTGCCGGCCCCTGCCAAAGATCCCAATCTAGGGTGCCGGGAACCGGACCAGTTTTCACCGGAAATTCCTGAGGAGTGACGAAATATGGCGAATTTGGACGGTTCGTCCAAGCGACGACCTCCGTCACATCACCAAGAACGCCGCCACCGACCCACTCTTTGATACGACGCATCCCATCGAAAGTATGGCCCTGGTTGCCCATCTGCGTGACGACACCATACTTTTTCGCCGCCTTCTGAAGCGTGCGAATCTGCCAGATATTGTGCGCCAGGGGCTTCTGCACGAAAATGTGCTTACCACGCTCCATCGCAGCCATCGCAATCGGGAAGTGCGTGTGATCCGGAGTGGAGATCGCTACCGCATCGATCTCTTTATCCATCTCATCGAGCATGACCCGGAAGTCCTTATACTTCTTCGCATCGGGATTATCAGCAAAAGCCTTTCCTGCACGAACCTCATCCACATCGCAGAGAGCGACCAGATTCTGGCGTTTTGCCTGCTGAACGGCGTAGCCGCCCATGCCTCCAGCACCCACAACGGCGACATTGATTTTACTATTCGCGGACTCCCCTTCTTTGCCAATAGCAAAACCCTGGAGGCTGGATGCAGCCGCAGTGAGCGATGCAGTTTTGAGAAATTGACGTCGGTTACTTGGAACTTCCATAGCACGAACTTAAGCGTCCAATTCCGCAAATCACAAGTTGAAGCATACTGAATTTCTCGACACCCCTCGCAACTGAAGTGGGGTCGGAAAACGGAGCCAAGAGAAAAATTGAGGCTATCGATGGCGCAACCCACACTACCGATACATGAAAACCTGAGAGCCGCGTTCAAAGCCCCACTAATCCATCACTCGTAAACAAACAGCCGCTGCGCTGCGGATAAAAAAAGCAAAGCCCTCCTTGCTATCCACTCCGGCGAACACGGCCCCAAACCACACCGACAAAGAGGCCCCCGAGATCAGCGGACTCGTCACGCGTTCCCTAGAGCCGCTTCGCGCCCGGACATACGAGAGCGACCCGCTGGGCGCACTCGAGGCGCAAGCCCCGAGAAACACCACCCGAAAGCTCGAAATTCAATGGTGAGACCGAAGCGCATATCGTTAAGATCGCCTACTCGAAAACACCTGATGGTAGATCAAGATGGACACTGAAAATGATCGCTCAAGCCCTGGCAGTAACAGTGCTGGGCATCCCGCCAGAAAAAGACGCCGCGTGCGTAGCGGCAATGAAGGATGTGTTGGAACACCTACGGCCTGGCACTCGATCCAGCTATGATCGCCGCTCCCCACCTCGAGCTGCGGCAAGTCTTCGTAGGGGATAAAGAGAAGCGCACGACACTGGACTATGCCGAAGCAATCCAGCTACTGTGCGACGGGATATTCCCGGATGCCGAGAAGATCACCCCAGTTCAAGATAACTTAAACACACCCTCGGCAGCATCGCTCTACAATTCAAAATAGCAGTGGCAAGCGAGGCAAACTTAGATCCGCGCCCGGTGAAGTGGCTGTTTAGAACAGAAGATGCTCGAAAGAGACTCGCTCATTTATACCCGACGCTATAGCGCGGTCAGACCACTATTACGGAATCCCCTCATTGAGCCCCATTTTCATTAGGGCGTTTGCCCTAATGGAGGGTGTTGTCTAGACTCGCACGTCGATGCCCAAAATTCCACTTCATCCAGAACCCACATCCAGGCTGGGAAAACTAGTGGATCGTGTACTGGCAAGACTCGGCCAGGCGCTATCAGATCCAGAAGGGCGAAAGTTGGTAGTCGCACGAGTGGGAAGATTTCTCCGAGGCATTACGGGAATTGTCGCTTGGGCAGTGCTGATCGGTGTGCCCGGGCTCCTAATTTTCACGCGCTATGCGGGCGAATTATTACCAGCGACAGCCTTCCTCCTCTACCTTCCGCCAGCATTGTGGCTTGTAGTACCAGCGCTTGTGCTCCTACCCACGCTCATTCTGCGCTGGAGGCTGGGAGTGGCACTGGCGGTTTTCCTCGCAATTACGCCATGGTGGATTTTCGGCTTACGCAGTGCGAACTCAAAAAAGGGAAGTGGTGATGGAATTACAGTGCTCACCTATAATTCCGGCCAAAGTGGACCGGTGCCGCTAGGCGTCGTAGCGGGCGGTGCCTTCCCGGCCGATGTGGGCGCAGACGTGATCGCGATGCAGGATACTTATATCTATTTCCGCGATCACAAACTGGGCAAAGGCTACCAACCACCACCAGTACCCGCCTATCCACATCTCCACCGGTTCGATGAGTTTGTAACTTACAGTAAGTTTGCCTTTGTAGAAAGCACCCCAGTTCGCCTGCTAAGAGATGAGCGCATCGAAGTCGTCGCCATACGGCATGTGATCGATGTACAAGGGCGGCTCGTGGTGTTTTATAATGTCCACCTGCCTACGCCCCGCTATCTCTTGAAACGTGCATCTCCCACCGCAATCGCTCTTGATTACTTCGGACCCGATAGCACATCCGACCCCGTCGATAATTACCAGCGCGCTCTGCAAAATGGCTGGGACGCTCATGTGGAGACGGCTCTTTCTCTGCTCGCCCAGATCCGCGCCGAGACACTCCCCACCATCGCTGCCGGCGATTTCAATTTCCCGCGCTACGGATATCTCGCCCGCACCTATCGCAATAGCCTAGCCGAGGCACTCCCGGATGGCGGCTGCGGCTTCACTTTCCCCGGCACCACACGCAATCCTCTCTCTTTCGGAAAACCTTGGATGCGGCTAGACCACCTCTTCTCCGCTGATCCCAAACTGCTCTTTCCAGAAACTGCCTCCACTGAACGCGAGCGCCGTTCCCAACACCTCGCAACTGCAGCAACTTTTCGTTTCCGTTAGAATACAATGCGTATCTTATAATAGCGCGCGCGCCCCTTTAAACGATTATCCTCATCATTAATCCCGTGAATACGCCCCCCGATTTCCCACCTCCCACTCCACCCTCCGCTGCTGCCATCCACTCAGCGACGCCACCTTCCCAGCGCCCACCCGAGAAAAAAAATGGCCGCACATGGGGCTGCCTATTCGCCGTCCTCATCGTAGGACTTGGAATCAGCCTGCTTTTCAACCTCAGCCTACTCGCCGGAAAAGCCGCCACCTCGATGGCCGATCTTGGCGGCATGGCAGAAGAACACGGTTTCACCGAAACAGTCGTACTCAAAGGCACCGATTCCTCCAAGAAGATCGCGCACATTGATATCGAAGGCGTCATTTCCAGCGCCGTCTCAGGCGGCTTCGGCAGCACGCGCAACATGGTCGAAGAACTCAAAAAGAAACTCCGCCGCGCCCAGACTGATCCCAAGGTAGCCGCCATCCTCCTTCGCGTGAATTCCCCTGGCGGCGAAGTGACCGCGTCCGACGTCATTTACAACGCGGTAAAGCAAGTCCGGGAGGAAAAACCCGTCATCGTCTTCATGGATTCAGTCGCCGCATCGGGCGGCTACTATATCGCCTGCGGAGCCACCGAAATCGTCGCCACTCCCACCACCATCACCGGCAGCATTGGCGTTATCATGCAGACGCCCGGAGCTGCTCAGCTACTCGATAAAGTAGGAATCAAAATGCGCACATTTAAAAGCGGCGCATTCAAAGATAGCGGAAGTATGTCTCGCGAAATGCGAGCGGACGAGAAGCGTTACCTCCAGCAATTTGTGAATGAAAGTTACGAGCGCTTTCTAGGAATCGTCGCCGAAGCCCGAGAATTAAACGCCGATGATATCCGCATCGGCGTTGCCGACGGCCGTATCTTTAGCGGCACCAAAGCAGAGAGCATCGGCCTGGTCGATGTCGTTGGCTATATTGAAGATGCTTACACTCGTGCCCGCGAGCTCGGCGGAGCCCCCGATGCACCGATCATCCGCTACGATAGTATGCCAAATCTATTCGATCTCTTTGCCCCCTTCGCCTCCAGCAAGATGAAGCCCGCCGAAGTAAAATTAGATCTCGGCGACCTCGCCCCCTGGTCTCACCTTGAGCCCGGTATGCCCTATTTCCTCCCAGGAAATTACGCAGCACCGTAATCCAAATTACGTGGACGCCCTCACGCCCAATATCATCGTCCTCCAGGACATCATGCTCTTCACCACCGTTCTCGCGGTGGTCGGTTTCGCGACCTATCACATCGCCTACCGCCTCGCCCCCCTGCGGCGGTGGAGCAGCCACGGCACCGTGCCTACCAGCGAATTTGGTATCACCGATATCTTTCTCGCGATCGTCCTCCTTGTCTTCCTCTTCCTACTTCAGAGAGGCGGAGCAGAGCCGGGAGCCGCAAAGCAAGTCGCCCAAGACACGACTCAAGCTACCCTTGGCGGTGCCCTCATGATCGTAAATGTGCTCGTCATGGGAGCCGTTCCCCTCGCCTACCTGGGTCTAGTAAAGAACATCTCACTCAGCGAACTTTTCGGCCTCCGCCGCCTCAAAATCACCACCGCATTTCTCTGGGCAGTCTGTGGCCTCATCGCCGTTCTCATTCCCGTGGCTCTTGCATCAGGAGCAAGTAATTCACTACTCAATTTCATGGGTCTCGACACCTCCCCGCAAGACGCCGTTCAGCTCATTGGAAACACCAAATCCCCCCTCGCGCTCGGCCTCATGATTTTCGCAGCTGTCGTCGCCGCGCCACTCGCCGAAGAAATCATCTTCCGCGGCTTCCTCTACCCCGTGATCAAGCGCTACTCGGATCGTTTTTTTGCCGCCCTTCTCTCAGGCCTATTTTTCGCCCTCGCCCACTCCCACCTCGGATCGCTCCTCCCACTCCTCGTCCTCGGCATCGCCCTCGCCGCCGCCTTCGAAATTAGCGGCAGCCTACTCGTCCCCATCGGCATACACGCCCTCTTCAATGGCATGAGCATCACCGCCCTCCTCTCGGGAATGACCCCCCCTCCCTAACACCATGGCGAAAACTCTTAGCTCCACCGGTGAAAACGCCACCATTGCCCTTTTTTCCCACGCCTTCGCCGCCGGAAATGCCTCCCACCCAGACGTCATCGCTGGCCCCGGGGACGATTGCGCCATCCTCGCCTCCCCCGATCCCAAGACTGTCCTCCTCCACAAAACCGATGCCATCATTGAAGGCGTCCACTTTTATAAAGGTGAACGCCCCGGCCGCGTTGGCCACAAGGCCCTCGCTCGCGCTCTCAGCGATATTGCCGCCATGGGTGGCACTCCCACCACGGCACTCGTCACCACCATTCTCCCGCCCGATACCTCTACCAGTTACGCCCGCGCCCTTGCTGCGGGCCTTGCTCGCACCGCCGATGAATACGGCGTTGCCATCGCCGGAGGCGAAACAGCCGCCCCCCATCCAGACGCACCCGCGCTCATTATCTCCATCGCCCTCCTCGGCACCGCACCCGCCCACCAATGTATCCGGCGCTCTGGCGGCCTCCCCGGCGATCTCCTCTTCGTCACCGGAAAACTTGGCGGCTCCCTCCCCTCTCACCGCCACCTTACCTTCAGCCCCCGTCTCGCTGAAGGCCGTTTTCTCGCCTCTCAAGGAGCCACCTCCATGATGGATCTTAGCGATGGCCTCGCAGCCGACCTCCCTCGCCTCAGCTCCGCCAGCAATTGCTCCGCCACCATCGATCCCGCAGCCCTCCCCCGCCACCGCAATTGCACCACCCACCAAGCCGCTACCGACGGTGAAGATTATGAGCTCCTACTCACACTCCCGCCAAAACTAGCGCCTACCACCCAACGTGCCTTCGCCAAAAAATTCCCCACACTCCCACTCACTGCGATTGGAAAACTCACCCAAAAAAATTCCATCATCCCTGGTCTTCCCCCAGGCGGCTGGGATCATTTCTCTACCATTACGAAATAAGTAAAACCACAACACAAAGTTACCATTTTTATACACTAAAAAACTGAAGTATTTTATAGAAAACATGATTAAAAATAAATCAATTTTGAATATTTTATTAGCCCGCATCGCCATTCCAGCAATCGGCCTCACCTTACTCTCCAGCTGCGTTTCAGAAGAAGAAATCCGCACCGCCGACCGTAAATCTCAAATACTAGAGACCAAGATCAAAGATCTTGAAGATGATCAGAAGCTAGAAATCCAACGTCTTGTAAAAGAACTCGAAACTCTAGGAAGAGAAAAAGCCGAAGCCGAAAGCCGAGCTCGCAAAGCCGAAACTGAACTCGAAGGCGTCATGGAGGAAATCAAAAAACTTCGCGATGAATTCGATCTATATAAGCGCAAATACCGCATCAGCTTCCGCGCGAAAGCCGTGGGCACAAAAATGGAATCCATCGCTCTAAACGACGGCACGGTTCTCAAGCTCGCTGAAATCACTCAAATCAATCCCGCCGGATTCAAAATCAAGCACTTGCAAGGAATAAACAACATCGCCTACACCAAACTCCCACTCGAACTCCAAGAAAAATACATGTTCTCCGCTGAAGAAGCCCTCGGCTTCGCTGAAGGCACCATCGATGCTCAGGGGAACGCAATAGCCACCGCCACCGACGATCAAAACGATGCTAGCTCCCGCGCATCCCTCGAAGTGCACGATCCTTTTGCCAATGAGGACATGACTCCCGCTGCTGAAGAGAGCAATCAATCCACTCTCGCTGGTTACACTCAGAAGGAAATGAAGCAGAGAAAATCCGAACTCCGCCGTGAAATCGCCACCCTCCAAATGAAAGCCGCAGTCATCACCGAAAATATCAACCGCCACAATTCCGTTCCCAATCGTGGCGATAGCAAAGCGTGGACGGCAAAGGCGAAAACGCTCGCCAATCCACTTAAAAAAGTCTTAGCCGATATCAAAAAGGCTGAAAATAAGATCGAAATTCTCAACGAAAACCTACTGAACTAGCAGTGTCCATCACGACACACTCTCCTGAAGAAACCGAAGCGTTCGCCAGAAATCTGGCCGCTTCATTAAAGGAGGGCGATATCCTCGCCCTCACCGGAGACCTCGGTGCTGGGAAAACACATTTTACCCGTGGTCTCGCCAATGGCCTTAATATACCGGCAGATGTCGCCATTTCCAGCCCCACCTTCTCGATCGTCCAGGAATACAGCGGTGGTAGACTCCCGCTTTACCATTTTGATTTCTACCGCCTAGAATCTCCTCACGATCTCCTAGACTTGGGATGGGACGATTACCTAGACGCCGGGGCAATCACTGTAATCGAATGGGCAGACAAATTCCCCGAATTACTCCCACCACACACATCTTGGTGGCACCTATCTCATGGGGCAGAGGGCTCACGCACCATCGCTGAAAAAATTCATTGAGACTTTATGGTAAAGCCTAAATCATCAGCACACGCTTCCCTCACCAATAATGATTCTCGCCCTCGACACATCTTCAAATCACGGCGATCTCGCTGTGGTGTCCTTAGATGGGGAATCCATTTTCCACGCTCCATTTCGCACCGAGCGTTCGCATAATTCGACGCTGTTTCCCTTGCTAGAAGAAATGTTTGAAGCGCTTGGCGACCGCTCACTGCTCTCACATATCGCAGTTGGGACGGGACCAGGATCTTACACTGGCTGCCGAATCGGGATTGCAGCCACCCAAGCTCTTAGTCTTGCCCTTGGAATCCCAGTCACAGGAGTCCCCTCGATATGCGGAATCCTTGGGGCTCCTCAACACATCGCCGTATGCGGCGATGCTCGCCGAGGAAGCTTCTTCTATGTCGAAGTAAAAGACGGTGTGATGATCGATACCCCAATCCTGGGCGATCAAGAATTTCTCGTGAAATCACTCGCCTGCTCAGGACTGCCCGCATTCAGCCTGGACTCGCGCTCGCCTCTCGACGACTCTCAAAATATCACTCTTGCCAAAGTAGACGCAATGACGCTGGCAAGCCGTGTGGATGTAAATATACCCTCGGAGCCTCCGACTCCGATCTACCTTGCTGCACCTTTCGTCTCCACCCCAAAAGTGCGGCCTACTAGAACATAGATGATCCATCGTAACCCTATTTTAGATGTTGCCCGCTCAGCGGCGATAGGGTTCACCCTCATCTTTCTTGCCGCGTGCCAACCAGATACTCTTCTGGAAATCCAGATGGAGCGCATCGCAGAAGCTGATGCCAAGCTCACGAAAGTTCGGCTCGAAAGCCAAGTAGTAGTAGCTCGCAGCAAAGAAAAAAAACTCGCAGTAGAAGAAGCGGTAGAATCCTCAATTTCCAGAGCAGACGAAGTAGAAGCCGCCCTACAAGACGCTAGATTAGAACTCCAGACCCTTGAGGAAGAATTCGTCAGCTACCGAAATTCCTACCGCACAAAACTCCGCGCGGATGTCCTAGAAACCACTTTTCCTGAAGTAACGCTTTCTAAAGAACGCACATTCAAAAACTTCCGTATCCGATTGATCGAAAATGCGGAAATCCATTACACCAGCAATAACAGCACAGGTCGCATTCCATTTTCATTTTCAGATGCCCCTCCGGAAATTGCCAGTTTCCTTCGCCTCGCCGAAGAAGCTCAAGATCGCGCTGCCTTTCCTGAGCTCGTCCCTCGACGAGAATCAGATATAAACACCGAGGCGGAAGCTGCCCGCTCCATCGGTGAACTTCAAGATCTCGTAAACAATCCCAATATCAAAGCTGGAGATCAACAAATTCGAGAGGCCAAGAAGCAGTTGGAAGCTGTGTATGAGAATCGCGAAAAACAGCTGAAAAATATACTGAGAAATCTTGATAAGACTCGAATCGAACTCGCGACAAAGCGCCGCCGCCACCGGGAATACAATGAATATCACCACACGAATATTCGTGATCGCTCCATCAATAAACTCTCTCGTTCGATCATGAAGATCGATCAGCGCTCGGAGGTCATTTACGAAAAGATAAATCTCCTCCGCGAGACCATGCAGAAAAATCGCTAGCCCAGCAGCGCACGCACTTCCGCAGCGAGCTCCCCAAATTCAGGATCACCCACTACCGGCTCTGCTGGTAAACACTGCTCTCCCGGCTCGGGAATCTCTAGCCACGAGCGACATCCCCCATATTTTTTTTCAAAGGGGAAGACCCACGGTTTCTTCAGCGCCGAGACCCTCACCAATGCCGCATGAATTTCGGGAGTTTCCCCGCCCCACTCGAAGCGCTCCCTCACAATATCCTCAGTCCAGCCATGATACGGAGCCAACGCCTCCAGCACTCCCCAATCCTGGACTACGGCTTTCTCCACAACTTCGCAGAAAAACCGCACCTCTACTTCACCACGCTCTTCTGGCGATCGAGTATCATGCCATGTTGGCGGTGTTTTATAATCTTCAATAAGCCGCTCATTTTGCGCATGAAACGCAGTGGGAAAGAGATAAAAAGAGTCATGCGCGAGCGCAAAACCACTTTTTCCTTCATGAATTCCTCCCTTGCGAAGGATCAAGCTTTGCTTTCCCGAGCCCATTGCGGCGCAGACGAGAGACCATTCTTTAAAAGCAATTGTGGGCATCTTATCTCGCTAGCATAGAAAAAGCCGTTGCCCACTCTAGATTGTGCCGTTATGGTCTCCGCCCTCGCACCAGTGAGAGGCGTCCCACCTGGGATCGCCTGTTTTCTTGTCCGAAATAAAATGGTGGTCGTAGCTCAGTCGGTAGAGCCCCGGATTGTGATTCCGGTTGTCGCGGGTTCAAGTCCCGTCGATCACCCCATTTCGGTATCTGTCGTATTATGAGGTCCCTCGAAGAGTGCATCGCCTACAAATTCCGCAATTCGCTCCTTTTGGCCGAAGCGCTCACTCATCCGAGTCTAGCCTACGAGACCCACAAGCCGCATTTTGATAATCAGCGGCTCGAATTTCTCGGCGATGCTGTAATCCAGCTCATTCTCACCGATGAGCTATTTCACCGCTTCCCTGATTTTAATGAGGGGAATCTCACCAAGCTCCGCTCGCGCCTTGTGTCTCGCGCCGCTCTCTCTCGCTATGCTGCCGAAATTGATCTTGGCAGCTACCTCATGATGGGCAAAGGCGAAGAAGCATCAGGAGGCCGCACTCGAGCTTCGACGCTTGCTGATGGCTTTGAGGCTCTTCTAGGTGCCGTTTATCTCGATTCTGGGAAATCCCTTACCGATCCTTGCGCAATTCTTCTCAACCTTTGTCGTAGTGAAATCGCCTCAGGCGGTCGCCAGCCCGATGATCAGAATCCCAAAGGCCAGCTCCAGGAGATTCTCCAGGCATTCTCCGCTCACAGCCCCTCCTACTCCATCACTTCCCAGGAAGGCCCAGATCACTGCAAAACCTTCGAATCCATCGTTCTCTGGCGTTCCATTACGCTTGGAAAAGGTAGCGGTCCAAGCAAAAAAGAGGCAGAAATCGAAGCAGCGCGCATCGCACTCGAAAGCACTGCACTCAAGCAGCTGAGCAATGGTATCCCCATTGAAAAGGTAGAAATCCTCCAAGAGCCCTCGGAATTCGTATAGTTCACGGAGGCCCCAACTCCGCGAACAACCTGTTGATCTCATGATCACAGATCCAGGGAAACGTATTTGTTCCCATATTCGCAGGGTTCTACAGAATAATACGCTTGGTTCTACCCCGATAAAATAGCTGTGGAACGCCCGTTCCATCGGGGTTCAACAAGGGTTATTCCCCTTGTTGGCCCTATGAAGAAGATAATGAAAGATAAAAGGTTCATTTCTCCAATTCTTTCTAGTTGGGAACAACGCGAAAAACATGCTCTTCGAAGAGATTCCCTAGAACGCATTTCAATCATCTTAATTATCAGTAAACCCTCTACAGATATGATATTTTTCATACAAATGATTTGTAAATATGAGAAAATAGATACATAGTCGCGCTCACTATATTATTATGTTTTTCAACAGTTCATGGCATCCCCAAGCCACGACTGATTCGGAGTTTATGTTGAAGCTCCGAACGCGTCGTAGTTGCCAAGCTCAAAGAGGTTTATCCCTCATTGAGCTTCTTGTTGCGATCTCTGTTCTTGGTTTTCTCACCGCAATTGCGACGCCTATCGTCAGCAATGTTTTTAATCGGGCGACTAAATCGGCAGCTCAGCAGACCGCAAAGCAGATTGCCCAAGCGGC
>CALAIY010000114.1 GCA_937922595.1 uncultured Verrucomicrobiales bacterium | reverse complement strand
GCTGTTGCGCGGACGTCTTGGCGCGGCCAAAGAGGAGGGTGGGGAAGCCGCTCAGGAAGGGTGATTTTGTTAGCATGAAACACCGTAGAGAGGGCTGGTTTCCCCGCACCTATTTTACACTAACTTGCGCACTATTTATTTGCCGAAAGGTGGGCTTAACCGAGCGCCATTCGACCTAGCGGCATTAACACAAGTGTCTTTGCGATGGATATATCAACTAGCTGAATTCGCACTCGCTCCTCACGCATCCCGACTGGAGTGCTAGATGTAAGTTGCCCGTCCGTGATTTGCGCTAGCAGGCCGCATCAGTCGCCTCTCCACACGCCGGCGTGAGCCCTCGGAGTTCAACCAATCAATTCAGGCTGGCAAAGAATAGAGCGTTTGCCGGTGATGTCTCGAATCGAATCGCGAATTGCCTCCCGATGAAACCAAAACCGAAGTTTTCAGTTTTCATGCCGTAAGTTTCCATCGTTTCCATACCGTAGATCCAGTAAACATTCGCGCTGAAAATTGATACATTCAATTGCGAATACCGCCCCTTAAATTCACTTAACTCACTCTAAATCAATGGAATCATCTACATTATCGAACCTCGATAAAATTGCCCTTCCTACGGCTGCTCCGCTGGGCGGAATTTACTTTCGGGATTCGGGTAGAATGCATCGCAGGGCAGTTTTGCCTCCGGAGGGGACCGGGCTTTTCCATGTGATGAGCCGGACGGTGGGTGGGAGTCGGCTTTTTGCCGATGAGGAGATGCTTTTTGAGAAGGGACTGGAGCGGGAGGCGGAAGCGGCATGGGCTTACGCTTAAAGCGGTGCAGAAGGTGGTGGTGGGTGGAGGGCAGCTGGCGGAGTCCGAGTTGGTGGCGCATCGGGTTGCGTTGGTTTTCGGAGGGGGTGGCGCTGGGGAGCGAGGCGTTCTTACGAGGGACGCTGGGGGATGGCTTTGATCCTGGGGCATTCATCGAAATGCCGGTGGCTGGGGGAGAGAGTTCGGCAGGCTGGTTTAGCTTGAGCCGATTGCGAGGGACTGGAATCGGGTGATGCGGAATGATGAAGCCTCGCTTTCTCGCCGGTCGATTTCAGCGGGAATTTTCAGCCGTCGATTGACCAGCGCGCATCCTCCCCTTATCCCACGGTGTCCCCCTTGCCGTGATTCCTCCCCTTCTTGCCCCTACATCTGCTACTCTTGAGTCCGCTGCCGCTATCGGCAGTGGGCATATTCATGAGACTTTTCTTGCTCGCTACTCGGATGGCACCCGCCTTGTTCATCAGCGGCTGAATACGACCGTTTTCCCGGAACCGCATAAGGTCATGGAAAATCTGGTGACCGTCACGTCCCACGTTCGCACCGCCCTCAATGGCTCGCCGGATTCTAACCGCCGTGTTCTCCAACCTGTCCCTGCCTCCGGCAGAAACTTCCTCCACCGAGATGATACTGAGGGTACTTGGCGCACGTTTCATTTCGTCCCGGATACGATTTCGCACGACGTCGCGCCGGATGCCGAAGTGGCTTACCAGGTCGCGCACACATTTGGCGAATTCCAACGCCACTTGGGCACGCTTGATCCCACGACTCTCCACGAGACGATTCCGGGGTTTCATCACACCCCCACACGTCTGGCAGACTTCAATGAGGCTCTCGCAGCCAATCCAGCCGGCCGCGCCGATTCTATCGCGGCCCACCTTCCTGCGATCAAAGAGCTTGAGCCGATTGCCACGGCGCTCACGGATAGCGGTCTCCCAATCCGCGCTATTCACTACGATACTAAGATCAACAACGTCCTCCTGGACGCTACGACGGGGAACGGTCTCTGCGTCGTCGATCTCGATACGCTCATGCCCGGCCTCGTTCCTTTCGACTTCGGCGACCTCGTTCGCTCTGCGGCTAATCCTGCCCCTGAAGATGAGACCGATCTTTCCAAAGTTTGCGTCGATCCGGATCTCTTTGCGGCTCTCGCCAAAGGCTTCATCCGTGGATGTGGAGACTTACTCATCCCGGAAGAGCGTGCGGCGCTCCCGATCTCTGGAGCCGTGATTTCCTACGAACTCGCGCTCCGCTTCCTCACCGATTACCTTCTCGGCGACGCCTATTTTGCGGTCGCCCGCCCGACTCACAATCTCGACCGTGGCGTCGCCCAACTTCACCTCGCCAAATCCTTTCGGGAAAACCTCGCTTCGCTCGAAACCACCGTCGCCCGCGCTTAAATACGCTCCCCGTATCAAAGCGAAACCTAAATGAACTTCGAGCCCAGCTTCCTCACCGAGACCGCCCTGCCTCCAGCCATCGCGTCGCTCGTTGCGGCCATCACGTTCTACCTCGCGTGGTTTCGCACGAAGAAGCGCAGCCTATTCTCTGATACTCACGGCAGTCGGTGGGACATTGCTGGCCTCGCGATTGCCCTCGCCGCCGCCCTCATCCTCGCCCACGGCTGGCCTCTCTTTGCTACCCGTAGCGACTCCCTTCACTGGATCGGCTACGCCTGCGCAGCCGTCCTTCTCTACCTCCTGGTCGCAGCGCTTTTCGGTTTTCCAGAATCCGCCGATAGCACCGTCATTAGCGTCCTTGGTATCGCCGCCATTGTCCTCTCCCTCCAAGGCTTTGCCTACTTCTTCTCTGATGGAGAAACCCCCACTCAGAAATGGATAATCATCACCGCGCTTTCCTCTGGAGCCTTTCTCATTGCCACGGCCTATGCCTTCCTCGCCTGGCGCCTCGAAGCCATTGATGTCTTTCTCACCGCCCTCGCCCACACCGTCCCGGTAGCCGCCTACATTGCCCTCCGTGCTACGAGCATTAGTGGCGCGAGCAATTATGGGGCCTTCATTGGCGTTTCCCTTGTCGGCTTAGCCTTCACCTTTATCGGCTCTCGAAAAATTCGCCTCACTCTTACCTATGGCCTTTTCTTTGGTCTCTTCGCCACGGCAACCCTCCTCTACTTCGGAGCCGCCGCCACCAATCCCCCTACCCCACTCGGCCTTACTTTCCTTGCTCTAGGATCGATCCTCCCAGCTCTCGCTGCGATCCATCCCAGCATCGCCGAAAACCGCAAACTCTCCAAAACCGTCCTCCCCAGTATCGCCCTGTTTGTCACTTCCCTGGCGCTCTTCACTGGCGGAAATGGAGCGGACACCGGCGGATACTAAATCCTCCTCATTCGGCAAGATGCTACCGCCACTCGTGCTTCGGGTAGCGCCCCTTGAGTTCCTTTTTCACCCCTTCGTAGCTCGTCTTCCAAAACGTGCCCAAATCTCCCGTCGTCTGCGCTGGTCGCTGCGCGGGAGTGAGCAGCTCGACCACCACGACCACATTTCCTCCCGCCACAGTGGGGTTCTCATTCACATCATAGAGACGCTGAAGAATCATCTTTGCCTTGGGCGCCTGACCTTCCGTGTAAGTCACCTTCGCATCACGCCCATTGGAAAACGTCACTCGCTCCGGTGCATAACTTTCCAGTGACGACCGCTGCATCTCCGAAAGCCAACTCTTCAGCGCAGGCCACGGCGAACGCTCTTTAATCTCCTTGTAGCTTTTCGCCCCGGCACACACTTCCGCCATCAGAAACGCCCGATCTTCCTCCGTCACCGGTGGAATCTCCAATTCGGGCATCCACTCAGCAAGGCAGTTTACCCGAGCGATCCATTGATCCACCGAATGATCCCATTTTTTTAAGACCAGCTCCCCCGCCGCCACGCGCTCCCCAAGGATCGCCGCAGCCTTATCTCGATCCGGCTCTCCACGCTCACGGGATTCTAATACAAGATCTTGGAAACACCGCGCTGTACGCGCGACCACTCGACGCTGTGTCGAATCCCACTCCGGCTCGCTCGTTTCGTGAAAACTTCCAGGAAAAATTTCCTGAAGCCACACCTCTTGAATTTCGGAAAGATCATTGAGCAGCGTGCGCACCTCCCGCCCCTCCACCTCGGCAATCTCAGCCGCCACTACGAGCTGCGCATTTTTCACAAGGGAATCCTCCGCAGCACGCCCCCGCCGCCCTCCCGTGAGATCGAAGGCGGCACTTCCCTTCGCCGTCCGCACCGCCACATGATCGGGAAATCCCGCAAGCAACGCGCGAGGTAGCAAATCCGGATGCGCCGATTCCCCCGCCAGCCCACTGCGATCGCACAGTCGCTCAATCTGCCGCACGAGTGCGGAAGCCTCGCGAGCCGCTCCCGCATTCACCCCGTATTCATCGCACGCCCGCAGATCGAAGCGTTTGCCTTCGGCAAACTGGTAAGCACGAATCTTCGCGCGGAAATCCGAATCATCATCCCGATCCCCAAATGCCCCCGCCCCCTTGCGATCGCCTTTCTGGTTCCGACGAAATAACGGACGACCTTGAAGCATCGCCACCGCAATCACCGCCTCGTAGAGACACCCACACCCCGCCGCCTCTACCAACACACGCGATTCACGCGGATGAAGCGGAAAGCGCGCCATCGTGCGACCAATTTCCGTAGGCTCACCATCGTGAGATTCAATCGCCCCAAGCTGCACCAATAAATCAAGCGCCCGCGTAAGCGCGTTTTCCTCCGGCGGCTCCAGCCAGCGAAATGCACGAATATCATGCACCCCCGCCAATTTCAGAGTGAGCACCACTTCCGCCAAATCCATTCGCCGCACCTCAGCCAGTTCGCGATCCCGCCGCGCCGCGTGATCGCGCTCATTCCACAGCCGAATCGCCGTGCCTGGTGCCACCCGTCCCGCACGCCCCGCTCGCTGCTCCGCCGCGGCTTTGGAAATTTTCTGGATCGTCAGCGTATTGATTCCGCGATTCGCATCATAAGCCGCCGCTCGAGCCAGCCCCGAATCGATCACCGTGCGCACGCCCGGAATCGTCAGCGAAGTCTCGGCCACATTCGTCGCCACTACCACCTTCGGCCTTCCGCCATCGCGTACCGCCGCATCCTGTGCCGCTGGCGGAAGCTCCCCGTACAGCGGCAGCACATCATACCCTGGAGCCCACCCTTTCTGTTCGATTAGCCCCACCGTTTTTTTGATCTCATACGTCCCGGGAAGAAATACCAGCACATCCCCCGCAGCCTCGGCTCCGCCGGAAACGGCCTCCTTCACCGCGCGCGCCACCTGCTCCGGCAGCGTCCGATCCACCCCCGCCCGCGGCGGCGCAAACTTCACCGTCACCGGAAACGTCCGCCCCTCACATCGCACCAGCGGACACAGCCCTTCCCCTCCCAGATACTCCTGAAGCCCGCCCGTATCCAAAGTTGCCGACATCACCACCGCCTTCAAATCAGGCCGCGCGCCCTCCACTAATCCCAGCACCCGCGCCAGCGAAATATCCCCATGCAAATGCCGCTCATGAAATTCATCAAAGACGACCGCCCCAATCCGCGAAAGCTCCGGATCATCCTGCATCTCCCGCAAAAGCACCCCCTCCGTGACAAACCGCACCCGAGTCTCCCGCGACACCTGCCGCTCGAATCGCACCACATAGCCGATCTCGCCCCCTACCTTTCCCCCACGCTCACCCGCCACCCGCCGGGCTAGCATCCGCGCCGCAATCCGGCGCGGCTCCAGCACCACCACCTCTTTCCCCTCCGGCACCACCCCTCGATCCAAAAGCATCTGCGGCACCTGCGTCGATTTCCCCGATCCCGTAGGAGCCTCCACCACCGCACGCCCGTGTTTCTCCAGCGCCGTCACCAAAGCGTCCTCCACCCCATAAATTGGCAAGTCTCGGGGGTTCGGCATAGGCATCCCCCCCGTTAAACCGCCTCCACAATCGCTGACAAACTTTCTTTTGCCGCAACGTATCATCTCCCCCATACTATTTACCTAATGCTTCTCTCATTCCCACTCGCATTTATTGGCGTTCCCGAAGGCATCATTGTCGTCGTTCTTCTTGTTCTGCTCTTCGGAGCAAAGAAGCTCCCCGCCCTCGCGCGTGGCGTCGGCGAATCCATCGTTGAGTTCAAAAAAGCTCGCACCGATCTCGACGCCGAAAGCGAGAAGACCGAAGCCGCATCCAAGCCGCTTCCTTCTTCCGACGACAAATCCGCTTCCTAGCCCCCCCTCTCCCATGAACGCTCTCGCATTCATCAACCTCGGTGGCCCAGAGATGGCCATGATCTTCGTGCTCGCCCTCCTCCTCTTCGGCGCGAAAAAGCTTCCCGGCCTCGCCCGTGGAATCGGCCAAAGCATGGGTGAATTCAAAAAAGCTCGTGATGAATTCGAACGCGAACTCCACATGGCCGAGCTCGACGCGGAAAAAGAAGAAATCAAAAAAGTCATCAAGCCACCCAAAGAGCGTCGCCTCGAAGTCTCCACGGCTCCCGCCGAAACTCCCAAAAAGGACACCACGGTTTCCCCGAATGCTGATTCCGATTCAGCTCCCGCAGCGTCCTAAAAGGATCCGTACACTTGCCGCCTCGCTCGCGGCACTGTTCCTCGCCGCGCCCACCTCCCTTCTCGCCACAGACCCACCCCCGGTCACCGTTCTTTCCTTCAACGTAAAGAACTACCTGGCGATGGACCGCCGGATCAAAGGCGAACAAATCGAAAACGCTCCGAAGCCGGAGAAGGAACTCGACGCCGTCGTCCGCATCATCATCAAAGCCCAGCCGGACGTCCTCGGAATCACCGAAATTGGCGTCGCTGAAGTCGAAGACCTTCAAAAACGTCTCGCAGAAAAAGGCCTCACACTCCCGCACACCACCATAGCCGAAGGCTACGATCCAGTGCGCCACGTCGCCCTCCTCTCCCGCTACCCGATCTTAGCGACCGATCACCAAACCGCCGATACCTACATGGCCGGCCCGGTGAAGCTCCAATTCAAACGCGGCATCCTCGATGCCACCCTGGAGCCCGCCCCCGGCTACCAACTCCGCCTCCTCGGCACCCACCTCAAATCCAAGCGCGAAACTCAAGTCGCCGATCAAGCAATCATGCGCCGCGAGGAAGCCAAAATCGTCCGCGCTCACGCCGATAAAATCCTCAAAAAAGCCCCCGAGGTAAACCTACTCGTCTTCGGCGATTTCAACGACTACCGCCCCGAAGCTCCCGTAAAAGCCCTGCAAGGCCGCTTCGGCACCGATCTCTACCTCCGCGACATCCCGCTCGCAGATTCCCACGGCTACCGTTGGACCCACTACTGGAGCTACGCCGATGTCTACTCCCGAATCGATTACAACTTCGTCTCAAAAGGCCTCTACCCAGAAGTAAACCAAGACGAATCCTACATCGACAACTCTCCCGATTGGTTCACCGCCAGCGACCACCGAGCAATGATCCTAAAGATCATTCCAAAGGATCGAAAAATCCCCGGCGAGTAAAAGCCCACAAAGCTCCCCCTCACCCAAACATCCGCAAAAACGCCACATCAAGCGCCAGCGCCTCATTCACATTTGTCGTATCGAGGTGCCTGCGCAGCGTTTCCAGAGCTTCCGATCTCCGCATCATTCCCTCCGTGCCAGCAGCGGAGCCTAGCTTTTCTGTCGCGCCAGCATAATCCGGGAGATCAAGCTCGGGCGATTGGTGAAGCTGCCGAAGAGCATCGCCAAACCAACTCGCGAAGACACCCAGAAGTGCCGTCCGCTGCTGAATGTAGCGCGACTCAGCAAGAGTTTTATAATGCGTCTCGCGACCTTTGAAGTAGCTATCATCGACCTTCTTTTGCAGCGATTTCACCTCCGCCTTGTAAAGCTTATCGCTCTCCTTACCCAGCGCCGTTTTCCGAGTTTTGAGAAGCTCGGAAAACTGATTTTTCAAGCTCAGCGCCAGTGCCATCGAGGGCTTTTGAGCAGAAGCTTGATCGAGCACATCTAGAAGCGTGGCCTCATCTTCACTCCGATCCTCTGGCGCTGGCATCACCTTGCGTGTGATCAGAGGCACGCGAATGCAGCGAGAAAGAATCGTCGTGAGAAGCTGCTCGGGTTGCGTCGTGAGCAAAAGAATCATCACCCCTTGAGGCGGCTCCTCCAAAGTCTTGAGAAACGCGTTTGCCGCCGCTTCCCGCAAACGCTCGGCTCCCACCACCACCGCCATCTTCCGGCTCCCTTTTCCCGACATATGGAGCGTTTTTTCCATCGCCCGCATTTGCTCAACTTTAATGACCCTACTTTTCGATTCTGGCCGCACAATAGTGACGGCTTTGTCCTCTGCATCACCGAGATCCACAAAAGGCTCACCAGTCGCAATGGTAAGAAGCTTAGCCGCAAGAGCTTCCTGCTCCGCCTGGCTTCCTCCAGTGATGAGATAAGCGTGCGCTAGCCGCCCATCTTGGGCGGCGCGTTCGAGGTAGGAGCAGGCTGTTTCGCTGGTAAATGCCATCGGGAAACCGGTAGTGTGTCCAGATGCTTAAGGTTGTCGAGCAACAGCCTCTTGACGGTCGGGGCGGAAAGCCTAGTCTGCGATGTGAAAACTCCGCGTTTCTCTCCCCTCCCCATGGCCACCGTCCTCGTTGCCACGACACTCGTCGTGACGATGCCCGATAGCGATGCCTTCCTGAAGAAGCTTTTTAATAAAAGCGATCCTGATACACTTCCACCTCGCGAAGAAATCCAGGCACAGGACAATACTGCTGCCGGCATGATCGCCCAAGCAGAGCAAGCCGCCGAGCAAGGAAAAACCGGCAGTGCCATCAAGACCTACAAGCGCGTCAAAGCGCGCTACCCACTCACCAGCTCTGCCGCCACCGCCGCCTTCCGCCTCGGCGGCCTCTACGAGAGCCAGGGCAAAATTTCCTCAGCCTTCGAAGCCTATCAGGACTTCATCGATACTTACAAGACCGGAGCCAATTTCCGCACCGCTCTCGATCGCCAGTTCACCATCGCTAATAGTGCAAAAGATGGAGCCAAAGTGAAGTGGCTCGGAATCAGCCGCCGTCTCGAATCCAGCCGGATCATCGAAATGTACCAATCGGTCATCAGCAACGCCCCCCGCGCAGCGACCGCACCCCAAGCACTCTATTCCATCGGTGAAGTCTACGAGCGCGACCGCGACATTCGCCTCGCCCGAAACGCCTACCAGCAAGTAGTCGATGACTTCGCGGGAACCCGCCAAGCACGCGACGCCCAACTCGCCATCGCCAATATGAGCTTCGAGGAAGTCGAAGGTGGATCCTACGATGCCGAAAACCTCACTGCCGCAGATGATGCCGTAGAAGAATTCCTCCTCACCAACCCCGGCGATACCGACAACGATCTCCTTACGAAGCGTGCCGCAATCGACGAATCATCAGCCGAGAAAAGCTTCGAAATCGCCCGCTACTACGAGAAACAGGGGCAGCTCAAAGCCGCTGCCATTTACTACTCGGAAGTCGCTCGCACCCCCTCTTCAAATAAATTTGGCGAAGCTCGTGAGCGCCTTGCCGATATCGCGTCCGCTGATCCAGAAGCCGTTTCGGCAGCGCCGGACATTGCCTCCGCAACCGATCTCATGGTCGCCGCGACTTCAAACGTCAAAGGCCGCAAAGATTACCTTGGACCGCCTGCCCCAGCGCTTCACCGGATGAAGAAAAAGCCCAAGATGCGCACCGGAAGCAAAAAGAAGGCAATCCCCGTCTTCGAGGCCATCGAAGAGCCCGCACTTCCATCGAATTCCGAGATTGATCTCATGACCCCGATCGATGGCGAAGCCCTCCTTCTCCCACCACCTCCGGCTCCTCCCGGCGGCGAGCCGCTAAGCAAGCCGACTCTCGACGACGCTCCAGCGCCACCACCTGCTCCCCCGGCTCCTGCTGTTCCCAGCACTCCGGTAGAGGAATAGAATTTCACAATTCACTTTTCAGAATTCACTCTTCAATGAATCTCCGCACCGCAGCGCTCGCGCTGGTCTCATCCTCCGCTCTTCTCTTCGCCAGCTGCGCTGGTTACTCGCTCGGTTCCAATAAGCCCGCCGAGTTCGAAGCGATCTCGAATATCGCGATCCCCACATTTAAAAACGATACCCTTGAGCCTCGCCTCGCGGTTTTGATGACAGGTGAAGCGGTGAAGCAATTTCAGAATGATGGCACTTACACCATCTCACGCGTCGAAGACTCGGATGCCGTACTTCGCTGCACCATCCTCCGAACCGAGCGCAGGCAACTCCGCTCAGCCCGCTTCAACACCCTCCGCAGCCGCGAACTCCGCGTCCGCACCGAAGTAGAATACGAACTCATCGACAACGCCACCGGCCTCACCCTCAACAAAGGCAAAGTCTCCGGCGATACCAACATCTTCCTCGATCCCAATTTCCAGCTCTCCGAGCGCCAGGCATTCGACGAAATTTCCCGCGAAATCGCCTTCGACCTCGTATCCCGCCTCTCAGAAGGTTGGCCAGGTGAAGATGGCAACGTCGGCAGCTTCGATGAAGACGAGCGCCGCCAACTCCGTCGCATCCGCGAAGGTCAGGATGCTGGTCGCGGAAACCGCATTGGCGAAGAATAACCCCACGTGGAACCGGGAACGCTCACCATCGTCCCCACCCCCATCGGGAACCTCGGCGATATCACTCTCCGAGCGCTCGAAGCTCTGAAATCGGCGGACATCATCGCCTGTGAAGACACGCGCCATTCAAGGCGCCTCTTCAACCACCACGAAATTTCGCCGCCACGCGTCGTGAGCCTTCACGCGCACAACGAAAACCATCGCGCCGAGGAAATGATCGGCGAAATGCAGGCCGGGAAAACCGTCGCCCTCGTGAGCGACGCCGGAATGCCAGGGATCTCCGATCCAGGAGGGCGGTTTCTCCAAGCATGTCTGCGCGCGGAAATCCCCTATGATATCCTCCCAGGCGCAAGCGCCGTGCCGCTAGCAGCAGTAGGCTCCGTGCTCTGCGACACCGCATTTTTCTTCGGTGGATTCCTCCCCCCGAAAAGTGGCGGAAGAAAACGTGATATCGAAGCCGCGCTCGAGCGAAAAGAATCAAGCCTCTTTTACGAATCTCCCCACCGCCTGGTAAAAACACTCGCCGTCTTAGCCGAACTCGCACCCGCGCATCCGATCTGCGTCGCTCGCGAGCTGACCAAGCGCCATCAGGAATACCGCCGAGGCACACCGAGTGAGCTACTCGCACATTACACTGAGCGCCCACCAAAAGGAGAAATTGTCCTCGTCATAGCAGGACAAAAACTCCCCAAGTGGATTGGGCTTACCGAGCGAAAGTAATTGGTCCAAGCGGCTTCCCCGCTAGAATCGCTCCATGGACTCCCCCACATTTGAAGCGATCACCATCGCCTTCGCCGAAAAAGACTGGCACGGCCATCGCGTGGAAGGACAAGAAGTGATCGAAGCACAATTCGATGCACATCATACCCGAGTGCCACTTCACGTACAGGCGTTTGCAAAGCTCAATGCCATTTCCGTTGTCTCACGACACGGAGCCCCCATCTCCGGAAAATACCGCCACCACGCCGGAGAATTACTCATGCGCGCCAACATCGGCCTCACCGTAGGAGCCTTCGAAATAGCCTTCGATGATGGCACCATACTCTTCCGCGCCACAAATCTCTTCCCCGGGGAAACGGCGGATACCGCGATCATCGCCGGACTCGTCCACGCCGCCATCGCCGAGATGGATCGCATCACCCCCGCACTCACCCTGCTCACGCGCACACCTCTCGAAAAACTCGCCACTCTCGATATCGCAGAGCTCGTCGCCCGCGAAAATCTCATCCCCCCTCCCCCGCCCTCCGCTGATGCGGGAACGCCGTGACCGGATTCACCCTGCTCCGCGACGGCTCGCGCGACGGGCCGTTTTCTGAAGACCAGCTCGCCGACATGATTCACTCCGGCCGGCTCGATCCCTCCACGCTCTGTATCGAAGACGGAGATCCAACTCCATTTTTCGTCGGAGAACTCTTCGAAGACGAGCCCGACACCGAGCCCTCAGAGCAGACGAAGCATCGCCCGAAGACACTCCTCATCGCGCACCCTTCCCTTCTCTGCTATTTCCCGACCCTCATCTTTGGGCTCATCGCCGTTGCCGTAGGATGGTGGTTCTCCGCTGAAAGTGCGTGGTATGGATTCGCGGGAATCACAGTCTTTTCGATGATCCTCATCTACGCACTCTTCGAACGCACCTGCCACGACTACGTCGTCTCAGAAAAACGCGTCGAACACATTTCCGGGTGGTTTTACAAAAGCTCAAAAGAAGTCCGCATCATCGATATCCGTGCGATCAACGTCACCAAGCAAGGCTTCCTAGGGCTCTTCGGCGTCGGCACCGTAGAATTCTCCACCGCCGGCTCCGATGGAGACGACGTCACCTTCAGCAACGTCTGGCGACCCCACCGGATCAAAAGTTTCGTGCGGCGGCTCCAAGATGCGTAATGGTTCCGGGTGTCAGACCCCACCTCAGTAGATCTCCCCGTTCTTAACGAGCTCTCATCGCTCGCCATCATTGTCGCGACCGGCTTGGCCGCACAGCTGCTCGCCTGGAGGATCAAGATTCCCTCCATCCTCATGCTCCTCGTAGCCGGCTTCGTGCTCGGTCCCGTGACCGGCCTCGTATCGCCCGATGCACTCGCCGGTGATCTGCTCATGCCCGTAGTCGCCCTCGCAGTAGCCATTATCCTTTTTGAAGGCGGGCTCAGCCTGAAATTTTCCGAAATCAAAGAAACCGGCCCCGTCGTCTGGCGGCTCGTCACCCTCGGCTCCGCAGTGACGATGATCCTCGTCGCGCTCGCCACCCACTTCACCCTCGGCTGGAGCTGGGGAATCAGCTTCCTCTTGGGAGCCATCTTTACCGTCACCGGCCCCACCGTGATCGCACCGCTACTCCGGCATGTGAGACCCTCAAAACAAGTTGGCTCAGTGCTCAAATGGGAAGGAATCGTGATCGATCCCATCGGAGCCATGCTCGCGCTGATCGTTTTCGAGATCGTCGCCGCAGGAGGGCTCGCCGGCAGCGGCGTCGCCTTCTCCCACGCCCTCCTGATCTCACTCAAAGTCATCGGAATCGGCGGCCTCATCGGCCTCCTCGGCGCAGGGATCCTCTACTTCGCCCTGAAGCGCTACTGGATCCCAGATTACCTCCAGAGCCCAATCACCCTCGCACTCACCGTAGGATCCTTCGCCCTCTCCGATCACCTCCAGCACGAAGCCGGACTCGTCGCAGTAACCGCAATGGGAATCGCCCTAGCCAACCAGCGCTCGGTAAAAACCGCCCACATCCTCGAATTCAAAGAAAACCTCCGAGTCCTCCTCATCTCCGTCCTCTTCATCGTCCTAGCTGCCCGCCTCTCCCGTGAACAGCTCGATCAAGTCCCATGGGCCGCCTCAGTCGCCCTCCTTTTCATCCTCGTCCTTATCCGCCCCATCGGCGTCTACCTCTCCACGATCGGCAGCCCACTTTTAAGCCGCGAGCGCGCCTTCCTCGCCGGAATAGCCCCACGCGGAATCGTCGCCGCCGCCGTCGCATCCGTTTTCGCAGATCGCCTCGCCGCCGCAGGCATCCCCGGAGCCGATCAACTCGTCCCCGTCACCTTCTTCCTCATCGTAGGCACCGTCGCCATCTACGGACTTGGAGCCTCTCCTCTCGCCAAAGCTCTCAAAGTATCCTCAGCAGAGCCCCAAGGCATCCTCTTCGCCGGTGCCACCCCGCTCATTCGTGCAATAGCTGAGACCATCAAAGATGGAGGAATTCGCACCCTCGTCGTCGACACCAACCGAAGCAATATCTCCGCCGCAAAGCTTGCCGGAATCGACGCCCACTCCGGCTCCATCATCTCAGGCGAAATTGAAGAAGAGCTCAATCTCGTAGGAATCGGCCGCCTCATCGCAATGACGCCAAACCCCGAGATCAATTCACTCGCAAGCATCCACTTCCGCCACCACTTCGGCACCGAAAACATCTACAGCATCAATACCGAAGCCAGCTCAGAAAAAATGGAAAAAAAGGTCGCCGCCGAATTCCGGTCTCGCACCCTTTTCTCAGACGTCCTCACCTACGATGATCTCGACGCCCGCTTCCGTGGCGGATCAAAGGTCAAAAAGACCAATATCACCGAAGAATTCACTTACGAAAACTTCTTCGAACGCAACACCGTAGGCAACCGCCCCCCGCTTCCACTCTTCCTCATCACCGCCGAAGGCAAACTCCGCATCTTCGCCGCCGACGCCGAAATCACCCCGAAAGCTGGCGATCAAATCATCGCCCTCATCACCCCTGGAGCCGAAGTGAAAAACACGCAGGGCTAGTGGGATGGAATATCCCTATTCAGGCTTTTTCGCCAGCGCCTCATACTTGCTCGGAAGCTTACCACCTCCGAACTGCGCTTTATAAACTTGGGTGAGAGCGTAGGCCTCGTTTTTGTTTGCCTCAGGATCTTCGGCGAGAATATCGAGAGCAGCGAGAGTGGCCTGGCCAGCCACTGCGGACTCTTGGCCAAAATTTAGCACCATTGCTTGAGTAAAATCTTTAAGGGCTTCCGCTTTCGCATCCATTCCCTTGTAGAGAAGCCCGCGAAGGTAGGCCACTTGGACAAACTGAGCAGACGGGAGCTCTTTAATCTCTGGAATCGCCCCCTCATCAATCACAGGCTTCTCATAGGTTGCCATGATCTTTTTAAGTTCTTTCCAGTCCTTTTTTCCTGCCGCAGCCCAGGCGGAATAAAGACTAAGCTGGTCGTCGTAAGAGGCATCGAGCTTAATCCCAGACTTCTTCATTTTTGTGACGGCCTTGGCCAAATCCTTAGAATTCCCAAGCTTACGAAGGCTCTCCATCTCGAAGTAGCGGGCGCGAGCACCATAGCTATCGGAGAAAAGAGCAATATTCGAATACTCGTCAGCAAGCTTTCCGAAGCGGCTAGCCGCAGTTTCAAACTCCCCCTTTTCATAGGATGAATCAGCTTCCTCCCAACCTTCGGGAGATATAAAACTGATACTATCTACTTTATTCAACGGCAGAGTCTTAGCGCCCGAACCAGTCGGGGAATTACTGAAGGTAACCTTCTTTTCGTCGATAGAGACAATGAAGAAAGCCTGAGCAGCGTTGCGTCCCTTGACGTTGATTTGGCCTTTAAGTGGTTTCGCATGGGCTGCAGATACAGCGAGGATTGCGAAAGAAAGTGGGAGGAGGAGTTTCATCTTTAGATATCGTCTCAGCGTTTATGAGCCCGCAGGTGGAGTGGTGGTTTTACCAAGCTCTGATGCCCAGTTATCTCGAGCCCGGATGGCTTTACGGATAGAATCAGTCACGTCCTTCTCATTACCGACGAGGTGCCCCATTCGGATCACCATATCATCGATCATTTTATAGGCGTTTTCCTTATTTCCTTTCCCGTAATCGAGCTCGGCTGCACGAAGCCAGGCAGGAGCGGAGTATTGAATGGTACTTCTAAAAGCACCTACAACGCCGATCATGTAACCATTGAGAGCATCATCGACTTGGCCGAGCTTATCGTGAGCTTCCGCTTTCTTGAAATTCGCTTCCGCTCTGGCTTTTGCCCAACTCCTGTTCTTCACATAAGGAGCCCATCCTTCTTCGAGCGCTTTTTTGTATTCTCCAGAATCAGATAATAAACGAGCGAGGCCGAGCGTTGCTTCCTCTTGGAGTTTCGCCGTTTCAAACTCACGAATCACTCGGCGGAAGCCAGCGATCGCACTCTCACGATTCGCCTTCTTTCCGGAAGCCGCATCTGCCGTGGCAAGACCCAGCACTGCACTGTCTTTGTAATCGGCGAGATTACCATCGATGATTGCCTGGAACCACGGGCGGGCAAGTTCAGCATTGCCCTGGCGAACGAGGTTGCGCCCGACTTGGTCTTTGATCGAATTGGCAAGTTGAGCCTTGGGAAGTGTCTGAATGTCGTTATAGGCGACTTTGATTCGTGCCTCACGCTTTTTGAAGGCATCTTTGTTTGCCGGGTCTTCGAGGACGCGAATACGAGCCATGGTAAGCCATGCGACGAGCGGGACATTCCCGACCACGTCTTTCTCAAGCTCACGGATGCGATCGATCAGCGCATCGGCACCTTTCATCTCAATGAATTCTTGGGCGTAGGTATTTACGACCTTCTCCATCTCTTCCGAATCGGGCATCGATCCGAGATTTTTGATAATCTCTTCCATTTTACCGAGACCTTCTTCGGAGCGACCCACTTTTTTGAGCGCAGGCAGCGCGGTGACGAGCGTGATCGCCCGCTGAGGACTATTGGCGAAGCCTTTCTCAAACCGCTCGAAATACTCAATGGTCTTTGCGTCATCGCCCTCTTGCGCAGACACATTCACGAGTTGGGCAAGTGCTGCCGCCTCGATTGGAGAGTGATCGAGCTTTTGTGCAAAGCTGATTGCTTCCTGATATGCCTTCGCGGCATCCGCAATTTTTTCCTGCCTGAGCAAAATATCTCCACGAAGTAACTGCGCGGAATCGGAGACCTGAGAATCCGGAAAGTCGCTGGCCACTTTATCCAACTTCGCAAGAGCCGAGGCCAACTCGGTATCTCCACCACCATAGAAGTGAACGACGGCGCGCTCATAAAGCGCGGTATCGACATAGATCGATTCTGGAAAGTCTTTCAGAAATGCATCGAGCTTACTTGAGGCGTCACTCCAGCGAGCAAGCTTCACTAGATTCGCAGATTGGAAGTAGCGAATACTTTCACCGAATTTACTTTCGGGGTAGCTTTTCAAGTGATCGGCAAATTCAGTCTCTGCCTCAGTATAGCGCCCTAGGTAGTAAAGAGAGCCTCCTGCCACGAAATCTGGAAGCTCGCGCTGAGGCGATCCAGTAGGCATCGTTTTACGTACGGTACGCGCCAAGCTAAGCGATTCCTCATACTTACGGTCTTTAAAGAGCTGCCCAAGCATGAGTGCCGAGATGTCTTTACTGAGCCCATGCTCAGGAAATTCAGCAAGGAATGTGTCTCCGTAACTTTGAATTGCGGCAAGGTCTCCAATCTTGCTTGCCATAGCAACTACGCCATAAAGTATCTGAGGGCGAAAGCTGGTATTGGGATAGTTCTTTACAACGAAATCGTAAATCACATAGGCAACGCGTGAATTGCCGAGTTTATCGTAGGCGGTGGCAATCTGGCTCAGGGCGCGCACCTCATTTGGATCTCCTGCGGCGAGCGCTTTATATTTATCAATTTCAGCCTGAATCTTGGTAGGTACTTTCGGGTAACGCGCTGCGCGCTGCTGAATTTCAGAGATAATATCACTCGTCTTCGGAACAAAACCGAGAAGACGAATCGCTAAAGGATACATCTCCGCATCATTTGCAGCTTTCCCCAGCTGTAGCATCCCGAGATCACTCCGGCTTGAGGCAATCTCCCAGGGGCTAGCATTCAGGAGCGAGCCGTATTGATCAAGAAATGCGTGCGCGTCTTTTTCAGATTCTATTCCACTACGAATCCAGCCATCGACAAGCTGACGCAAGGCGAAAAGAAGCTGTCCTGGCTTCATCCCGTAGGCTTTGGCATTATCAAAAAGTGTACCAAACGTCTTGGTGGCCTCTGCGTTGTTCCCGATTTTCGCCTGGCAGGTACCAAGACTTAAAAGATAGGCACCTTTCGAGTAGGAACCTTCCTCAGGCTTGCTTTTTAAGAATTTCTTGAGCGTAGCAATCGCTTCTTCGTATTGCCCAGAATATTGGAGTGCTCCTGCTTTGCGAAAAACTGCCTGTTTCGTATAGGTGTTTCTATCCGTGGCAGCGGTGTCTGGCTTATTGGCAAATCTCTCGATACACGTATCGAAATCCACAATAGCAGCGGCGTAATCTTTGAGTTCGAAATTACAGAGGGCGCGGTGGAAGTAGATAGCTCCGAAGCGTGGCCCGAATTCCTCGGCAGCATTGATGCCTCCTCCATCATACTGCTTGATGAGTTCGTCGAGCGCGGTCTTGGCTGTTGGCCAGTCTCTGGCCTCCATCTGGACTACCGCACGCTGGAAATCGCCTCCGATATCTTGCGCCGTAAGTGTGGGCAAAAATGCAAGGGAGCCGGCAAGAAAGAGTGCGGGAGGAAGGACGCGCCGGAATGTGGGGCGAAGCGACGAGTGTTTCATGAAAGTGGGGTCAATGGGAAACGGGCTGAACGGAGGTCACATCACACTAGAGCCGAGGTCTGCTGGTGCAAACAACGTCCTGCTGGGATGGGATGACGGGACTTTTTGGGAAGTTTTTAAACGGGCAATCGAGTATCCCTTAGCGTTGCCGGAAACCGGTAAGCGTGACAGAACTAATCTCGACAGCGGCAAGCGCATTCACCACATCGACAAAGCGCTGTTGGTTTGCACTGTTATCTGCTGCGACAATGACTACGGGCGTTTTCCCGATGGAATCGTTAATGCTTTTGTAATCGAGGAGTTCTTCGAGGAGGCGAGGAAGTGCACGCTCATTCCCCTGCTCGATTTGCTCTCCATTCCAATAAATGTTGCCTTCTCCATCGATTTTGATGTTAATCGGCTCAATCTCGACTGGAACACCGCTGGCAACACTCGATGGAAGCGTGAGTCCAAGATCGGTCTCTTGCTTCTGAAGCGTCGAAGTGACGATGAAGTAAATGAGCAAAAGAAAGGATACGTCAATCAGCGAAGCGACGTCGAGTTCTGGCTCGTCTTCGGGCTCTGCTTGAAGTGGGATGCGGCGTGCCATGAGGGGAGAAAAACGAGGGATTTATTCGACCGCAGCCGGGGCGCTCTGGGTTTGGTAGGTGCTGAAAATCACGCTACCGACTTCGGCATCACCAGCAGCCTTCACCGCGCGCTTAGTGTATTCGACATTCACACTGGCATCTGCTCGGAGATGGAGGATCGTTTTCGGGACACCTGAATTTTCATTGGCAAGCTTACGCTCACGGACGAGTTCTGTGATACCGGCTTCGTCGAGAGGATTGCTGTTTTCATCAGCGAAACGCGTGCCGTTCTTGGCCTCGGTCTCGTCGTTGTAGACGTTGATCACGACACGACCCGACACGCCATTCGGAGCTTTCGCCTCGCTTGCGATGGGAATTTCGATGCTCTTGTCTTTCTTGTAGTCAATGATGACGGCATTCACCATGAAGAAGATGAGCAACAGGAACACCATGTCGATCATCGGTGACATGTCGATCGACAGCTCTTCAAGCTGAGCTTCGCCGGATCGCTGTAACTTCTTCGAAGCCATAAATAAGGTGGAAAAGGAAAGGTAATAGAGGGGTTTTCCTTAGCCTTAGCCCGCCTGAAGACCTTCTGGAACCTTTGCCATGTATTGATCCGCATTCACCGCCATGATCGAAGCTTCGAGCATGTCGTTCTCCGCAGCGTGACACTCGGCAACGAGTTTATTGAGCCGGTTTTTGAAGACGAAGTATCCGAAGAGTGCCGGAATGGCGACGATGAGGCCGGTTGCCGTAGTGACGAGAGCCTCAGAGATGTTGCCAGCGAGAGCTTCTGGGTTGGCTCCGCCACCGCTCTGGAGTTTAGCGAATGCCTTGATCATACCGGAGACGGTGCCGAGAAGCCCTACCATAGGAGCTACTTGAGAGATGATGGAAAAATAGCCGATCCACGTAAGATAGCTGCGATTCTCTTTCACCGTGAAATCCGCCATCTCATCCTCCACAGCTTCCTGCCCAAGAGTCTCGGGATCCGTAGCATCGACCCGTGGAAGTGATGTCGTAAGCATGCGACCAAGATACGTCGGGCTAGTCGCCGAAACTTCGATGGCGCTTCGGACGCGGCAGGCCGCCATCTGCTCGTGCACTGCTGCCTGAAGATCTGCCGGGGCAAACTTCCCTTTTGTCAGCTGAAGCGCGTTGTAAACGATGAGCGTGATGACTGCGATCGAAAGGAGACCAAGTGGCCACATTGCCCACCCACCCTGGCCGATAAGACTCATGAGAGTGAGCTCGGTAGCAGCTTCGGCAACTTCACCATCCTGAGCAAACACCCGGGGAGCAGCAGAAATTGAGGCCAGGGCGACAGCCGTCGCGGCGATGCGCATCTTTAATGAGCTAGTGGTGGCAGAAGGGGTCATCACAGGTTTAAATTCGAAGAGTGTTGGGCTGATGGGCTTAAGAAATGCCTAAATCGGCATAAGACCGGAGGCTAGGTATCAGTTTTAGCGGGAGCAGGAAGCTTTGCAATCGCTTTTCAAAGACGCCTAAATAAGTAAACGCCTTAGGGGAAATTTGTGAACTAGTGCCTAGCACCAGAACTCTCCGGTGTGGCAGCGACCATATCGAGAAACATCGCCTCAAGTGCATGACTCCCACCAGTGCGAGATCGTAGCTCCGCGAGCGTGCCTAATTCGACGAGTTTTCCGTGATGAATCACGGCAATTCGGTCGGCCAGCTCTTCGGCGATATTGAGCAAATGGGTCGACATAAAAACCGTCGTCCCCTGGCTCGCACGCTCACGAAGCTCCTCCTTTACCGTCCTCGCGTGGATTGGATCGAGCCCCACCATCGGCTCATCGATGATGACGATTTCTGGATTATGAAGCAGCGCAGCAGCGATCGCGAGACGCTGCCGGGTGCCATGCGAGAGGTTTTCTGCCTGCTCACCCGCATAAGGGCCGAGATCGAAACGCTCAAAAAGCCGCGAGGTCTCCGCACGTGCTGGAGCCGAATCCATCTCGAAAAGATCCGCCGTGAATTCCATAAATTCCAGCGCTGTCAGCTTCTCATAAAAAACGGCCACATCAGGCACGTAGCCCAGTTTTCGCTTCGCCTCGATCGGATGCTGGTGGATATCGATACCGCAAAGTTTTGCCATCCCCCTAGTCGGTTGGAGAAGCCCGGTAAGGAGCTTAATTGTCGTCGTCTTCCCCGCAGCATTCGGTCCGAGAAAGGCGAAAAACTCCCCCTGTTCCACTTTAAGGTCGAGACCATCGAGCGCCACGAGATCGCCATAGTGCATTGTGAGGGATTGAGTTTCGATCATAAATTCAAACGAGGGAGAGAAGATTGAAAACTACCAATCAGTGAGCACATGCTTCTCGCCAGGCTCCGCCGGCACGACAAACGATTCAGCAATAATCGTGTGCCCCGGAATGTTCTCGACCGCCATCAACTCACCCGATATCGAGAAGACCAGCCGTACCGGCTCGCCTCCAAGTGGAGTTGTAAATTCCAATACGTAAGCACTGAAATCATGCTTGCCCATCTTTGCCTTTCCCTTCTTCGCCACAAATAGCTCCGAGATCGAGCCCTTCTTCTCCGCAATCGCCATCTCGTCCAAGCCTGAGGGCAGTCCGGCAAAAGGAAGCCCGCCTGCAGCAAGCGCCGCCATAGGCAACACATCAAGCCCACCTCCACCTTCATTTGAATACATCACCTTCTCGCCATCTGTAATATTATAAGTGAGCCCCTTGGCCCCTGGCGCATAACCAAGACTCACTTCGAGCGCGGTCGACTGTGGCCGCAGCATGAGATTCACATTTTCAGTAGCCCCTGCCTGGTCGAGCTGCGCCGTAATCCCAAACCGAAGCTTCGGCGAAACAGCCGTCGCCACACTCACATTTCCGCTATTCGCAAAATGCGCGGTATCGAGCGTCCCATTTATCCTCACCAAATATCCAGAACCCTCCTCACGATTCGTCGGCTGTGAGAAAACCATCGCATTCCCCACCTCCACACCATCCGCAAAAATGAGTAACCTCGGCGACTGCACCCGCTTCGCCAAGACCTGCCCCGCAAATTCCACCATCGACACCTCCGTATACCGCGCAGCCTCCGAGACCACGCTCCGCACCAGCAATCCCGTCATGATCGCCCAAAAGCCAACGATCACAATTTGAAGCACACGATAACCCATCGGCACGGAACCTACCCGGGCGAGCCTCCGGGTAAAACGCCTTTTATCCAAATCCCTCCGCTCCACCCTTCCCCTTGCAATCCCCTTCCTCCGAACGAGCCTCCCCCCCTTAAAAAATGCGACTTACCAACCTTACTCGCCGCAACGAAATCGGCGCCAATTCCTACCTCCTCGAAACCGCAGACGGCACCCGCCTCGTCCTCGATTCCGGGATGGATCCCAAAGAAGAAGGCCTCGCCTCGATCCCCGACTTCGGCCACCTGCCGGAAAAATCGGTCGACGCCATCGTCATCTCCCACTCCCACCTCGATCACGTCGGCTCTCTCCCCGTCCTCATGGCCGAGCAGACAGAAGCCCAGGTCTACATGACCGAGCCCACCGCCGCCCTCGCCGACGCCATGCTTCACAATTCCGTGAACGTCATGTCCAGCAAGCGCGACGAGCTCGGCATCCAAGAATACCCCTTCTTCACCCACCGCGAGCTCGATCACGTCACCGAAAGCTGGAACACCCGCGGCTACGACAAAGCATTCCCCCTCGGCAAAAAAGAAGGCAAGACCATGATCACCTTCTACGACGCCGGTCACATCCTCGGCTCCTGCGGCGTCATGATCGAAGACGGCAAAGACCGCATCTTCTACACCGGCGACGTCAATTTCGAAGACCAGACGCTCACCGTCGGAGCCTACTTCCCCGAGGAAAATATCGACACCCTCATCATCGAGACCACCCGCGGAGCCGTCCCCCGCGACCCCAAATACACCCGCGAAGCCGAAGAAGCCAAGCTCGGTGCGGCTATCGCCGAAACACTCAAGCGTGGCGGCAGCGTCCTCATCCCCGTCTTCGCCATGGGCAAGACCCAGGAAGCCTGCGTCATGATCGACAACTTCAAGGCCGACGGCATCATCCCCGAGAAAACCCCCCTCTTCATCGGTGGCCTCTCCACCAAAATGACCGGCATCTTCGACCGCTTCGCCGACAAAGTCCGCCGCAACTACCCCGGCCTCAAAATCCTCGAAGACATCGACATCCAGATGAACAAGCGCTCGCGAAACCGCCGCACGCGCAAAGAGCTCCGCTACTCACCCGGCTGCATCTACGCCCTCTCCAGCGGCATGATGAGCGAAAAAACCGTCTCCAACGGCTTCGCCTTCCAGTTCCTCGACAACCCGAAAAACGCCCTCCTCTTCGTCGGCTACGCCGCGCCCGACTCCCCCGCCGGAAAAATCCGCGAAGCTAAAAACGGCGACATGGTCGAGCTCGACCCCGAAAAGCCCAAAATCCAGCTCAACTGCCAAGTAGAAGTCTACGACTTCTCCGGCCACGCCCCCCGCGATCACCTCTTGGACTACATCATCGACGTAAAACCCAAAAAATGCGTCCTCGTCCACGGCGACCCCGACGCCCTAGGCTGGTTCCAACAACAAATCCAAGAACACCTCCCGGACACAAAAGTAATCGTCCCCGTCCCCAACGAGGAAACCGAGATCTAATAAGCCATCATCTCTTCGTGGCTTCGTGTGAGATCCAACCAAAGCCCCACCGTGAACAACTCACACGAAGGCACGAAGCCACGGAGAAAAGAAATGGAGCCCCCCCTCCTAGTAAAGGCGCGGGATATCGCCTTCCGCTACCCCGCAAGCAGCTTCCAACTCCGCGTGCCCGACTTCCAAATCGCACGCGGAGAGACCCTCGCCCTCACCGGCACCTCGGGCTCGGGCAAAACCACCCTCGCCCAGCTACTTACCGGAATCCTAGTCCCACAAGAAGGCTCCATTGATTTTTCTGGGGAGCCTCTCTCGTCCATCTCAGATGCACCACGGCGGGCATTTCGCTCGCGAAATATCGGCTTTCTCTTTCAGGATGGCGGGCTGATCGAATATTTATCGGCATTTGAAAACATCCTCCTCCCCTACTTCATCACCCCCGCGCTCATCCTCGATGATGAAGCCTCCCAGCGCAGCCGCGCACTCGCAGAAGCACTAGGAATTGCACACCGGCTTTCCGCAAAGCCCGCCGAACTCTCCGGTGGCGAGCGCCAGCGAATCGCCCTCGCGAGAGCACTCATCACAAAGCCCTCGTTAATCGTAGCCGATGAGCCCACCTCCGGCCTCGATGCTGGCACCGCCACAAAGGCTCTCGACCTCCTCCTAAAAACTGCCCTCACCCACGGCACCGCCCTGCTCACCATCACGCACGACCCCGCGGCAGCAGCCCGCCATTCGCGCACCGTCGACCTAGCCGAGATCACAGCATGAAGCTCACCCTCGCCTACCTCCGCGCCCACAAGGTGAAAGCGCTGCTGCTCTCCTTAGCCTTCGCCCTCACCGCCTTCCTCCCACTCGCCCTCACCGTCCTTGTCCGCACCTACCAAGCTGACCTTACCGCACGCGCCGCCGCCACCCCACTCGTCCTTGGAGCAAAAGGCGACCGCTACGACCTCGTCCTGAAATCCCTCTACTTTTCCGGCCCCCTGGAAAGCCCGCTCAATGCGAAAGAAGTATCCGAAATTAAAAACGCCATCCCCCTCCACCTCCAATTCACCGCAGGCGGAGCCCCATTGGTCGGCACCAATCTAAGTTATTTCAAATTTCGCCACCTCACCCCCGCCACCGGCACCCTCCCCCTTCGGCTCGGCGACGTCATCCTCGGCTCCGCCGTCGCCAAACGCCTCAATCTTACCCCCGGAGACCACCTCCTCACCGATCAAGCCTCCCTCTTCAATATCGCCGCGACCTACCCCCTAAAAATGCGCATCACCGGAGTCCTCAAAGAAACCAACACTCCCGATGATGACGCCGCCTTCACCGACATCAAAACCACCTGGACCGTCGCCGGAATTGGCCACGGCCACAGCGACCTCGAAAAATCCCCCGAAGACGTCCTTACGAAAAACGGCACCACCCTCCAAGCCAGCCCCGCCATCCTCCAATACAACGAAATCACCCCGGAAAACATCGGCAGCTTCCACTTCCACGGAAGTGAAACCACCTACCCCGTCTCCAGCGCAATCATCACGCCCGACACCCCCAAAGCCACCACCCTACTCAAAGGCAAATTCAGCACCTCCGAGACAAGACAGATCCTCGTCCCCAATCTCGTCATCGCAGAACTCCTAGGCGTCGTCTTCAAAATCAAACGCTTCCTCGACCGAGCCAGTTGGCTCGTCTACGCCGCCGCCGGACTATTCACCACCCTAGTCGTGCTCCTCTCCCTTCGCCTCCGGCAAAACGAATGGCGCATCCTCACCCGCATCGGCTGCGCCCGAAACACCATCGTGAAATTACAGCTGCAGGAATTAGGGATCCTCCTAATCACCGGCTTAGTTATTGCCATGTTCGCAGCGTCTTTTTTTATGAAATTTGGAACTGGCTCTCTAAATTTCCCGAATTGAAAATGATTTCATTAATCCAAACTGAAAGGATCATGCCCATGTCCTCGGCCTTGATGCAATCATCTCAGCCAACGGGGGAACACTCCTGTGCTCACTACATTCGCTTTCCATTTTAGAATAGGAGTATGGCAAAAACTCGGCATTTCGGAAACCCATTCAGTAATCAGAAAACTGACCAACTATATTGAGATTCCACCTGTAGAAAGCCGCTTTCTTAAGCCGCTTTCTTAAGCGGCTGCACATCCGGGACGCGAGGCCCACGAGCCTGAGCAAAAGAGACTTTCGAACGAACTAGAAGCGTCCCCGTGAGAGCATCAGCCAAAGGAAGCACCACGTTGAAATTCTTGTGCATGTAGCGGTGATGAAGGAGATGATGTCCGTTGAGGCGGAAGAAAATTCCATTGCGCTCCACTGAACGTTCACGCGGTTTGTGCATGCAAAAGTGCATGTATTCATAGGCGATATAATAGAGGGTAGCGCTTACGAATCCTCCAAGGAGCATCCACCAATGGCCAAGGATGAGAGAGCCCGCGATGAAAGGAAGGCAGCAGCCAAAAATAATCGCCGGCCCGTTCCACCAAGCCATGGGGATTTCGGCTTCGTCTTCTTTTTTGTGGACGTGATACGTATGATCAGCCTTAAAAAGCTGATGGTGAACGAGGGCGTGCGACTTAAAGGGATAGGAAAACCACTTCACGTTTTTATGCATGAAATAACGATGGAGCGTCCACTCAAAAAATGAGGCAACGACGATCATGGCGAAAAATCCGACCACGACCCAGAATACAGGGGAGCTAAACATAGGGAGCGCGAGCCTAGAGCACCCCGCCAAGGGAGCAACCGGAAGAACTCTCGATTATTTAGAACTCTAAAACACACCCCTACTCGCCAATTCCATGCGCTTCCGCAACGACCTCGCCCAGTGCCCCCCCGGGTGAAAACTGCACAAGCATCGGATTACAACAGACATGGCAGTCGTAATCGACCTCGCACGGAACCTCCGTAGGCGGGGGGACGGGAATATCGATCGCCTCGTAGCAGCTGGGGCAGAAGGCGATTGCAGTGAGAGCGTCCATAATGAAAGCGGGTATTGTGGTGTTAATTCGGCAGCGGAGGTAAGCCCCAAGCTGCCTGGACTCGCGGATAGACCGGTTCCGGAAGGAGAACGAAGTGAGGGCTGGCATCGGGTCGAAGCCAGCGGAGGAGAGCCTCAAGATTTGCCCGAGTCATAGTGGTACAGCCATGAGTGGCGCGGTTTTCGCCGCGGCGGACATGCATGAATATTGCACTGCCAGCACCCGGCACCGGCGGATCAGAATTGTGCCGCACCTCAACAAGCCAGCGATAGGCGTCGTCACCATGGCGCATTTTTTCCTTGGAAAACCACGCCGGCACATTCGCCGGATCTACCACGACATGCCGATTATACTGCGGATGCTTCGGATCATCGATCCAAGCATCCCACTTGGAGACCTGGCGATAAGGAAATCCCTGCGCCCCCTTCGGAAGCCCTGCCGCATAGCCGTAAACCGTCCCAATGGCGAAGACACCAGTGGGCGCGCGGCGATCTCCTTCCCGCTTCACCGGCTCCCCCTTCACCACCGGATTCGGGCGTGCCCCGATCCCCCACCCCAAACCATTTTTTCCAAAGAGCACCGCAATCGGAGCCTTGCCTTGAAGAACCCAACGCCCCTCCGAATCACGCTCGAAGCGGTGCAGAAAACCACGGTGATCCGACCAGCCGGGAGCCGTAGCCACAATAAGTTGGCGAACCTCTGGCCCAAGAGGCTCAGCCGACGAGACACCCCGGCTCGCTGCGAGAATCGCGCACACCAAGACCACCATGCACAGGCCACGCATCAGTTTGGAAGATCTTCAGGTAATACCGCCGGAAACAGCAATGGATTATCCATGACGTCGATTACCACCGGCTGCTCAAGCTCGCCTAAATCAAACGCTTCAAGCTCCGGAAGAGGCGGCGCAGGCACATTCTCAAAGACCACCACCTCCTTGGACGGTTTTGCCTTCGGCTTTTTCTTCGCTACCTGCACCGGGAAATCGGATGCCTTGGCCTTCCGCAGCTGATCCGATGGCACCACCCCCTTCTCCCCATTATCCAAAACTATTTCAGTCCACCCCTTATCTTCTTTCACCACAACAACGAGGAGCTTATCCGCCAAAAAACGGTCTGGTCCGCCCACTTGAATCGGCCCCCAGCGATAAAACGGCACCCGATCCTGCGTCGTCACAAACGTCTTCCGCCTGCGCTCCGAAGACTCTTCCTCACCCTGCTTTTTCGCCGAAGCAGACTTCGCCGCCACCGGCTTACGTTTAAAAAATCCGAAAAGCCCACGACGCTTTTTCTCGGTTTTTTTTGATTCCGTTTTGGCAGTTTTCGTAGATGAAGCGGATGATTCTGCGGGATCTCCCCAGGCGCAGGGAGCCCCCGCGATCACCGCTCCTAGAAGTAGGGAGATGAGGCGCAAGTGCATGAATTCGACGTTCCCTCGATCATACCGCGCCAGAGCATTCCCTACAAGTTTTCCGAGAGATATTTGCGGCTTGATCCCTCTCCTACGTGCAGCAACCTGCCTTTTTCTGTGCCCCCTATTGTTTCCATAGCCCTCGCAATCGCGGCCTTCGCCGGAGCCTCCGCGACCATCCTCCTCAGCGGCTCCAAAGCCTACGATAAGATCGCCGTGCCCCTCGCCGCATCGGGTCTTGCCATGATTTACGAAGAAGCAGCCTACGAATACACCAAAGCTGAAGAAACGCCCCTCCCCACTTCCGATCACCAAGCCATCGCCCGGGTCCTCGAAGCCTTCGAAGACCCCACGGTAAACTACATCGATGCCGCCCAACGCAGACTCAAGCGCCGCAGCGCCCGCCTGCTAGCCACCCGGGAAGACTCCCCCAATCCCGCACTCATCCACTTTGGCCCGCTCATCTCTCTAGACGATCCTTGGGGCACCCCATTCCAATTCACACCTTCCACCAAGGGAATCCTCACTGCCACTTCCGCAGGAGCCGATAAAACTCACGGCACCAGCGATGACATCACCTCCGCCGCCGCACGCAAACGCCAGAAGCTCCCCCACCCTTCCGACCCCGGGCACGCCGAAGCACTCAAACCGAAAAAGAAAAAAAAGCCCTAATGGAAGCCTACCTCCAGCTCCTCCAGCACACCCTCGACCACGGCACCTTCCGCGAAGACCGCACCGGCACCGGCACCTACGCCGTCTTTGGATCGCAAGCCCGCTACTCCCTGCGCGACGGTAAATTCCCACTCGTCACCACCAAAAAGCTGCACCTCCGCTCCATCATCCACGAGCTACTCTGGTTCCTCAAAGGCGATACCAACATCCGCTACCTCCAAGAAAACGGCGTCAAAATCTGGGACGAATGGGCCGATGAAAACGGCGACCTCGGCCCCGTCTACGGCTCCCAATGGCGCAGCTGGAAAGGTGCCGATGGCCGCACCCACGATCAAATTCAGACCGTCCTCAAAAGCATTCAGGAAAACCCCGCAAGCCGCCGCCACATCGTCTCTGCCTGGAACGTCGCTGAAGTCGAGCACATGGCACTCCCCCCCTGCCACACGATGTTTCAGTTCTTCGTAGGCGGAAAGAACGGCGATGAACTATCCTGCCAGCTCTACCAGCGCAGCGCAGACCTATTCCTTGGCGTCCCCTTCAATATCGCATCCTACGCCCTACTCACAGCCATGGTCGCGCAAGTCTGCGGCCTGAAGCCAGGCGAATTCGTCCACACCATCGGCGACATGCACATCTATTCGAATCATCTCGATCAGACCCGCCTCCAGCTCTCCCGAGATCCACGCCCCGCGCCCTCGCTCGAATTAAATCCCGACATCTCGAAGTTAGAAGACTTCACCTTCGAAGACATCACCATCACAAATTACGACCCGCACCCCGGGATTAAAGCCCCCATTGCCGTATGAAGCTCACCGCCGTCGTCGCGATGGCCTCCAACCGCGTCATTGGCAATAATGGCGACCTCCCCTGGCACCTGCCCGCCGATCTCAAGCACTTCAAAAAGCGCACAGGAAAAGGCACCGTCATCATGGGACGCCGCACCTGGGAATCGATTCCCGATAAGTTCCGCCCACTTCCTGGCCGGAGGAATATCGTCATCAGCCGCAGCACATCTGAGCTTCCCGGCGCAGAAGTCATTAGTTCCCCCGCTGCGCTAGAAACACTCGGCCTCAAAGGTGAAGTCTTCCTCATCGGCGGAGGCCAGCTCTACAAGACGCTCCTAGAGCGCTGTGATGAAATCTGCCTCAGCTACATCTTCGAGCCATACCAAGGAGACACCGTTTTCCCCGCATTCGAGCACCTCTTCGAAAAACCAGAAGTGACGTTCACCACGCCCGAATTCGAAGTGCGAAGTTATCAGAAAAAGCGCCGCTAAGAAATCCCCGACATCTTTTCCACCAGCATCACCGCAAGCTGCTCCGTCTCCGCCTCAAGCATCTTCGCCGCTTCCTTCAGCCGCAGATGCTCATTCCCTTCAAGAGCAGCCTTCACCGCAGCTTCCGCAGAGCAAATTCGCTCTAAGTAATCCGGCTCAATTTCATCACCTAAAATCTCAAGTGATGGAGTAAGTGCCGCCAAGAGCTCTTGAGCATGCTGCTCATCCTCGACCCATTGCCGCTGTGCCATATCAGTGAACGCGTGCTCCACCGATTCACTAATCATCGTCTCTACCGCCTCATCGTCCACATCCACCGCCGCCGATTGTATCTCAAGAATGGTATCTTCATTCGTCGCCGTATCGCGCGCCAGCACCTCTAAGATACCATTTTCATCAATCCGAAATTGCACCCCCACCCGCGCGCTCGCCTTCGGCCCTGGAGTAAAGCTCAACTCCACCTTACCCAGCTCCCAATTATCATTCGCAATCTCACGCTCCCCCTGAAGCACCCGGACCAGCATCGCCTCCTGATTCGGCACCGCATTGGTAAACATCTCCCCCGCCTTCGCCGGGATCGTCGTATTCCGCGGGATAATCACATTCATCAGCCCCCCGAATGTTTCAATTCCAAGCGAGAGCGGCGTCACATCAAGCAACACCATATTCCTCAGCGATCCCTCAATAATCCCCGCCTGAATCACCGCACCAAGAGCAATCGCCTCATCCGGGTGCTGCCCAGTATCCACCTCTTGCTCAAAAATTTCCGCGACAAGCGCGCGCACCCCAGGACTCCGAGTACTTCCCCCCACCACGATCACTGCATCCAACTTCTCCAATGCCACCCCCGAATCCGCCAGCGCCCGGCGGCATGGAGAAACAGTTCTCTGTAAAATCGGGCGGATCACACGATCAAAATCCTCGCGCGTAACATCCACTTCCAAATGGTGCCCAGGAAGAACAAAAGGAAGCCGCACCGTCGCCTCAGCCTTCTCCGAAAGCTCCTTCTTCAGTATCTCTGCAGCACCAAGCACCGTCGCCATCACCGAAGGTTCCAGAGAAGAAAAAGCCGAACCATCGCCCCCTTCTCGCCAGATAAATTCCGCCAAGGCAATATCAAAATCATCTCCACCAAGACTGGTATCCCCCTGCGTCGCCAGCACCCGGAAGACACCATCATGCAATTCCAAGATAGAAATATCAAACGTACCACCACCAAGATCATAAACAGCGACAGTCGATTTATCTTCTAACTTATCGAGCCCATAAGCCAGCGCCGCCGCCGTAGGTTCATTAAGAATACGCACGACTTCGAGCCCTGCGAGTTCCCCCGCTCGCTTAGTCGCATTCCTCTGCCCATCATTAAAATAGGCAGGCACCGTAATCACCGCCTGCGAGACCTCCTGCTCCAAAGCCGCCTCCGCGATCCCTTTGAGGTGCTTTAGAATTTCAGCAGATACCTCTTCCGGGTGATTCCCCTCACCCATCTTACGCTTAATAGAAGAAATCACACGATCCGGCGCAGTGACTTTTGAGCGAGCCGCCGCCTCTCCCACCGTGATTCCACCACCATCAAGGTAGTGTACCACCGAGGGCGTAAGCCGTTTTCCTGCGGCATCGGCAAGCAGAATAGGAAACCCAGAATCCACAACGCCTACGGCTGAATTCGTGGTGCCAAGATCAATACCAAGAATGGGAATAGACATGATTAAAATAAGGAAATTGGATCAAATCAGCGCCCAACCTTACGGCGCACGATTCCGAATAATTGCGTCGTCTCCTCCACCTTGAGTAATAATGCGACAGCAAAGAATACAATCGCGGCCACCCCAATAGTCGGAAGCAACGTCCCAAGACGCCCGACAATTCCGAAATCAGCCCAGCCCGCCATCACATATCGCTGTCCCGCAAGACACACTCCGATGAGTGCCGCAGAAGCAACGGTCAGCTTCGCCAGCGTAAGCGTGAGCTTTCTCGTATCAAGCGACCCTGCAACCTTCGCCATCACAAAATAGAGCGTGCAAAAATTCACAAACGCCCCAATCGAGGTCGTAAGCGCAAGAGAGTCGTGCCCAAGTTTTGCCACAAAAACGACATACCAATTCGCTGCAGCCGTAAGGCAAATAACACCAATACTCACCCACATCGGAACCCACCGTTTATCGACCGCATAGAAAGCAGGCTGCACCACTTTGATCCCCGAATAGAACACGAGCCCCATGGCATATGCGCGAAGAGCAAGCGCCGCCATCTGCGTATCACGCGGCTCAAATTTGCCACGCTCATAAATCACCGAAATCACAGGTTCGGCCAGGATCGCCAGACCAAGCGCCGAAGGCAGCGTAAGTAAAAGCACCATCCGCATCCCCCGCCCCAAGATCTCTCCAAATTCAGGCGTAATCCCCTGCTTCGCCGCACGCGACACTGCCGGGAGTGTCACCATTCCAATGGCGACGCCAAAGATACCCAGCGGAAGCTGCATCAAGCGGAACGCGTTTTGAATCCAACTCAGCGACCCAGATTCTAAATGGGAGGCAAAGAACGCATTAAGCATCACGCTCACCTGAATCGCACTGCCCGCAATCACTGCAGGAAGCATCAGCGAGAGCACCTTCTTCACCCCAGAATCATTCCAGCGAAAGTCCGGCCGAAAGCGAAACCCAGCTTTATAAACGCTAGGCAATTGCACTCCAAGCTGAGCGAGACCTCCAATTAGCGTTCCAATCGAAAACCCTACGAGCGCTTGAGGCCCCCATTCAGGATCCATAGCACGCCCGATGAGGAACCCACCAATGATACAGCCAAGATTAAAGAAACTCGAAGCAATCGCCGGAACAAAGAACCTCCCCTTCGCATTGAGCATCCCCATCACGAGCGCAGAAAGCGAAACAATGGCGATAAATGGAAACATCACGCGGACGAGAACCACAGTGAACAACTGTTTATCGGCATCGAATCCATCCGCGATCACACCAACCACTTGTGGCGCAAAAAACATTCCAAGCGCGACCACTCCACTCATAAACACAGCTGCCAGCGTTGCCATTTTGCGCGCCAGCGCCCAAGCAGATTCGTCCCCCTCATTTTCGATCTTCTTGGTGAAGGTCGTGACGAAAGCGGTCGAAAGTGCGCCTTCAGCAAAAAGATCACGCATCAAATTCGGCACCTTAAATGCCATCCAAAATGCATCGGTCATCGCGTTTGCTCCGAAAAGCGCCGCAAATACCTGCTCGCGTATCAGCCCGAGAACCCGGCTACACATGATTGCAATCGAGACCAAACCGGTCGCGCGTGCGGCCTTCACTCCGGCACTTTCTGATGATTTTTCACTCATAGGGGGGCGCGCACCCTAAACGGAAAATCCACTACGCGTAGAGCAAAAATCGCCCTCGGCTGCGCCGGAAACTCTCGACTCCGCTGCGCCAGCCAGCCGCAATCGTCGCAGGGTCGACCCCACGGCGAATGTCGCGCGCAAGACGATCCGTCCCAGCCACTTTGTGGAAAAGATCCATCTGCGATTTGGACGCCGTGGCAAAAGGGCGCCCATTCGTCCGACGATTAATCTCAGACATCAAGGCGACGTCGAGATAAGTCAGATCCGCAGGCGTATTCGCATCGATCCGCATCCGCACCCCCACAAATCCGGGCTTCCGGGAACTAGAATATTCAGAAAAACGCACCCCAGGAAATCCACGCCGATCAAGCGCCGCGCGAAAGCTCCGAGCATCAATCCCCTCTGCTCCCGCATACTCGAAGGGGCGATTCGTGCCGATTCCAATATCCACATTCGCCAGACCTCCCAGCATCCCAGTAGCAGCATAGTAAAAAGGCGAATCACGATTCGGAATATTTGGCGACGTCGCCACCCACGGAAGCCGCAAGCCGGGCGAAGTCATCGAGCGGGTCCAATTGCGCATTTTCACCACCCCGAGACGAGCCTTGCGTTTTATCCAGCCGCTCTCATTCGTCATGATCGCAAGCTCTCCAGCGGTCATTCCATGCACATAAGGCACCGGAATTTCACTAACGAAACTCTGCCATCTCCGCACCAGCCCCGGCCCCTCAATGCGGTTTCCGCCCAGCGGATTCGGCCGGTCGAGCACGACGAATTCTTTATTCGATTCAGCGCACGCCTCCATCGCCCGTATCATCGTGCTGATGTAAGTATAACTACGGCAGCCGATATCTTGCAGATCGAAGACAAGAACATCAATCCCCTGAAGCATCCAAGAGGTCGGCTTTCGATACTGGCCATAGAGGGAAAACGCAGTAAGCCCCGTCACGGAATCTTTCTCCGTCTGGACTTTCACCCCCGCACGCACACGACCATCAAGCCCGTGCTCAGGAGTGAAAAGTTTCACCAAATTCACCTGTGAAGCCCGGGCCAGCACCTCGCGCGTCATCCTTCCTCGGCGGTTTACACTCGTCTGATTAGTAATCAGCGCGACACGTTTGCCCGCCAGCGCAGAGAAGCCCGTGGCCTCAAGAACATCAATCCCAAGCATCGGCGCCCCCCCACCATTCGGCACCGTCAGAGACGCCGATGAACGACAGCTCGAAAGCATGCTCCCAGCCAATGCCGCCAGTACGGCACGACGGGCGACTTTCTCTTTGTTTTCCTCTCCCAAGCCTGCAATCATCGCCGACACTATGGAAGCACTCCCGCTCGGTCAACTCCTCCTCACCGGCGTCCCCGGACCTGAACTCGATCCCGAGACCGCCGCCCGCCTCAAGCGCATTCAGCCCGGTGGGTTCATCCTCTTCTCCCGCAACATCAAAAGCCCGGAGCAACTCCGGAAACTCACCGACGACCTTCGCGATCTCTCGGACATCGAACCAATCATCACCATCGACCAAGAAGGCGGCCGCGTCTCCCGCCTCCGCGAAATCGGCCAGGAACCCCCCAACGCCCAGCAGCTCCGTGAAAAAGGAGACCGCGCCCTCATCAAAGAGCACGGCCGCATCACCGGAAAGCTCCTCCGCCACTTCGGCTTCAATCTCGATCTCTGTCCCGTCCTCGATATCTCCTACGATGACGAAGCAGATAATTCCCTTAAAGGCCGCTGCTACGGCACGAACCCGCAAGAAGTCATCGACAACGCAGGCATTTTCAATCGCGCCATGCGCAGCCAAGGAATCCTCTCCTGCGGAAAACACTTCCCCGCCTACGGCCCCGCTGAAGTCGATCCCCACGAAGAACTTCCCGTGATCAACCGCTCTAAAGAGCAAATGCTCGCCGAAGAACTCATCCCCTTCACCGCCCTCCTCGATGAACTCGATTCGATGATGATCGGCCACGCCTACTACCCCGCCTTCGATCCAGACCGCAACCGCTGGCCATCCTCACTTTCGCATAACATCATCACCAAATTCCTCCGGGACCAACTCGGCTTCGATGATTCACTCGTCATGACCGACGACCTCGACATGGGAGCCATCCTCAACGAAGTCGGTTTCGAGCAGACCATTCAAGAAGCAATCAAAGCAGGCAACGACCTCTGCATGATCTGCCACCGCCTCGAAATGGTAGAAGACGCCAAAAAAATCCTCGAAAAAGTGCCCGAGCCCGCCCTCCACGATTCACTCCGACGAGTCGAACTCGCCAAAGCTAAACTCTCTCCCCCGGATCACTTCGATCTCGACGTCTTCTCGAAAATTAACGACGACATCTGGAACCTCCGCGTCGCCACCCTCGGCGAAGAACTCGCCGCCTCACGCTCCCCAGAAAACGGCAAACGCTCCCCCGTCGAACTCTACTAACTTTCCCTCTCCCATGCTCCCAGAAATAAAATCCCTCCTCATCCTCCAGGATCGCGACCAGAAAATCCTCGCGCTCAAGAAGGAACTCAAGCGCCTGCCCATGGAGGAGCAGAGCATCAAAGACAAGCTCGCCAGCGACACCGCAGACGTCGCCACCGCCCAGGGAAAGCTCAACGAAAACGACCTCGCCACCAAGACTCTCCAACTCGATATCGAGACCCGGAGAAATACCATCAGCCGCCTCAAAACTCAGCAATACGAGACGAAAAAGAACGATGAATTCACCGCCCTCGCCGGTGAAATCAAGCGCTACGAAGAAGAAGTCATCTCGCTCGAAGACAAAGAGCTCGAGCTCATGGAAGTCGCAGAGCCGATCAGCGAAGAACTCAAAAGAGCCAAAGCCGCTCTCGCGGAAACCCAGGCCGACGTCGATCGAGACCTCACTGAACTCAACGAGCGCACTGCCGCAGCAAAAGCCCAGATCATCGAAATCGAAGCCGCCAGAGAGCCTCTCACCGAAGGCCTCGATCACATGATGCTCACCACCTACACCCGCCTCATCACCACCAAGCATGGCGTCGCAGTATCCGCCCTCAAGCATGGCGTCTGCGGCGGCTGCCACATGAAAGTCACCTCAGCGACCGCTCTAGCAGTGAAAGCTCGAAAGGAACCCACCACGTGCGAAAATTGTGGGCGTTACCTATACTTGGAAGAATAGAACGGGCCGGCTATTTACGCCAAAATCCTTACTGCCTTTTCTAATTCAGGATCCGTCACCTCCGCCATCTCGATAGTTTTGGCCGGAGGCTGAAACAGCCGTTTCCGCGACCGCGTGTAAGCCGGATCGTAGTGGTTCTCTAGCGAGCTCTCCACAAATTGCTGCCACTCTCCGGCAGCAATCAGCGCATTCCAGTCATCAATCAGCGCATTCCCCAAATGCTTCCGCAGCGGGTCTAGCGTCGCCACCAAATGCTCCGGATCCTCCACAAAATGAGGATACGCTTCTAAGAGATACCTTGCCCTCGCCCCCTGCGGCACAGCAATTTCAATTGCCGGACACGTCCGCATCCGCCCCCAAAGCCCGGGCGGCACGTGAAGATCTCCTACCTTATTGCTCTCCGATTCCACAAATACGGGACGCCCAGGCTCACAATTTTGGAGAACATTGAATACCGCATTCTCAAAAGCCTTCTGCGTAGGCTGCACCGGCACCGGATACGAGCGCCCAAGAAGCGATCCTCGGTGGTTTGCCAAGCCCTCCAAATCCAGCACCTGATGCCCCGCTTCCACAAGCGCATCCAATAAAACCGTTTTTCCCGAACCCGTCAGCCCACCAATGAGCCGAAAATCTAAATGCCCCTCACGCGTCACCTGCTCAAGCCCATCTCGGACGAACCGCCGATACGCATCATAGCCCCCTTCCAGCACCGCCACCGGCCACCCAATCCCCGAAAAAATCGTCGCAATACTCCCCGAGCGCTGCCCTCCCCGCCAGCAATAGACAAGCGGCCGGTACCCCGGCGGATTATCCGCCAAACGCCCCTCAAGAGCCGCCGCCACATTTCGCGCAATCTTCGCCGCACCAATCTTCCGCGCCACAAATGGACTCACCTGCTTATACAGCGTCCCCACTTCTGCACGCTCCGCATCATCCAGCACCGGCAAATTAATCGCACCAGGTAAATGATCCTCCGCGAATTCACCCGGCGAGCGAACATCGAGAATTTCCGAAAAACGGTCGTCGATCTCACTCGGAGCAATACGAACGACCGGAGGAATCATTGCGGGTAAGTATCCATTACCTCGCGAATTTCTTTCACCGCTTCAGCGAGACCTACAAACACCGACCGGGCAACCAAGTGATGCCCGATATTAAGTTCCGCAAGATGCGGCACCACCCACAGATCAGGTAAATTCTCTGTCGTAAGCCCATGCCCTGCATTCACCTGAATGCCCGCCTCATGCGCAAGCACCGCCGCATCAGCAAGCTTCTTCGCCTCCACGTCCCGTAAAGCTCCAGGAGCCACATTCGCAAACGTCCCCGTATGCAGCTCGATCATATTCACACGAAGCGTCGCCGCCGCCTCAATCTGCTCAGGCTCGGGATCAATAAATAAACTCACCTTCGTACCAATCGCCTGCAACTGCCCGACCGTCCGCCGCAACGCCTCCAATTGGCCCACCACATCAAGTCCCCCCTCCGTCGTCACCTCTTCACGATTCTCTGGAACCAAACAGGCAAAATCTGGAACCATCCGCAAAGCAATACTCACGATTTCCGGGGTATTCCCCATCTCAAAATTCAGCTTCGTACTGATCCCGTTCTTCAGCGCATCAATATCAGCATCCTGCATATGCCGCCGATCCGCCCGCAAATGAGCCGTAATCGAATCAGCACCCGCAAGCTCCGCAGTGCGCGCCGCAGCGAGTACCGAAGGCTCCGCATTATGCGAATCCCGCATCGTCCGGTAGCGCGCTTCCCTCAAGGTCGCGACGTGATCAATATTTACTCCGAGATGCATACGTTCTTTATAAGCTAGCCGCCGGATTCTGTCTCGGCCTCAATCGCTTCGTAAACGTCTTCAGCCTCCACCTCATCACCAATCACTTGGTCGCCTTCCGTCGTCCAATCGACGCCGACAAGATGATTATCCTCACCAAGCCCAGGCAGCCAACGCTCCATAAACTCATGCAGTGGAATCAACGTAGGCTCATACTTCGCAAGTTCTCCGATCGCGTGCGCTGCCGCATCTGATTTTTTCGACCAGAAAACGAGCACATCAACGTCCTCAAACTCAACGCTGTCACTACAAAGCCAGCCCTCGCCAGGGCTCTCAAGCCCCCAGACCTCGCCCGTCTCTACGACTTTCGCCGCGAATTCATCAATACGGTTTTCACTCATAATCTTAATGGAGGAAGTGGCGGGAGCCGGTGAAACACATCGCCAACTCACGCTCATCAGCAGCAGCAATCACCTCCTCGTCCCGCATCGAGCCACCCGGCTGAATCGCCGCCGTAGCCCCCGCTTCCGCAGCCGCCACGAGTCCATCCGCAAAGGGGAACATCGCATCGGAAGCAACCGCACAGCCCTCAAGATTCAATCCAGCCTCCTGCGCCTTCCAAACAGCAATGCGACAAGAATCAACACGGGACATCTGCCCGGCTCCAATCCCAAGAGTCCGATCCGCACGCGCGAAGACAATCGCATTCGAACGAACGTGCTTCACCACCTTCATCGCAAACTTCATCGATTCCAGCTCTTCCGCAGTAGGAGGCCGCTTCGTTTTCACCTTCGTCTCAAGCTCTTCGAGCCCAAGCGTCTTAGGATCCGAATCCATCACCAAAATTCCACCCGGAGCCGAGCGAATCTTCTGCGCCTCGAGCATTCCAGAAAGGTCTTCCGCCATCTGAATAAGACGCGTATTTTTCTTCTTCTGGAGAATCGCACGAGCCTCTGGCTCAAACCCCGGAGCAATCACCACATCCGTGAAAATACTGCTAATCACCCGAGCCAGATTCTCCGTAAGCGGCCGATTACAAACGATCACACCACCAAAAGGAGCCTGCTTATCCGTCTCGTAAGCCTTATCCCACGCATCACGAAGATCTTCGCCTTCAAGCGCGGAACCAATACCACAAGGATTCGTATGCTTGAGAATCGCAACCGTCGGAAGCTCAAATTCTGAAATCAAAACCGAAGCCGCCTCGATATCCAACACATTCGTGTAAGAAAGATCCTTCCCCTGAAGCTGTGTGAAATAATCCCCAAAATTCCCGTAAAGAGACGACTCCTGGTGAGGATTATCACCATAGCGGAGCGCCGCGTGCAGCGGCAGCCCCAAAGTAAAGGAAGCCTCCGTCTCCTGCTCCTCATTCAAGTAGCTCGCAATCGCCTTGTCGTACTCCGCAGTCCGGAAAAACGCCTTAATCGCCAAGCGCTCACGAGTCTTCAAGCTTGTCGCCCCCTCCTCTTCTCCCATCTCCTCAAGGATCACTGAATAATCCTCAGGATCAGTCACCACCGTGACCGACTGGTAATTCTTCGAAGCACCACGCACCATCGCCGGTCCTCCCACATCAATCTTCTCGATCGCCTGCTCCAGCGTCACGCCCTCCTCTGCCACCGTTTCCTCAAAAGGATACAGATTCACCACGAGCATATCGATTGGCGGAATCTCGTGCGTCTTCGCATCCGAGACATGCTTCTTATCTTCCCTCCGATAAAGCAGCCCTCCGTGCACCTTCGGATGGAGAGTCTTCACCCGACCACTAAACATTTCCGGGAGCCCCGTATAATCAGAAATCTCAATAATATCGAGCCCCGCCTCAGCGAGTGTCTTGGCAGTGCCCCCCGTCGAGACGAGTTCAACACCATGCTTGGCAAGGCCTTTGGCAAATTCGACTAAGCCAGTTTTGTCGGAGACGGAAAGGAGAGCGCGCTGAATCGTACTCATAGGAGCGGGAGCAGAAGGATAAAGGTATTAGGAGTGTTCGAAGAAGAAACCACACCATACCCCACACGGCACGCACCCAAGTGGGCGACGGCCAGCGCAGATTATGGCTGGCCGGAAGGGGTAGCGGGTTCAATCCGCTCTCGCAAGCTGGAATCGCTCTCCACCGGAGTCGCCGGGACAAAAGCGATATACTGATTCTGCCCCGCCTTCACGTAAACCTGCCCAGGAAGCCCCGTCCGATCATCAATCTCCTCCTTCTCATAGTGGTAAAGAAAATAACGCCGCGAAAGATCCTGGGTAAACCGCCCCGTCCGAGGATCCGGAATCTTTTGCATATACTCATCCTTCTTCGGCGACGGCGAAATACTCTCACGCACCCACCCATCCGGTGCCCCCCAAAACTTCAAATTCGGCTGCGAAAAATCATCATCCCCCAGCCCCGTATAGTAATCATTGTCCTCAATCCCCGTAGGATACTTGATCCCCTCGATATTCGGGCGATCAAACCAGTCATGCAAACGCGTCCCCACCACGAGCAAAATGACCACGGCAAACCCCATCATCGTGCGTCCGGGAGTATCCTTATTGCGGTTAGCTGACATCTAGTAGAAGAAAACTGCGAGGTTCCCGCAAAACCACCCATTGCGCCACCTCATTTCCACCTATTTTCAAGCCCCAAAATGTCTTGACACCCCTACCCTCCAGCGTAGGCTCCGCTCCCCTCCGCCCGAGCTACAAAGAGGTAGCCAGCAAAAGGGAAGCGGGCTTTTGCCCGTGCAACAGCCCAAAACAAACGACTTTCCCCGTCCCCTTTTACCTCCATTTGAGATGAAAACATTCTCCGCAAAATCCGTAGACATCGAGCGCAAGTGGTGGCTCATCAACGCCGAAGGCCGCCCCGTCGGTGCTGTAGCAACTGAAGCCGCCGCCCTCCTCCGTGGAAAGTCCAAGCCACAATTCACCTCCCACGTTGATTGCGGCGATTTCGTCGTCGTCATCAACGCCGAGAAAGCCATCTTCACTGGTAAGAAAGAAGATCAGAAAATTTACCACCGTTTCTCCGGTTACGTCGGCGGTCACCACTCCGAGACGCCCAAGACACTCCGTGAAAAATTCCCTGAGCGCATCCTTGAGAAAGCGATCCTCGGAATGATCCCTCACACCCGCCTTGGACGCGCCACCGGCAAGAAGCTCAAGGTAATCGTAGGCTCCGAGCATCCGCACGAAGCACAAAACCCACAGCCTTACGTGGCTCCCGAAAAATTCGTTCGTCCTTCCGAATTGAAAGCACAGGGTGCCGCCTAATCTTTCCATCCCTCTTTACAAAGCAATGAGCGAATCCTTCACTACCACCGGTCGTCGTAAGACAGCCGTCGCCCGCGTCACCCTCACTCCAGGAACCGGCAAAATCACGATCAACGGCAAATCCTTCGAGGAATACTGCCCCACAATCCCTCTCCAAAACACCCTCCTTCACCCATTTGAAGCAGCAGGCATGTCGAACAAATACGACGTCGTCGCTAACTGCAACGGTGGTGGAGTCACCGGCCAAATCGGAGCCGTAAAGCTCGGCATCGCCCGCGCCCTCATCAAGTTCGACCCAGATCTTCGCCCACCACTCAAGTCGGCTGGACACATGACCCGCGATCCCCGCGCCAAGGAGCGCAAAAAAGCAGGTCAGCCAGGAGCCCGCAAACGCTTCCAGTTCTCCAAGCGCTAGATCGCCAAGAACAGATTTTCCAAAAACCGGCTGGGTTCACCCAGCCGGTTTTTTTGTGGTTACGTATTTCGATATCCTCGGTTACTTTGTTTCAAAGTGAATCTTGAAGCCCAAATTGAAACCCTTGCCAAGCTTGGCCTACCTTTGAACGAAGGACTTACCGCCAGTGACCTTCTAAAATCCTACTCACGAGAAGACTATCAGGATCCCCCATTCGACACCATTCTCTTCGCCTATGGGATCGAAATTGAAGAGGAACCATCGGGAAGGTTTTTCTGCGATCGAGTTTGGTCTTTTGATGCTGAGTGCATCTATGGTGACAGCGATTACACAACAATCGTTGAGGCGTTTCACAGAATATCTGGGAAACAAAAATCTCTCGAAGCCCTGTCTGACGAGATCGACGTTGATTCAGGACATGCAAGACTTCGATACACCATTGATGGGCAACAGCGTGATTTTAGACCTCGCATCGATAACGACTGGGTTGACCCGAACGTAGCCGCCGCGATCATGCAGGATTTTGGTGGTGAAGGTCTTGATTTTTA
>CALAIY010000113.1 GCA_937922595.1 uncultured Verrucomicrobiales bacterium | reverse complement strand
AGACGGAGGCTATCCGCTCCATAACCTTCGACGACGGTATCTGGGTTCACGACGTTGCCGCGAGATTTGGACATTTTTTGTCCGTCCTCGCCCATGATGAGACCTTGGTTCACAAGACGCTGGAAGGGCTCGGGGGTGGTGAGGTGGCCGAGGTCGAAGAGGACTTTGTGCCAGAATCTTGCGTAAAGGAGGTGGAGCACGGCGTGCTCGGTGCCGCCGACGTAGAGATCGACTCCGCCAGGGTTGTCATTGCCGCCCATCCAGTATTGCTCGGCGTCTTTGGAGATGAAGCGATCTGCGTTATTTGGATCGCAGTAGCGGAGATAGTACCAACAAGAGCCCGCCCATTGGGGCATGGTGTTCGTCTCGCGCTTGGCGGTTTCGCTGTAAGCGATCCAATCGGTGGCTTTGGCGAGGGGACCTTCCGGGGAGCCAGTGGGCTTGAAGTCTTCCATCTCCGGCTGGAGAAGCGGGAGCTCAGATTCAGGAAGTGCGTGGTGCTTGCCATCTTCCCAGAGAATTGGGAAGGGCTCGCCCCAGTAGCGCTGGCGGGAGAAGAGCCAGTCGCGAAGCTTGTAATTTTTCGCGGCGCGGCCGACGCCTTTTTCTTCGAGCCAGGCGGTGATCTTTGCTTTGGCTTCTTCGGTGGGAAGGTCGTTGAGGAAATCACTATTGGTGGCGATGCCTTCTTCGGTGACTACTTCGATAATGGGAAGATTAAACTCCTCAGCGAATTCGCGGTCGCGCTCGTCGTGCGCAGGGACAGCCATGATGGCTCCAGTGCCATAACTTGCGAGAACGTAATCGGCGATCCAGACGGGAATCTCTTCGCCATTTACCGGATTAATTGCGGTAGCTCCGGTAGGGACGCCGGTTTTTTCTTTGGCGAGTTCCGTGCGGTCGAGATCACTCTTGAGCGAGGCGGTTTTTTGGTAGGCGGCGACTGCTTCTTTTTGCTCGGAGGTAGTGATCTGATCTACGAGACCGTGCTCGGGGGCAAGCACCATGTAGGTGGCTCCGAAGAGCGTATCGGGGCGCGTGGTATAGACGGTGACTTTGTGGTCGCCAATTTTGAAATCGACTTCGGCACCAGAGCTGCGCCCGATCCAGTTTTTCTGAAGAAGCTTGATCGATTCGGGCCAGTCGAGGCCATCGAGATCATCAATAAGGCGATCCGCAAAAGCGGTGATGCGAAGCATCCACTGCCGGAGCGGACGGCGCTCTACAGTGTGGCCTTTGGATTTCCACTCATCGACTTCTTCATTGGCCAAAACGGTGCCGAGATCCGGCGACCAATTCACAGGAGCTTCGCTGACGAACGCGAGACGGACGTCATCGATCGCTTCGCGGGACCAACCTTTCGCTTCAAGCTCAGCGACGGGCCGGGCTTTGCCGGTTTCGCCGCAGGCGTAGGAATTGTAGAGCTGGAGAAAAATCCACTGAGTCCAGCGCACGTAGCCGGGGTCAGTGGTGTTCACTTCGCGAGACCAATCGTAGCCAAAGCCGAGAGATTTCAGCTGTCGGCGAAAATTGGTGAGATTCGCCTCCGTCGTGATGCGCGGGTGCTGGCCAGTCTTGATCGCGTATTGCTCAGCGGGAAGGCCGAAAGCGTCCCAGCCCATCGGGTGGAGGACGTTGTAGCCTTGCTTACGGCGAGCGCGGCCAAGAATATCCGTAGCAGTATAGCCTTCTGGATGGCCTACGTGGAGCCCATCACCACTGGGATAAGGGAACATATCGAGCACAAAATACTTCGGCTTCGAGGCATCAAAATCAGCGTCTCCGGGATTGGGCGTGCGGAAAGATTGCTCATCTTCCCAATGCTTTTGCCAGCGGGGCTCAAACTCGGAGAATGGATAGGGGGCGGTGCGAGCGGACATGGGAGGGTTTCCCTAGATTCCCACCGCTCAAAAGACAACTAGAACCGTGCCGCAACTTCACGCGCCACGCGCTCGCCGTAATCATTCATCTTCGGATGGCCAGGGCACCACCCGATGAGAAAACGGTGAAAATCTGCCCAAGCCACCGGGAAAAGCGTTCGCCACTCCGCCTCCACCTCGGGGCGAGCAAGCGCTGTGAAGTAGGTATCCAGGTGCCGGGGAATTTCTTGCTCACACTGCGAATCCGTAAGCACAGAGCCCAAAAAATAAGCAAGATCCTTCACCCCTGGGCCACCGCCCACGTATTGGAAATCAACGGCGGCGACCTGGCTGCCGTCTTCCGAGAAGCAGAAATTCGCGAGCTTGGCATCGCCGTGCACGAGAGTCTGAAAAACTGCCGAGGAGAGTGCGGCATCCATTGCCGGAGCCGCCGCCTTCAAGGGGCTTTCGGGCATCGCGGCAAATTCATCCGGACGTGTCGCAAGATGCCAATAAGTGCCGATGTCCCAGAGACCGGCGGGAGCGGTGCCGAGAAAAGCTCGGTGAAACGCAGCCAACCACTGAAGACACGGCGTAATCTGAGGAAGACCTCGCGCCGAGAAGCCAGCCGCATCAAGATCCTCAAGGATGAGCAGCGTATCACTCACCGCTATCGGCTTCGCAATACGGCATCCCGGAGGACATGCATTCGCATGATCGCGGTAAAAGCAGTTTTCGACCGCATAAGACTTCAGCTTTCGCTGATGAGAGCGATCACTATTCCAGCCCCGAGGATGATCCGCTTCCTCCGGCGGACTGATGTGCTTCGCGATAGCCGGATTGCCATCGAGGCGAATCCGGACGATTTCGCCATACCCGCTCCAAAGTGATTGCACGCACTCTCCAATCTCGATCTCAGCAGCCCCGGTGAGCGCGCGGATTTTTTCAGTCGTCAGCATCTGAGGGCTCACTTCCTATTTAGAGGGAAGGCGTTTCTCCGTGTAGCGCTTCTCCTCCTTTGGATCGTAGAGCACCATTTCACTCTCGGTGAGAGACTCAACGACCATTCGAATCGGAACGCCCACGGGAGCCTGCTTCGGAGTGCTACTCTCCGAGAGGAGAAACACGATCTCTTCGCCTTCAATCCTCCAGGTACCTTTGTATTTGAGCTTCTTCCCGACACCAAAAAGACTGCCCTTCCCCTGCGAAACGTAACTTCCATCCGTGCCGTAAGTCTTGGTCGCTCGAATATCGATCACCCGTCCATCAACGATCAATTCGTAAGTTCCCGCTAACTTCGCAGGATCAATTTCCCGCTCCATTCCAAACGCAACGGAAGTCAGCAATAAAACGCAAGCGAGAGTGATCTTCATTTTGCAATATACGCCGTGTTTTGAATCGCTGAGCAAAAAAAGATCCTCCTACCGTGAATAGTCTTAGGCACGGCTACGTCCGACAAAGCAGCCCGGTGATTCCTGATGCCGGAAAAGAAAAACCCATCACGAATATGAAAAAAATCACAGCCATTTTCGCCGCCCTTGGAGCACTCGTTTTAGGCGCAGTCCCTGCCCAAGCAGGCAATGAATCCGAGCTTGTCGCACACAGCCACCAGATAGAATTAATTGTCGATTCTCTCAGCAAAGAATTTCGCACCCACTACCGCCACTCCGGCGGCTACTGCCACCTCCGCCAAGATCTGAAATCAATCAAAGGCAAAGCATCTCACATCCACGGACTTGCCCACAGCTGCCAAGCTTCCCTCTCCCATATTCAAAGCGACCTTCGCCAGCTCGATGCCAAAGCACATCACTTACACGAAGTCGTAGATGCGATCGAATGCGGAAGATATCGCGGCCATGTAGATGGAGACACCCGCCACGTGCACGAGCTACTCAATGCCCTAAACCAATCCATTCACGCAATGAAGCGCACCGTAAGAAAAATTGCTCACCACAGCCATCGTAGCAACCGCAACTGCGAATACGAAGCGCATTACGGACATCGCGATAGCCATCGCGCTCCCCATCCCGCAGAAATCATCGGATCAATCTTCCGCACAATCCACAGGCGCTAATCGATCACTACATTCCCCCAGAGCGGCACCCCTCGCAGGGTGCCGCTTTTTTGTTTCCACAAATCATCTCCTCGCCATCACCGAAAATCATTGGCATCTTCATCCCCGTGAAGCCCAAGATAGAAAGCCCCACATTCGCAAAGAAAACGCCCAAGCGCCGCATCCCAGCCGGGCTCCTCCTCGGAGCGCTCATTCCCAGCATCTTTGTTAGCTGTAGCGGCTACTTCCCCCTCTGGCTTCGCTCCCCTGATCACGCCCCTGGCGATCCACACTTTTCCGGCGCCTGGACCGGACGTTGGGAGCACACAGAAAGTGGCCACGGCGGCCCCATGCAGGCGCTCATTCCTGCAGCACCGGAAAAAACCGGGGACTACGCCGTAAAATTCCGCGCCGGATGGAGCGGTTTTCTCTGGGGGCGCTACACCGTGCCCACCTCCATCCAATCCACCGGCGAAGACACAGCACACTCCCTTACCCAAAAAGACCTCGGACCAGACCAAGGCGGCACCTACTCGCTCGATGCCACCATCACACCCGAGAGTTTTTCTGGTACCTTCCGCTCGAAAACCGGAGACCTCGGCACCGTGAAAATGAAACGCCCCAAATAAGCAGCCCCCACTTGCAAGCGCCCGCTGCCACCACCACGATCAAGAATGCGCATTCTACACGCCCTCATCCCAGCCGCCCTCATCGCCACCGCGATCCCAGCCTTCGCTGATCCTGCATCGCACAACGCTGCCGCAGATTCCTTTCTTGAGCAGATCGATCTCAAAGCCAGCACCCGCACCAGTTTCAACACCATGATCCCCGTCATGGCCAACAGCGTCACCAGCGGTGCGAAACTCAGCGCCCCGCTCATGGCCAAAATCGAAGCCTCGATCAAGACCTGGATCACCGAAGACGTCCTCACCCCCGATTTCTTCAATCAGCTTTCCGCCCTCTACTCATCTTCCTTCACCGAAGCCGAGCTCAAAGAGCTCACCGCCTTCTACAAAACCCCCCTCGGCCAGAAAGCCCTCAAGACGCTCCCCCAGCTCACCGCCCAAGGCAGCGAAATCGCGCAGAAAACCGCTACCGCGAAACAGCCCTCACTCATGAAGCGCCTCCAGCCGCTCGTCCCAGAAATCGAGATCGAGCGTATCAAGCTCAAAGCAAAATGATCCCTCTCCATTAATTCTCCTAAAAAGAAACCTAGCACTCTCCGAGTTCTAGGTTTTTTTATGCCATCATGTCCCTGTCGCACCTCTCCGCCATCGCAGCGATCTTCCTTGCCGGAAGCCTTTTCGCGAACCCCACCATCTCTGTAGACGCCTTCGCCGAATCGCAATCCAAGCCCAATCACTCCCTATGTCTGGGGAGTGATTGGGCGAAATAGTATCCGAAGAAATAGCGCGCGGCTCACCCACCCGATGGCGGAGGGCAAGGCGCTCCATGAACTCACGGACGGCATCGTGAGTGATGGCGTATGCTCAACTTCTTGCTGCAATCTTTCTACTCCAAAAGGTAAGTGAGATCGTTCTGGCTTAGGGCGCTTTGGGGTGTTGTTACGGTGGCCGTTTTTTCGCCGGCTTCTTCGGCAGGAGCCATGAGTTGCTCGTAGAGGGATTGTTTACGGCTTTTAAGTTCCATCATTTTTTCCTCTACGGTGTGGCGCATGAGTAGGCGTTGGATGGTGACGCTTTTCTTTTGCCCGAAGCGGTGGGCGCGGGCGCTGGCTTGGTTTTCCACGGCGGGATTCCACCAGGGGTCTAGGTGGAAGACGTAGCTAGCTCGGGTGAGATTGAGGCCGGCGGCTCCGGTGTGGAGGGAGATGAGGAAGATGGCGGGGGCTTCCGAGTCGTTTTGAAAGTGGTTTACTAATTTTTCCCGGTCGCGGGTGTTGGTCTTCCCATCGAGGCGAATGTGTTTTAAGCCGGTGGGTGCCAGGTGGTCTCCTAGGAGGTCTAGGGTTCTGGTGAATTGGGAGAATACGAGGGCGGCGTGGCCTTCGGCAGTAATTTCTTTGAGTGAGCTGATGAGGTAATCGATCTTGGGCCCGGCGGAGAGTTCTTTATTTAGAAGAGCTTGGGAGATGCAGGCTTGCCTTAGTCTTGTAAGTGCAGCGAGGGCGCTGATGGCGGCTTGAGCACTGGGCTGGTGGGCGTAGGCATCGGCGACTTCTTCGCGCACTTCAGCTACGGTGCGGACGTAGAGTTCCTTCTGCTCGGGGGAGAGGTCTAGGTAGATATCCTGCTCTATCTTCGCGGGGAGCTCGGGGAGGATGGCTTCTTTGGTGCGGCGAAGGACGAAGGGACGGGCGCGGGCAAGCAGCGGGTGGGAGGGATTGCCTTCGATGGTCTGATCGAATTTTTGGTAGTCTCCCATGAGACCGGGAAGGGCTAGGTCTACGATGGAGAAGTATTCGCCGAGATGATTCTCTAGCGGGGTGCCGGTGAGGCAGAGGACGAATCTTGCTCTAAGATGGCGGACGGCTTGGGAGCGGCTGGAGCGGTAGTTTTTGATGGCTTGGGCTTCATCGAAAACGAGGGCGTCGAATCGGTATTTTTTGAGTTTTACGGAGTCGCGACGGGCGATGTCGTAAGTGGTGAGGATGACGTCTGTTTTCTTAAAATTTTTGGTGGTGCGTTTGCTACCAACGTATTTTTCGATGCGGAAGAAGGGATAGAATTTCTTAATTTCAGCGGCCCAATTGAAGACGAGGGTGGGGGGAAGGACGATTAGGTGTGGCCCTTCGTCTTTGATGCTGGGGTCTTTGGCTGCAGCTTGCTTGGTGCCGGCGAGGAAGGCGATGGTCTGTAGGGTCTTGCCAAGGCCCATGTCGTCGGCGAGGACGGCGCCGAAGCGGTGGGTGTAGTGGGTGCAGAGCCAGTGGTAGCCGGCGACTTGGTAGGGGCGGAGGTCGGCTTTGAGGCCTTCGGGAATGGGGATGCCGGGAAGTGGATTGCCGCTTAGTAGGGATTCCACGAGGGCGGTCTCGGCTGGAGGGAGGTCTAATTTGATTCCGGCTCGAGATAGGTTGAGCCAGTCGAGAATGCGAAGTCGGGTGGCGCGGATGTCGTCGCGGTGTGCTTTGCCTGGCTTTTTGGTGGCGGGGTGAGTCTGCTCTTGGACTTTGCTGAAGCGTTCGAGGGTTTCTTTAGAGAGGATGATGGGTGCGAGGGAGGCTCCGCCTTTTTTCTCGCCTCTGGTGTTGGGATCGAAGTAGCCGCGCTTGAGGATAATTTCCCATTGGTGGGGAGGGATGCTAAATCCGGCGCAGGTAATTTCGGGACGAATTTCGAACCAATCGATGTTGTGCTCGTCATCGACGTCGGGGGCGATGGCGATTTCGAGAGACTGTTCTTTTACGGCGTCTTTATTGTAGTGAAGCGGGATGTTCTTTGCCTGGCACGCGCGGTAGAGGGCGGGGAGGGCGTGGGTGAGGAGCTCGGTGCTTAGGGTAAGCGAGGAGAGTGGGTCATCGGGGTTTTCCCTGGTGGCGGAGAGGAGGATGCGGGCTTCGTCGAGAAGGGCGTGGGCGTGGCGGCGGGTGGAGCCGTCGAGGAGTTGCCAATTTTTGTCGGAGGTGGCGGTGAGGAGGTCGCCGTGGGGGTGGTGGTTTCCCGGTAGGGCTGGAATTGGTGGGTGCGTGAGGGCGCGAGCGGTGGCGGTACCGGCGTGGGGAAGCACGTGGAGATCCAGTGCGAGGGAGGGGACGGTGGGCGCTGCTTCGTGGGGAGCCGGGAGGAGCCGGATGCTGGCGGGGAGGGGCGTGGGAAGGTGAAGGGCGGCGGCGTTGAATTCCGCGAGCGGGATTTTAGTGGGGGCGGGCTGCTGGAAGGCGCGCCCATCACGGGTAATGGGGGCGAGGCTGATATCGAGGGCTTCGCTGCGGTGGAGAACGCCCCAGGCGGTGCCGGTGATTTCGGCAAGGTCGGCCGTTTCCGGAAGGAAGATGAGATTGGGACCGAGCGGAATGTAGGGCTCTCCAGTGGTGAGCCCTTGGGTGAGGAGGACGTCTTTTCCAAGGTGCTCGAAGGTGAGGCCGGCTTCGCGCTTCTGGCGCGATCCGGGGGTGGCAGGAATATCTCCGCTGGCGGTGCGAATGGTAATACTCGGTGCGGGCGAGGCTGCCTGAAGCCAATCGGCGAAGAGCTCAGCGAGGTCGCTGCCGGTGGCAAACGGGTCTTCGAAAAGTGGGGCGTAGAGGCTGGGAATGGGATCGCCGGCGGCGGCACCCATGCGTGATACGGCGGTGCCCGAGGAGGTGGCGAGCTCGAAATCGAGATCGCCGGAGAAGGTGGGCTTTAGGAGAAGGTGAGGCAAGGAGTGGGGTGAACAGGGAAAGGGGAAACGGAAGAAAAGGGCTGCGGAGCGGGGGGCTCAGCGATCCCGACGAAAAACGGGAGCCCCGGTGTGGGACTCCCGTCGTGGGGAAATGCGGTTTTGCTGGATGCTAGATTTTAGTGCGAGCGGGCAAAGTCTTCGAAGCGATCGAGGCCGTTTTTGATGGTCTCGAGGGAAGTGGCGTAGCTGAAGCGAAGGGTGGTATCGGCTCCGAAGGCGACACCTGGGACTACGGCGACGCCGTAGCGGGAGAGGAGGCGCTCGGCGATATTTACCGATTTCAGCCCCATGGACTCGCAGTTTACCAGGAAGTAGAAAGCTCCTTCGGGCGCTACGACAGAGACGTTGTTGAGCGTAGAGAAGCGAGCGAGGGCGTATTGGCGGCGGACGTCGAATTCATCGACCATGTCGGTGACGATTTGCTGATCGCCTTCGAGGGCAGCAATGCCTCCGTATTGAGCGAAGGTGGTGGGATTCGACGTGCTGTGGCTCTGAATATTGGTGATCGCTTTGGCGATATCGTAGGGAGCGGCGGTGTAGCCGAGGCGCCAGCCAGTCATGGAGTAGGCTTTGGAGAAACCGTTTACCGTGATGGTGAGGTCGTAGAGCTCTTTGGAGATGCTGGCCATGGAGACGTGCTCGGCACCATCGTAGATGACTTTTTCGTAGATCTCATCGGAGAGGATGACGATGTCTTCCGAGAGGGCGACTTCGCCAAGGGCTGCGAGCTCGTCGCGGGTGTAGACAGCTCCAGTGGGATTCGATGGGCTGTTGATGATGACCATTTTGGTGAGCCCGGTCATGGCGTTTTCAAACTGCTCGGGAGTCATCTTCCAGCCGTTTTCCTCGGTGGTCTCAACGATCACGGGGACAGCTCCGACCATTTTCACCATCTCAGTGTAGCTGGTCCAGTAAGGAGCGGGGATGATCACTTCATCGCCCTCGTCGCAGCAAGCGAGGATGGCGTTGTAGCAGGAGTGCTTGGCTCCACAGTTCACCGAAATCTGAGCGGGGGTGTATTCGAGGGAATTGTCCGCGAGGAATTTCGCAGAGATGGCTTCGCGGAGCGCAGGAAGGCCGGCGGCGGCAGTGTATTTCGTCTCGCCAAGGGCAAGAGCTTCTGTAGCGGCCTGTTTGATGTGCTCCGGGGTATCAAAATCGGGCTCACCGGCTCCGAACGAAAAGACTTCTTCTCCGGCCTCTTTCATCTGTTTCGCCTTAGCGGTGATGGAAAGGGTGAGGGAGGGGGCGAGCTGAGCGATGCGGGATGATACGAGATCCATAATTGAAGTGGAAAGGTAAGTGGTGAAAAAAGGGCTAAAATGAAGGTGTGCAGGCGTAAAAAACGCCCCTCGCGCTCGGCGGAAGGGGCGTGTCTGGGAGCGCTCGGTCTTCGGAGTGCGGGGGCACTTTTCTAGCGCATGATGGGGGATTGGGAAAGGGAAATCCGGTGGGCTCGCTAAAATCCTTTGATCCAGCGGGTGAGAAAATCAGCCCAAGTGGAGCCGCATTTATCCTCAGCCTTCGCAATGTCCCAGCCGTGGCCGCCTTCGGCAAAAAGGCGAAAAAACAGAATCGAGAAGAAGAAGCGCGTGAGGGGAGTTTTCAGTGTTCAGAGTTCCGTTTTCAGATTAGGTGGCGGAGTGCTCTTCCGATTGCCCATTCTACTCATCACCTTCGCCATGGTTTTCCTGGGGCAAGCGCGGGGTGAGTGGGAAGTCCAAGTCCATCAAGGGCGGACATACGTCACTCTCGAAGGGCTCGCGGAATTTTACGGCTTCACCGAAGTGAAGGAAGTGGGGAAAGGATTTGTCCTCTCACGCCCCGGCCTAGAGGTCCGCGGGCGGAAAAACCAAAAAGCGATCACCATCAACGGCCTGAAGCTCTATCTCAGCTTCCCCATCGTACCGTATTCCAAGAAAACCCTCGTCTCCGTATTCGACGTCACCCACACCATCGATGCAGTACTCCGGCCTCCACGCCCCGAAGCAGGCCGCTCGCTCACGACCGTCGTGATCGACCCCGCCCACGGGGGCGACGAACGCGGCGTGCGGAGCAAAAAATTCGGCGATGAAAAAGGCCACATGCTCGCCATCGCCACTGCACTCAAAGCCGCCGCCGAAAACAACGGCCTCAAAGTCATAATGACCCGCGAAGGCGATACCGAAGCCGATCTCGAAGCCCGCGCACTCGTAGCAAATGCCCTCGAAGACGAAACCGTCTTCATCAGCCTCCACGCCAACGCAGGAAAAGACCCCAAAACTCACGGCATCGAGACCTACACCCTCGCCCCCGCCGGCACCCCCGCCACCTACGACCCTCCCAACACCACACCCGACCGAAACTACTACCTCGGAAATCTCAACGAAGGCGAAAACGCCGCCCTCGCCATGGCTCTCCACGGCTCCCTCATCGTCGGCACCCGCGCCAACGACCTCGGAATCAAACGCTCCCGCTTCGGCGAGCTCCGCCGCGTCCGCTGGCCCGCAGTAATGCTCCGGCTCGGCTACCTCAGCAACACCCGCGAAGGCGGAAAACTCGCCGACCCCACCTACCAAAAGCTCATCGCAGATTCCGTCGCCAGCGGCCTCATGCGCTACGCCCGCTACCTCGAAGGCGGCGGCCCCGCCCGCGGACGCGCCGAACTCCCCCCCCTCGAAATCGGAAAAATCCTCGTAAAAAATACCAGCAAAGAAGCGCGCGACGTCAACGTAGGTCTCGCCCTCGCCCCAGCCCCCGATGGCATGGGTCCACCCCCCACAATCGACCCCAGCAAGATCGACGTCGAAATCTACGCCTTCGACAAAGTAGGCGTCGATCAGCTAGAGCCCACCGACGCCATGAACCCAGAAATCGAATGGCTCTCCATCACCCCAAACTGGGAGCAGACCCGCGAAGAAGTCCTCTCCGTCCACTACAAATGGCCCGAGGGAAAAGAAGCACCCAAGCGCGACGACAGAGAATTCTACGGCTACGTCATCCGCCTACTCTACGACGGCAAACTCGCCGCCCTAAGAAGCGTCCCCTACGGCCTCCACCGCGGGCTTTACCAGTTCTATGCCGCTGGTGAGGCCGATGATTGAAGTTACAGCACCTCCAGCTCCGTCGTCTTCCACTCGTGCGCAATGATACGGATTGGAGCCTGCACCGTCTCTTTAAAATCAGACGGCTCCAGCGTCGCGCGAATCCGGTTATAAGCCTTTCCCTCAATCTCCGCATCAGCCATCAGCGACACCGGCACATCCCGCTCGCGAAGATACGCCGGCGAAGTAAGAAACATCCGGTAAGCATCCGCCACCAGCGCCGCCGTCTCCCGCCCCGCCGGATCCCTATCAATCACACCATTACGCGTCACCACCACGTCATCCGCCGTCCGCACCACCGTCTTCGTCCCGCCCGGCCCACCGTGGCTCTGCCACACACTTTCTGATCGTAAATCAAAGACCTCCCTCGAAGCCACCCGGAAATCCGGATCCGTCAGATCCGGC
>CALAIY010000112.1 GCA_937922595.1 uncultured Verrucomicrobiales bacterium | reverse complement strand
TGTCGCGCCTGAGGTCAAGCGGAAGGTTTTTCCAGTATTGGGTGCAACCCCGATATAGCTAATGACCGTATTTGCCTCAGCCACAGGTTTGCCAGCATCATCGTTTAATGCGAGTTCAACTCCGACTTGTGGTTCTCCGGTCACTTGTGACCATCCGGGAGGAGCAAAAGCCATCAATAAGCAGGCTGTGTAGAGTGGTATGGTAAAGTTCTCTTCGTTCATCGGTCGAGTTTTCCTGTTTGTATTATCTGGTCAAACATTTTGTAAACGTGGCTGAGAGCCACGTTTTTTAGGTCGCTATGAAGCCATTTGTTTCGCCATAGGTCGGTTTCTGAATTTTCGTCGCTCTGGTGGTTCTCTAGAGGCCATCGCGTAGGATCAGTTCGAAACTGCGCTTCCATATTAAAGTTTTCTTGGGCTCCATCGATCGGGTTTGCGGCGGCGGCAAAAGAAAGGGCAGGAAGACCGCGAGCTAGGAGGTCGTATTTGACGTTGGGCTGCCCTGCGAGGTTATTACCAGCTGTAGCATCAAATAGTCCCGCTTCAAGAAAAGGGTTAAAAAAGGGCTTCGCGCGCAACCCTGTAATTGTCAGCTCGTTCTGGGCTTCTTCTTCCTTGTATTTCCGGTAAGTGCTCAGGGACATGAAATCGTTACGAGCATCCTTGAAGTATCCCGTTTCAAAGGTCTCGTCTGGAACCGGGTCTTCTTCCTCGGGTGGATCGGGAGGGAAATAGTTATAAACCCAGCCCCCTTGATTGCGCTCCATGAAATTTCCCGCAAGACTGGTTCCCCCTTTCACATATTCCTGAGTTGCCCAAGCATAAGTGCTGAAGTCGAAACCTCGGTTCAAGATTAATGCTAGTATGGATGCCGTTGGGTCTACTGGATTTCGTACAACTTCATCGCCCGGTGAGTAGAAGTTGTATATAGGTAGGTTTGAAGCATTGCTGAAGAAGGTTCTCCACTTTAACTTCGAGCGGTTGTCATCGGCGGGGAAAAGCGTGTGCCATTCTGGTGAGAGCAAGCGGCTCTGTCCTGCCGTATCATAGTTGCGCCACTTGCGGAAGTGCGGCCCGTTGTTTTCGAGCTGTGTTCCATCCTCGATCATCATCGTGCGCTCAGCTGCGGGAATATTCCCACCATAGGCCTCTCGTGGCACTGCAGCGTTAAGCAAGTAATAGCGATCTGGTGCAAAGCCAGCATTCTGGATCGCCTGACTCACCACGATATTGCCAAGACTGTGAGCCGCAATCGTGAGGTCCCCATTTGCGAAATTCATCGCGCTATTCAGCTGGTCTCCGGTCTGGAAGGCTTGGAAAACAGCTTTGTGGTAGTCTAAGCCGGTATCTCCTTGCCAAACCAATGCCACATACCGCGCCCGGCTCCCCATCTGATGAAGACGTTTGAACGTTTCCGCGTGCCATCCTCGCGCTTTGTCCTGCGAGACGTTGTAGCCGTGAAGGAAAGCGAAGTATTTTCCATTAGTCAGTTCATCCGGGTATGGATCGCCGGGATCTCCTGTTTTGGTTCCATTACTAGAAGCGGGAGCATTGGTTGCGCCCCCATCGTATTCAGTCGGAATGCCCCGTAGATCGACATGGCGATACATACCTTCAACCCTCGAAACCCGCACCGGGAAATCAATGGTTGCGAGAGAGTCCGTTCCTTTCAGGATTTCAAGCTGAAGCGGTTCAGTAGTCTCTCGGTTTGCTTCAAGCAGAAGAATGCCCCTTCCCTGTTCCAAGGCATCAAGCATTTCCTCGCTTAAATCTTGTCCGGATGAGGATGCGTCCATCAACGGGTGGTTTGAAAGGTGAGTCGCTAGATCTAGAGAACGTATAAATGAACCCGGGCCATCGGTTTCAGGATTTCCATCAGGAACGATTTCAGGAACTTCCAAAAACTTGAATGCGCCCTGCGAATGCTTCAAGCGGTAGGTAAATTCTTCATGAGGCAAGGAGCTTAATGCACTTTCCAAATTCAAGTAGAGGGGGAAGAAGTCGACCAAATCACGCATCCCGTCCACGGCATGGTCTAGATAGTCTTCAGTGCCATTATTGGGAATGTCGCCTTTCGCACTTTTACCGCCAGAAGCTTCTCCAATATCATCGTCATCATTGATCCACCACCGGAACGGATTTTCATCTGATATTTGCTCCCGATCGGCTTTTGCGATTTTTCCGTCACGATTGTAATCCGGCACAAGCTCAACGGACAGGAGGGTAACCTCTCGGAGGACGGTGGGTGGGTCCTGGTTCGGGTCGACGATGGAGAAGGTTCCGTCGCGTCCGGCGTCTTCGACCATTTGGCGGGTGGTGATGGTGGTTTTGTCGTTGGTGGTGATTGTTATGGGGGCGCCTCCTATACAGTTGATGTTCCATTCTGTTGTCCATTCTAGGGGCTCGTCGTCGACTATGAAGATGGCTTCGGGATCGGGGGAGTCTTCGGTGTACTTGCATGACATCGGTGAGGGGAATTTTTCCGGAGAGTGCGGCGAGCCGGACGGTGTCTTGCGACATGCGGCGGATGTAGTCGTTGGCGGTTTCTTGTAGGAGCGAGGGGAAGAGGCCGCCGCCGCCGGAAGGGAGACCGATGAGGGGGGCGGCGAGAACTTCATCGAAATAACCGGCGAATCCGAGACCCATGAGGTTGCCTGCGATGTTGAGTTCCGTGATTAGTGGTGCTGCGTTTTGCTCTCCGGCTGGGGACAAGAAGTGCATGTGGAGGGTGATGGGCTGGCCCATCGCGATGCTATTGAGCGGGGTGGATACGGCGACCCCATCTAAGGTGAGGAAGGCTTGGAGATCGACGAGGTCGGGTGGGGTCTGGTAGATCCCGCCGAAGCTGGCGATGGTGGCCTGATCGGCGGGGGTGGCTCCCCGGTATTCGATGACGGGGCGTTTTCCGAGGAGATCGGGGAGGTCGATGGCGTGCTCGAAGTGCATGGCTCCTCCACTGCTGAGCTCAAAACGAACCTTGAAGCGCTGTGAGGGATCAAGTGCGGAGAACCGGGTGAGCGCGGAGTGGTCGAGGACGGTGTAGGGGAGAGATGCGGGGAGAATGGCGAGATTTTCTGAAACGACGGTGAAGTCTAGGGCGACATCATCTACTGATAGTTCTGGTGTGTTGGTCCCGAGCCAGGTGGCGATCTCGGCTTCGAAGATTTCGAGGGGGGTTTCGGTTCTGAGTGTGGAAACGTAGTTATCGAGGAATGTGTTGGTATCGAAGCTCATTGCTCCCAGGACGTCGGTGCCGGTGTCGCCGTCTTGCTGGTGGAATGCGGGATCGAGAGGGACCCAAGCTTTGCCGAGCGCTTGGCTTTCGGCTCCCCGGTAGTGGGTGAAGGGGACGTAGGCTTCGACTCAGGTGCGGTCGAGTTTGTAGGAGGCGACGCCGCCGTTTCCGTCGGAGATGGCTTCGGCATTGCGGAGGGTGGCGGGGGCTTCTTCTAGGTGCTCTGCACCGATCCAAGAGAGCAACCTTTCTGCGGGGATCTCGACCCGGCCGGTGACGTAGCGGGCTGGGATTCCTTCGCTTCTGAGGAGTGCGATGAGGAGGGAGCATTGGTCTGCTTCGTTGCCGGAAAGTTCCCGCAGCGCTCCGAGGGATCCTTTGCGAGAGCCGACGTAGTGCTCGAAGGAGATCTTGTTGCGGACGAAGCGGTAGAGTTCGGCGGCGTCTCCGCCCAGGGCATCGGCCTTTGCGATGATCTCGGGGGTGAATTGGATCTCGGGGGTTTCCGCGAGGTCTCCGGGAACGGGCGGGAGAGAGGCGGATGCGGATGAGATCGTGGGGGTGCTGGAGGGGGTGAGGCTTTTTGCCGGGCTTTTCGATGGGGCAGGTTTCGTGGGGGGAATGGCCTGCTGTGGTTCCGGTGTGCCTTCCCCGGTGGAGATGTGGGAGAATCCAGATCTGGCAATGGCTGCCCGCCCGGGGGCTAAGCCACTTTTTTCGGATGCGGTGATCCCGAGTGCGGCGGTGATTTCTGCGAGGGCAGCGGAGATTTTTGCGTGGTTCTTGTTGTGGCGAGCCAGGATTTCTTGGGGGAGGTTTTTCGAGATGATCTGTGCCCGTATTTCGTCGGCTGCTTTTTCGTAAGCTATGAGCGCAGTATCGACTTCGCTGGCCAGTGCGCGCAATTCTGGACTGGGGGAAGAGAAGCTGTCGGCTACTGCTTCGAGAGCTCCTAGAATTTCGGTGATGCTCCCGAGTGCTTCTGCTTTGCGCTTCAGGGCTCCCGACACGGAGGTCGTTTTTCCGAGGATTGCCATCCGCGAATCTTTGGATAGTGAATCGTCTCCCGGGAGGGAGCGGGATCCGATCGATCACCGTGCCGTTTTTCTAAATCTCTAAGGGGGCGGCTGGGGCGCTGACCAGGAGAGATGCTGCCGCTATGAGGCAGAATATTCCGGAGTGTTTTATGAGGGATAAACGCATTCGGGTTCGAAAAAATTAAGGCGTGATTTCGACGGTGGCGTCGATGAGGAAGTCTCCGGGCGAAGAGAGGGGGGTGCCTCCGGAATCTTGGGGAACCAATTCGATGGTCACTGGGTAGATTCCCGGAGCTACCGCAGCGTTGGCAGAAAACGTGAAGTCTACTTGGAGAGTTTGTCCGCTGAGGAT
>CALAIY010000111.1 GCA_937922595.1 uncultured Verrucomicrobiales bacterium | reverse complement strand
CTAGGCATTCCCCGTACGCCCTTATTTGCTTCCTATTCTTTTTGCTCTTTTGCTTCTTACATAGTTTTTCAACGATTAAGTTAACTATGTAAGTCGGTTTACTATTCTAGCAAGTACGGAGCCGATTTCGTGGATGAGCCCATTGCTCGCAGGGATGTCTTTCTTGCGGACGCTTGTCCCATCGATGTCGATCGAGATGTAGTGCTCCCAGTAGCGAGTGACGCTGATTTCAAGAGGGGTGTTTTCGAGCAGGGTGGCGAGTGCGCCGTTTTTAAGGGCGGAGGATCTTAAGGTGCCGGGGACGATGTGGTAGCTGAGGAGGCTTGCGAGTGCATCTGGCTCGGCGATGAGTGTCTCGAGCTGCCCTTTGGGCAGGCGGCGGAAGGCGCGGTCGGATGGGGCGAAGAGGGTGGCGGACTCGATTTTTTCGAGAGTGGAAGAGAGACCGGCTGCTTCGATTGCCGCGAGGAGTGTGGAGAAGCGTCCAGATTCCGCGAGGGTCTCGATAATGTTTCGGTCACTTGCTACTGCGCGGTTCCCCTGGGTACTGGCGGGCAGGGGTGCGAGTATTGCTATGGCTGATGCAACAATCGCTGCAAGCCTCACAAAAGAGCTGGTGGAAAAGGCCGGCATGACGAAAGGGGGGGCGTAGGCTAAGCGTGTTTGGTAGAATTTCCAGAAAACTCGTTGAGAGACAGGCGTCAGATGATCACGTATACTATACGTCAGTATATGAAAGATTCTCTCACTGCCGGGCCTAATCGTCGTCGTTTCCTTAAATCTGCGGCGTTTGCGAGTGCGCCGTTTATTCTCCCGTCGGGTCTGAGAGCTCAGGGCGAAGCTGCTCCTTCGGAGAGGATTCGGATGGGCTTCATCGGGATGGGCAAGATGAATCGTTCGCTAATAAAGAATTTTGCGGGCCAGGATGGGGTAGAGGTGATGGGTGTGTGTGATGTGGACACCAATCGCCGTGAATTTTCGGTGGGGCTTGCGAAGACGCTTGGGAGCACGAGTTGCACGGGCACTAATGATTTTCGTGAGCTTGTGGCCAGGGATGATATTGATGCGGTCTGTATTGCGACTCCGGATCACTGGCATGCGATTCAGACGGTGGCTGCGGCGGAAGCGGGCAAGGACATTTATTGTGAAAAACCGCTCACGCACAACGTGATGGAATCTCGCGCGGTGATGGCTGCGGTGCCTCGGAATAAGCGAATTCTTCAGACGGGATCGATGCAGCGCTCGATGAGTTCGTTTTACACTGCTGCGATGGCGGTGCGCAATGGTGTGATTGGTGAGATTAGTAAAGTGACCTGCAATTTTGGATCGCCGTCCCGTCCTTATAATCTGGAGGCGCAGGAAATGGAGCCGGGGCTGGATTGGGATATGTGGTGTGGGCCAGCTCCTTTGGTGAATTACAATGAGGCGATTTGCCCTCGGGGTGTCCACAAGAGCTATCCTGCGTGGCGTAATTATATGGAGTTTTGCAATGGGCAGCTTGGTGATTTTGCCGCGCACCATGTGGATATCGCAAACTGGGCGCTCGATATGGATTCAAGTGGACCGGTGGAAGTAATTCCTCCGGAAAATTGGAAACCTGGGTATGGCGGGCGCGGAGCCTATTTCCGCTACGCAAATGGCATTGAGTTGCATCACAGCGATGGCCATCAGGTGCATTTTTACGGCTCGGAAGGGGAGATCATGGTGGGGCGGAATGCGTTTGGATTGAAACTGGGCGATAAAATGTTCGCGCAGTTCTTCAGCCGCGAAGATCGGACGTCACTTGGGCGTGAACTTCGAAAGGTGGAGGCAGAGTTTCTCAAAAATCCAAAGGTGCAGCTCTATAAGAATGATCACCACGTTCAAAATTTCCTTTCGGCAGTGCGGACGCGCAAAGCGCCAATTTGTCCTGAGGAAATTGGCGGACGGTCATCGATTTGTTGTAACTTGTTCAACATGGCGTACCACCACGGCCAGAAGATTGATTGGGATCCTGCGAAAAATGACTTTGCTAGCGGTGGAGACCCCGCGTGGCTCACTCGCGATTATCGCGGTGATTGGAAGGTGTAACTTATAGGGATGTCGCGGGTTTAATCTGCAGATGTTTCAAAGTGCCCCCACCGATCGCAGGCGGTTTCTCCGCCAAGCTGCAGGAAGTTTTCTTGGAGTGAATTTTGCTTCGCAAAATATTTTTGCGGGGAGTGCGATTGCGCCGGGGAGGCGTAAGCCTAAGCAGGTGATTTATCTTTTTATGGCGGGTGGAATGTCGCATATCGATACCTTGAATCCCCGCCCGGATGCTCCGGATGAGATTCGTGGGAAGTTTGCGGCGATTAAGACGAAGGCAGATGGTGTTTTATTGAGTGAAACGCTTCCTGGTCTTGCTGAGCATACGGATAAGGCTGTCATTTTTAATTCGCTTACGTCCACGCAAGGTGCGCACCAGCAGGGGCAGTATTACATGCAGACTAATTACACGAAGCGGGGCACGATTGCGCATCCTCACCTCGGTGCTTGGCATTCACGGCTTTCGGGGAAGGGAAATGAAACGCTGCCTGGATTTGTCCGAATCAATGGCGGGAGTAGCGCGCCGGGAGGCGGCTTCCTTCCTGCTAAGTATGCTCCGCTAGATATTGGAAAGCCGGAGGCGGGGCTTGAAAATAGCGCTCATTATAAGGGGGTGGGGGCGCCGGCGTTGGATCAGAATTTGGCGCTAGCACGCAGGCTGGATCGAAAGTTTCGTGAGCGTTATGCGGATCGCAGGGTTTCCGCCTATACGGCAATGTATGATGATGCGGTGAAGCTCATGCGCAGCGGCGATCTTGAAGCGTTTGATCTGGGGAAAGAGTCGGAGGAGATACGGGAGCGCTACGGTGATGATGGTTTTGGGCAAGGATGCCTTTTGGCTCGCAGGCTTACCGAACGTGGGGTGCGGTTTGTAGAGGTGCGGCTCGGTGGATGGGATACTCACGCGGATAACTTTGAACGGGTGACCGAAAAAACGGCGACGCTGGATCGGGCGATGTCTGCATTGATTGGAGACCTCGCTTCACGTGGGCAGCTTGAGGATACGATGGTGGTGCTGGCTTCCGAATTTGGGCGGACGCCAAAGATTAACCAAAATAAGGGGCGGGATCACTATCCGAAAGCTTACTCGGCAATGATTGTGGGTGGCGGGATTAAGGGCGGACAGGTTTATGGGACGACGGATAGTACGGGGGCGGAAGTGGAGGAGGATAAGCTGGAGGTGAGAAGTTTTAATGCCACGGTGGCTTATGGAATGGGGGCTGATGTGGATGAGACGATTGAGTCTCCATCGAGGAGGCCGTTTACCGTGGCTAACAAAGGTGAAGCCGTAACCAAATTGTGGTCATGAAAACGATCTTAGTTTCTTTATTACTCCTTCCGACGTTTGCTTTTGGGGCTTCGGGAGATATTGGGGCTTCAGTGAAGCGATTGGATAGCGCGATTGCTTCGGCGCTTTCTTCGAAAGAGGTTGAGATGAATCCGAAGGCTTCGGATTCGGTGTGGGTGCGCCGGGCTTATCTAGATATTGTGGGGCGGATCCCGACTGCGGATGAGGCGGCGCAGTACATTGATTCAAAGAGTCCGGGGAAGCGGGATTCGCTTATCCGCGAGCTTCTTGATTCGGATGGGAGGGCGAGTCATGATTTTTCATTCTGGGCGGATGTGCTCAGGGTGCCGAGCCGAGTGCCGGGGCAAAATGGAGGGGCGGTGATGGGGGCGTATATTGATTGGCTTCGGGAGAAGTTTACTCTGAATACTCCTTATGATGAATTGGTGACTTCGTTGGTTACGGCGAAGGGGTATGCTGGCGAAAATCCGGCGGTGGGATTTACGCTTCGTGATCGTGGGATGCCTCTGGATCATATGTCGGCCACAGTGGAGACGTTTCTGGGGACGCAGATTCTTTGCGCGCAGTGTCATGATCATCCTTTTGAGGATTGGACTCAGCAGGATTTTTATAAGCTTGCTGCGTTTAGCCATGGGATGAGGAGTGTGCGCAGCCCACAGGGGATTAATGAAAAAGTGCGTGCGGCGACTAAGGGGATGCCGAAGGCGAAGCGGCGTAAGTTGAGTAGGCAGGTGAGGTCACTATTTGCACCGTTGAAGAATGCTTTGGTGGAGGAGAGTTCTCGAAATTTGAAGCTTCCGGATGATTATCAGTACGATGATGGGAGGCCGGGAGATTTGATTGTGGCGGAGGTGCCGTTTGGTCCAGATGCGGATTATGGTAAGGGGGGGAGTAAGGTGGATGCTTATGCTGAATGGATGACTTCAGTGGAAAATTCGCGCTTTGCGATGGTGGGGGCGAATCGGATGTGGAAGCGTCTTTTTGGTGTGGGGGTGCTGGAGCCGGTGACGGATTTTGATCAGGTAGATGAGGCGTTTTCTCGTGAGCTATTGGAGGCTCTGGGTGAGCTTTTCGTATCGCTCGAATATGATATGCGGGCGTTTACCCGTGTCTTAGCAAATACGGATTTGTATTCTAGGCAGGCGATGCCGCTGGATTCTGAGGTGTCGTATTCTTTTGCCGGGCCTGCGCTTCGAAGGATGTCTGCTGAGCAGGTGTGGGATAGTATGGTGACACTTATTCAGGAGGATCCGGATTCTGTGCGTCCTGTGACGAGAGGGCGTGGGACGCGGGGTAAATTGCTAGATAGTGAAACGTATCGCCGGATGACGTCGATTGATGGGGAGCAGATGAAGGCGAATCTGGAGCAAATGGATACGCTGGCGAAGGAATCGGCGGCTGCTTTGGAGCCTATTCGAAAGAGTGTGGAGTCGTTGATGGAGAAAAAGCGTGAAGGGAGAGGTGGTATTGACGATGAGGCGAAGAAGGTGGCGCGCGAACTTACGGAATTTTCGGGGGAGCTATTTGAGAAGTTTGCCACGTTGGCGATGATCGATGGCGAGACTGGCGTCGATAGGATTAATAACCCTCTTACGAATGGATCGCGGCAGCTTGCGAAGACGCTTGCGTCCAATTTTCCGAAGACGCGCCGAATTCTTGCGGGTTCGTTTTCCCGATATCAGAAGAATAAGGGGGAAGGTGGTGGAAGGAAGATAGGGAAGGCGCTTCGTGCAGAATTCCGTGCAATCCGGAAGGCGAAGGGGAAGGCGGCGGCAGATGCGTTTCTCAAGGAGAAGCGGGGTGGCGATGCTGGGCAGGCGAATCGGCAATTTGTAAGGGCGGCGTGGCTTCCGCAGCCTGCTCCAGAGGGGCATTTTTTGCGGACTTTTGGGCAGTCGGATCGAGAGGCTAGTATGAATGGAAATACTGAGGCGACGGTGCCTCAGGTGCTGGCTTTGATGAATGGAGATGTCTTTCCTTCGCTTTTGAGTGCGGAGGCGAAGATGAGAAGGGCGTTTGATGCGGCGCCGGATGTTTCCGCGCAGGCGGATGCGATCTATCTTGCGATTCTAGCGAGGCGGCCGGATGCGGAGGAGAGGGCGCTGGTGATGGAGAGGCTGAGGAGTAATCGACCGAAGGTGGCGGAGGGGGTGCTTTGGGCGCTGATGAATTCGCCTCAGTTTCTCTTCATTGAGTAGGAGTGGATTGGGTGATGACCCATTGAAGATAGGAGGGGAGGCCATCGGTGGGAGTGAGGGCGATGATCTCGGGGGTGTCGTAGGGGTGCTCGGAGGCGAGTGTCTTTTGAAGGGCGGGGTAGGTGGTGGCGGAGGTCTTGATGAGGGCTTGGGTCTCGGGGGCGGTGTGGATTTTGTCTTCCCAGGAGTAGATGGAGGTGCTGGGAATGAGGGTAATACATGCGGCGAGCTTGCGCTCGATGAGGAGTGTGCCAATCTGTCGCGCGGTTTCTTCATCGGGGAAGGTGACGAGCACGAGTCGTGTTGCGGAGCTTTCTGGGGTGGGGGAGGGCATATGCGAACTTATGAAATCTGGATTCTTCGAGAAATTGATCGAGCGGTTGGACCGTGTCGAGCCGAAGAAGGTGCAGGAGTATTTGGCGCGCTTGGTGCAGGAGAAGGGAGTTTTTGAGAGGGTATTTGAGGCGCTGGAGGAGGGGGTGCTGGTGCTGGATGGGGATGGGGCGGTGACGTTTGTGAATCGCTCGGCGTGTCGGTTGCTTGGTGTGGGGCGGGATGAATTGGAGGGGACAAAGCTGGGGGATAAGATACGGGGGTTGGATCTGAAGGGATTGGTGGCGGAGGAGGGGAAAGGGAAGGCGGTGAGCCGTGATCTGGAGGTGACGTATCCTGAGCATCGTTATTTGAATTTGTATCTGGCTCCTCTGGATGGCGGAGAGGAGACGGAGGTGGCGATTGGGTATGTGATGCTGGTGCGGGATATTACGCAGAGCCGCAAGATGACGGAGGAGATGATCGAGAGCGAGAGATTGAATGCTCTGACGACTTTGGCGGCAGGGGTGGCGCATGAGATTGGGAATCCGCTGAATTCGCTGACGATTCATCTGCAGCTGGTGGAGCGAAAGCTCCGTAAGGCTTCGGAGGAGATTCATGGGGAGCTGGCTCCGATGCTGGAGGTGGCACAGGGGGAGATTCAGAGGCTGGATGTGATTGTGAAGCAGTTTCTCGCGGCAATTCGTCCGACGACACCGCAGCTGGAATTGCTGGATGCAAATCGCTTGCTTCGGGAGTCTGTGCGACTTCTTGAGCCTGAATTGAGGGATCGTGAGATTGCGGTGGAGGTGGATCTCTCGGATGCGGTGCCGATGATCCGGCTTGATGGGGGGCAGATGAAGCAGGCGTTTTATAATCTTATCAAGAATGCTTACCAGGCGATTGGGAAGGGCGGGCGGCTGGTGATTGCGAGTGCGCTAGAGGAAGGAGGGGTGGTTTTGCGGTTTACTGACGATGGTTGTGGAATTTCTGCGGAAGTGATGGGAGGAATCTTCCAACCTTACATGACGACGAAATCTTCAGGGACTGGCCTTGGGTTGCTGATTGTGCGTCGCATTGTGCGAGAGCATGGCGGAGAGATTGGTGTGCAGAGTGAGGAGGGGGAGGGGACGTCGATTTCGGTGCATCTTCCGGTGGGTGATCGGGGGCCGAGGATGTTGGTCTCGGGGGAGGAGCAGCAAGGAAAGGAGGGGGTGATCGATGTCTGATTTAGGTGAGACGGATGCGACGGTGCTGATCGTCGATGATGAGAAGCATACGCGAGATGGATTGCGTATGGCGCTGGAGGATGATTTTGATGTCTACGTGGCGGGGGATCGGGCTGAGGCGGAAACGCTCTTGAAGGAGCTCGGCGTCGATGTGCTCGTGACGGATCTCAAGCTTGGCGCAGATGATGGGATGGAGGTGATCGATTTTGCGCTTTCGCGGACGGCTCCGCCGGTGGCGATCATGATGACGGCTTACGGCTCGGTGGATGTCGCGGTGGAGGCGATGCGGAGGGGGGCATACCATTTCGTGAGCAAGCCGGTGAATATTGATGAGCTGGAGATGCTCATCCGGCGTGGGCTGAAAAGCCGGCGGCTTGAGGATGAGAATACGAATTTGAAGCGCCAGGTGGAAGGGAAGTTCGCGGGGCGCGGCGATGGTGCGATTCTTGGGAAATCGGAGGCGATGGAGCGCGTATTTGAGATGATCGAGCAGGTGGCACCGACGAAAGCGACGGTTTTGATCGAAGGAGAGAGCGGCACGGGTAAGGAATTGGCCGCACAGGCGATTCATACGTTGAGTGGCCGTCCGAAAGGGAAATTAGTCACGGTGCATTGCGCGGGGTTTAACCGTCAGCTTCTTGAGAGCGAGCTTTTTGGTCATGAGCGCGGATCTTTCACTGGAGCATCTGAGCGCCGGATTGGGCGTTTTGAAAAGGCGGATGGGGGGACGTTATTTCTCGATGAGATCGGTGAAATCGATTCTGCTACTCAGGTGAAACTGCTTCGTGCCATTGGCGAGCGCACGATCGAGCGGGTGGGTGGCAGCACGCCGATCAAGGTGGATGTGCGTGTCGTTGCCGCGACGAACCGGAATCTTGAGTCGATGGTCGCTGAGGGGACATTCCGGGAGGATCTCTATTTTCGCCTGAATGTCGTGAAGCTTACGATGCCGCCGCTACGCTTGCGTCCGAGTGATATTCCGTTGCTCGCGCAGGCGTTTCTTCGGGAGTTTGGCAAGGAGAATGGGAAGGCGGTAAAGGAATTTTCTGAAGATGCGGCAGTGGCGCTCGCTCGCTATGGATGGCCGGGCAACGTGCGCGAACTCCGCACGGCCATTGAACATGGCGTGGTAATGGCGAATGGCGAACGCGTCACTTTGAAGCACCTGCCGGAGGCGGTTCGCTCGTGTAGCCCGGCGCTCGCTACTCGAGTGGCGGCAATTGCTGCTGCCGCTCCGGTTACCAGAAAAACGGGTTTTGCCGAGGCTGCACCGGAATCTCTGGACATCGCCGAAATGGAGGCGCACTACATCCAGCTTGCGCTCACCCGCACTGGAGGCAATCGCACTGAGGCCGCCGTATTATTAGGCATCAGTCGGCGTACGCTCCAGAGGAAGCTCAAAGCCTTGCGTGACATTCGCAAAGAAGAATAATAGCATCGCCCAGACCCCTTTTCTTTACCCCCCCTCAACATATGCCCGCAATCGAACAGCCGAACGTGTCACTTCAGGACGAGCAAGCTCAGGTCAGCTCTGCCGCGATGATCCGCCGAGCCCTCTTTCTCATTCTTCTCATTGGTCTCTCGCTATTCTACATCATGATCGATTTCCGAGGTCTTTCCTCGGCAAACGGGATTGATCAAGCGCAGATCGCCCGTGAAATCGCCCGGGATAATGGCTTCTCTACGAGATCTATCCGACCGGTCGCACTTTGGCAGGCAAACGAGCACCGCGTGGCAAACCAAGAGCCCACCGTCGGCTTTCTCGAATTTCAGGATACTTACCACTCCCCGCTGAATCCGCTTTTCAATTCCGTCCTTCTTCGTGTCGCCGGTCAGAAAAACTGGGTCTACGACGGCGAGAGCCGGATTTTTGCCATGGATACGCTCATCTCGGCGGGAGCAATTGTCCTCCTGCTCTGCTCCATCGGCGTCTCCTATCTCCTCGTCTCGAGAATCTTCGATGCTCGCATCGCCGGCGTCACCGCTTTTCTCATGCTTCTCTGCGAGCTGCTTTGGAAGTTTTCCCAGACTGGGCTCCCGCAGATGCTCATGCTATTCATCTTCTCGTTTGCCCTTCACTTTCTCTACAAGGCTATCGAAAATGCCCAGGAAGATAAGCCGGTCATCCTTTGGTCGGTGCTAGCGGGTGGTTTCTTCGGCCTCTTGGCTCTCTCTCACTGGCTTACGGTATGGATGTTTGCTGGAGCACTCATATTTGCCGCATTCTATTTCCGCCCGCGTGGTATTGCCGCGATCGCGATGTTTGCTATCTTTGCCGTCATCATCTCCACCTGGCTCATTCGAAATGGGACTGTCTCGGGCGACCCTGCCGGTGTTGGCAAATTCGCCTTTTATGGTGGCATTGGCGAACAGTCGGAATCGATGGTGATGCGCAATCTCGACCCCGAGAGTGAGCCGTTTACGCTTAAAGGAATCTTCTCGAAAACCGTCAGCGGCTCGATCGGGCAATTCTCCGATATTTTCCGTTTCCTCGGAGCTGTCGTCGTCGCACCTCTCTTTTTCCTCAGCTTGCTGCACCCGTTCAAGCGCAAAGAAATTGCAGACTTTCGCTGGTGTATTCTTCTCATGTGGGTCTTTGCCGTTATCGGCATGGCGCTTTTCGGCCTGCCCGATAAAGAAGTCGATACCAACCAGCTTCATATCCTCTTCCTCCCGATCATGACGGCCTACGGCCTCGCCTTCCTCTCGATCCTCTGGAATCGGATGGAACTCGCGACCGATATTCCATGGGTGCGCAATGGGCATTTCATTATCGCAATCCTGCTCAGCTCGCTTCCGCTCGTGCTCACTCTTCCCGGCGATATCAAGCGTGGGATGTACTCCAAAGACCGCAAAGCTGTCTACCCGCCTTATTTCCCGCCAACCTTCCAAGCCATCGCGGAAACCCTCAATGACGAGGAGAGCGTCAATGACATTATCGTGTCCGATGTCCCCTGGGCCGTTGCATGGTATGGCGACCGCACTTCCATCTGGCTTCCGCGCACCGTCGAGCAGTTTGACGACCTCTACACTTACGCCGCCGATAAAAACCAGCCACTAGCCGGCATCATGCTCACTCCCACCACGACCAATGCCCGTCTCGCTCAAGGGATCATCGGCGGTGAATACGAAGAGTGGGCACCACTCATCCTTCAAGGTGCGGCCTCAAATCGTACCATCCGGAATGCCCGCGCTAGCTTCAGCCGATTCCCATTCTCCAGCATGCTCAATGCTCCCGATGGCATCTTCTACAACAACGAGATCGTTTACTTTACCGAGCCAAGTCGCCTCACGAAATAGCGGCTAGAATCTCCGAATCACTCCGGCTTCACCGGCGGAAACCGGTTGCTTCCCGCATCCGTTTCACCATACTAGCCTCCCCCTGAATACCGCAGTGTCGGGGATCACCCGCATGGCCAAGACTACGAAAAACGCTGATCCCGACGAGGAGATTTCCTTTGAAACGGCCATCGCCAAAATCGAGAGCATCGTCGAAGAAATCGAAGACGATGAAATTGGTCTCGATGTGCTAATCACTAAATACGAAGAGGGTATCAAGACCCTCAAAGTGTGTGACGCCCAGCTCGAGCAAGCTCGCTTGCGGATCTCCCAGCTTGAAGAAAAGCATCGCAAAGACGCTGCGCCCACCCTTGCGCCTTTCGATGGCGCCACCACCGAATCCTAAAATGCCCTCGCACTCCGAGCTCCCCGAAATCCGTTCGCCCGAGGACGTAAAAAATCTTCCCGAAGAGCACCTTCCGATCCTTGCCGAAAAGATCCGGGAAAAACTCATCAACTGCCTTGCGAAGACCGGCGGTCATCTCGGCCCCAATCTCGGGGTCGTAGAGCTTTCCATTGCTCTCCATCGCGTCTTCAATACACCCGAAGATAAGCTCCTTTTTGACGTTTCTCACCAGGGTTACGTTCACAAAATGCTCACCGGGCGTTGGGATGAAATCGAGACCATCCGCACCCAAGATGGGCTCAATGGCTTCCTCCTTCGCACCGAATCTGAGCACGATTGCTACGGTGCCGGGCACGCAGGCACCGCCCTTTCAGCCGCCCTTGGTTTCGCCGCTGGTCGCGATCTACAAGGCGGGGATGAGCACGTCGTCTCCGTATCTGGTGATGCTGCATTCACCTGCGGCCCCACCCTCGAAGCCCTCAACAACGCAGCTGCCGCCACGAAGCGCCTCATCGTCGTCCTCAATGACAACGAGTGGTCGATCGATAAAAACGTCGGAGCCATCGCGAGTTACTTCAATAAAATCGCCACCCACCCGACGTATGCTGGGCTTCACGACAAAGCCGCCGATTTCCTCGAAAAAATCGCCGGAGCCTCCGCCCGCAAATTTGCCAGCAAGGTAGAGCAAAGCGGGAAAAATCTCGTCCTCCCCTCAGTCCTCTTTGAAGACTTCGGCTTCCGCTACTACGGACCAATCGACGGGCACGATATCCCTACGCTAATCAAGACCTTCGAATTCTTGAAGAAGCAGGACACCCCAGTCCTCCTTCACATCATCACCGAAAAAGGCCGCGGCTACGAGCCCGCCCTCATGAAGCCCGGTAAATTCCACGGCCTCGGGCCCTACGCCGTGAAAGACGGCTCCACTGAAGCTGGAGCCGATCCTACCTTTTCCGAGATTTTCGGGCGCACGATCACCGATTTCGCCAAAGAAGATCCCAAGATGGTCGCCATCACGGCCGCGATGCCCGGGGGCACCAAGCTTGATATCTTTAAGCAGGAAATCCCCGAGCGATATTACGATACCGGCATCGCCGAAGAGCACGCCGCCCTCTTTGCCTCCGGCATGGCACTCCAAGGGATTCGCCCAATCCTCGCGATCTACTCCACCTTTATGCAGCGTGCGTTCGACATGATCGTTCATGATATCGCTCTGCAAAATCTCCCCGTGCGCATGTGCATGGATCGCGCCGGTCTCTCCGGCGATGACGGCCCCACACACCACGGCCTCTTTGATATCGGCTACCTCCGCCACATCCCCGGCCTCATTCATATGCAGGCGAAAGATGAAGACGAATTTGTCGATATGCTTTGGACCATGGCTAATTACGACGCCGGTCCCACCTGCATCCGTTTCCCCAGAGGCGCAGGCACAGGGGCAAAGCCCAAGGCAAAACCCCAACTCCTCGAAATCGGCGTCTCCGAAGTCGTCGCAGACGGCTCCGATATCGCCATCTTCGCCCTCGGAAGTATGTTTGAAATGGGCGAGCGCGCCAAAGCGATGCTCGAAGCCCAAGGCCATTCCGTCGCCCTCATCAACCCACGCTGGATCAAACCTCTCGATGCCAATTGCATCGAAAAATTCGCCAAAAAGTGTAGCGCCATCCTCACCTTCGAGGACCACGTCCTTCACCATGGATTTGGAGCCTCCATCATCGAGCACCTGAGTGATGCGAAAATTCAGACTCCCGTCGCCCGCGTCGGTTGGCCGGATGAATTCATCGAGCACGGCAAGCCCGATGCTCTGCGCAAGAAGCACGGTCTCACTGCAGAAGATGGCGTCGCTCGCGTCCTCTCCATCCTTGAAAAAAACGCGCCAGCCTTTGCGTGATCTTAGATAAAGATGTCTTCGGGGATTCCGTCCCCCAGCCAATCAAAATTGCCCTCTCGGTAGATGGTGGGCAACTTTGCTTCGCTCCCGAATTCCCACCCTCGGCGACCACCGTACCCGGAGCCGCCCCCGGGGAATTTTTCGAAGGTCTCTGGAATGGCGACGTTGCTGAGCTGTTTCTCAGCCTGCCGAATGGCAACTACCTAGAATACAATTTCGCACCCAATGGAGCCTGGTGGGCATGTGAATTTTCGGAGCCCCGCGTGCGCACCACCCGAAAAATCCCCCGAGAAATCCCGGCGGCTAGCGTGATCGGCAATGTCACTGCCATCATCGGTGGCCGTTACCTCACGCGATTTCCGCTCGGCGGAAAACAGCCCGATTTCCACCGCCCGGAAGACTTTCAGAAGCTCCTGTAGCAAAGAGTGCGCTAAGCATTCCGCTGCCGCACCACCTCATAGAGGCAGACACCGGTCGCCACCGACACATTCAAGCACGGCACCTTTCCCTGCATCGGGATTGAAATCAGATTGTCGCACACCTCACGCGTGAGCCTGCGAAGTCCCTCACCTTCCGCGCCCATCACGATTCCCGTGCCGCTCGTGTAATCGACCTCATACATCGTCTGCGTCGCCTCATCTGCCGCCCCCGTCAGCCATACCCCCAGCTTCTGCACCTCTCGGAGCGTGCGCGCCAGATTCGTCACCGAGACCAATGGCACCGTTTCGGCAGCACCGGAAGCCACATGCACCACAGTATCGCTCAAAGGCGCGGAATTATCTTTTGGAATCACCACTGCGTGGACGCCCGTCGCGTCCGCCGTCCGCAAGCACGCGCCGAGATTGTGCGGATCCTGCACCTGATCCAGGACGAGAATCAGAGGGCTATCCGTCTCCCGGAGAAGGGCGAAAAGAAAAGCTTCGTCTTTTAATTCAATCCCGTGATCGAAATTGGAATGGCGGGAACGTCGGTTGGGGCGCTGCATTGCGCGGACTATCAGCGAGAAATTTCCAGAAACCAAAATTTTTCCCGTGCGCCGAGCCATTAGTGCGCTGTCAGTGCCCCGTGGAAGAATCCCCTGTAACGCCCGCTTTCGATTTGCTTGGTCCAGCCCATCTCAGCGTGATCGTGCTCACGTTTATCGCTGCATTAGCCTTCTCGAAGCTTGCTCGTAAAAAGCTCCACCCCGCCGGTTCCGGTACCCATTGGTGGGAATGGGTGATGATCGTAGGGCTCGCCGGCACCTACCCCTTTAAGCTCATCGTGATGCAATACTATCCCGTCGCGGATTGGGAAGGGAGGCTTCCAGCTCATCTCTGCGATTTCACCGCCCTTCTTGCCGCAGGCTGCCTCCTCATGAAACCGGGGAAAACCAAGCAACGCCTCGCCGAAGTCATCTACATCTGGGGGCTTTCCGGCACACTTCAAGGTCTGCTCACCCCCGCTGTAAAAGCGGACTTTCCGCATCCAGAGTTTTTCCGCTTCTTCCTTCTGCACGCTGCCGTCGTCGTCGTCTCTATCTATCTCGTTTGGGGGCTCAATCTTCGCCCCGAGAAAGGCGCACTCCTGCGAGTCTTCGGCTGGCTCCAAGTTTACATGGCAGGAGCCGCAATCACGAATCTCATCACCGGAAGTAATTATGGCTTCCTCAGCAGACCACCGCCATCCCCATCCCTTGTCGATGCTCTCGGTCCCTGGCCTTGGTATATCCTGAGTATCGAACTTATCGGGCTCGTCTATTTCACAGTGCTCATCTTGATTTCGAAAATCGGGCAAAGAGCTGAGAAAAACGGCGATTCCTTGTAATTGGATTTATCCAAGAAACCCTGCACCCTCATGGGATGAAGAATTTACTGGGACTCATCCTCGGGCTCGCCGTGGGGATTACAGGAGCGACTCTTTTCCAACAGAGCCTCCCTCCCGAAGAGGGAAGTAATCTCGAAAAACTGGAAACCGCCCAGCAAGCCCTCAAGAGAGCGCAAAGCCAAATCGCGGCGCTCGAAGCGGAAACGGGGACTACCTCCAATCGTAAAAACACCGTCAAAGATCGAGCCCGCAGGATTGCTGAAGATATCAAAGCCGGGCGGGAAGTGAGTGTAGATGAAGTCTTTGGCGTCTTTAAGCCAGCGATGCAGGATCTTTCCCCACTGTTTAATCGGATAAGAATACGAGAAGAGAAACAACAGCTCGATGCGATAGCGAATGAACTCGTGCGAAAATACGATCTCACTCCTTCCCAACAAGCGGCACTCGAAAAGTGGGTGTCCACCCGAGCTGAGCTAAACGCCGAGGCATTCAATGCCGTTTTCGCCAGCGAGACCACCACCTTCCGGGACATCGAGCGCGTGACAAATGAGCTGAGGCAAGACGAAGGGCTTGATCAGTTTATGGAAGGTGTCTTGCAGGGGGAGTCCCTCGATCAATTCCGTGAAGACCGAATGATGCAGCGTGTCGAACGCGTCCAGAATGAGGCGGACCGGAATACGACTAGGCTAGATGATATCGTAGGCCTCGATGAAGATCAGAAAGACGAAGTCTTCCTCGTCATGGCGCAAGGGGCTCGTGACTTTGATCCAGTAATGCAATTTGATGGTCTCGGTGATAATGCTCCTCAGCTTTCTCCCGGAGAAGAGCGACGTGATGCGATTAACGGCGTGCTGCGTCCCGAGCAGCAGCAGCAGCTCGAGGACTATCAGCAAGAAGTTCGTAATGACGCCGAAGAGGATCTCCGCGCGATTGGTCTTTCCCTTCCCGAAAGTTGGGACTTCTACGAAGAGGTAGGATTCTAATGTCCGATACCCCAGCAATTGAGATCGAAGATCTCCGCGTTGATTACGGCGATTTCATTGCCGTAGATGATCTAAGCCTCACGGTTCCATCCGGTGAAGTCTTCGGCCTCGTCGGGCCAAACGGTGCAGGTAAGACAAGCACCTTTCGTGTCCTCGCCACATTGATCGAGCCCACCTATGGCGGAGTGCGAATCAATGGTATCGATATTCTTGAGCAAAGAGAAGCAGCTCGGGAAATCCTTGGCTACATGCCCGATCTAGCCCCCGTTCCTACCGATTTACGTGCGTGGGAATTTTTGGATTTCTATGCAGATAGCCACGCTTTGGGCAATGCCGCTGCGCGGAAACGGCGCGTGGATGAATGCCTCGATATTGTGAATCTCCAGGAGAAACGCAACTCCTGGTGTCGTCAGCTCTCCCGTGGGCAGACCCAGCGCCTTGTCCTGGCCAAAACACTGCTCCACCGCCCCCGCGTGCTTATCCTAGATGAGCCTGCAAGCGGGCTCGATCCACTTTCCCGCCGCGAGCTACGCCACGCGCTTCAAGCACTGGCTGCAGATGGGGCGACCGTTTTGGTGAGTTCTCACATCTTGAGTGAACTCGCAGAAATGTGCTCCTCACTCTGCGTAGTTAATCAGGGCAAGATCCTCGCCTCTGGTAGCGCCGAAGAAATTCGTGATAAACTCGGTGGGGCAGACCGCACCCTCACCCTCACAATTCAGGGGGATTCCTTGGAAGCAATCGATTGGCTCGGGCGACAAAGCAATGTTTCGGATCTTACGACGCTTCCCGATGCATCCATCGCCTTTCGCTTCCGCGGCGATGACGATGCTCAAGCCAACTTAGTCGCTGAGATGGTATCGAGTCACATCAGGCTTCGTGCGCTTGAGGAAAAGAAATCCTCGTTCGAAGAAATTCTCGTAGAAGTCGCTGAAGCAAACCGGACACAATGAACCCCATCTTCCGAAGATACTGCCGCTCTCGCCTCCGCCCCACCGGGCTTGGCGTCTCGCTTCTAATTACTCTGATCTTAGCTGGCTTCATTTTCTTTCTTAGCCGCACAATCGGAATTCACCAGATAGGGCTAGAGGTGCTCGATGCCGAGCGCATTGCGTTTATCCCGCTTCTCATACTGCAAGGAATTATCCTATTCTTACTCGGCACAGGCCAGGTCGCCGGAGGGATGACGGCGGAATCCGATGAGGGGGTGATCGAATATCAGCGCCTGTCCCCGATGCGTCCGCTATCCAAGGTGATCGGCTATCTATTTGGACTTCCTGTCCGCGAATACGCCATGGTATTCGCAACCCTACCGTTCACCGCCTGGGCAGTCTGGCGGGGTGAAATTCCAGTGGGAGCCGTTTTTCAGCTCTACGCAGTCTTCTTTACCTCGGCAATTCTCTATCACCTCACAGGGCTTGTCGCTGGCACAGTAGTGAAGAATAAGCGGTGGGCGTTCCTCATATCAATGGGGGTGATATTCCTGCTCTACACGGTGATTCCTCAGATTGCGGCGTTTGGAATGCCGTATTTTAAATATCTTACCTTGTGGCCCACGATTGAGGAGCACTTACCGAAATTCATCGCTCGAGACACGGGAGCAGCGCTCGATGTAGCGAAGTCATTTCTCGATCAGCCGCGATTCTTTAACCTATCATTCCCCGAAGCGGTCTTTTCCATTATTTCGCAATCTGTGCTGATTATTACATTCATCATGATGTTATGGCGGCGCTGGAGACGTGCGGAATCCCACCTGCTAGGGAAAGCCTGGGCTCTCGGGCTCTATGCCTGGATCCAAGTGCTCATCCTAGGAAATGTTCTCCCATTAATTGATGCGGGCTTTGCCTTTCCCTCGCGCGAGATGTCCCGCCGATTCCGGGGAAGCTTCAGTAACTGGGAATCCTGGGAGCCTGAAGCAAGTGAGGCACTCGCAATGTCCGCCATTTATGGCCTCTTTTCACTCCTTCTCCTCTGGACGCTCACATTGATGGTCACGCCCTCAAAAGACGGGCAACTCCGGGGATGGAGGCGCGTTCGGAAGCTAGGAGAAAAACGCCTCTCTGCCACTTCCGACGCCGCGACTGCATTTCCCTGGGTCGCGGGGATGGCAACTGCTGGGGTAGCGGGTTGGTTTCTCTTTACGCGTGCCGTCATTGAATCGCGCTGGTATCCAGGGATGGAAATGCCGGGGATCGCGCTAGGCAGTTTTACCTTGGCTTTCTTCGCTGCGGGGCTCGGGTTCCACGCATTGATCGAGGGGCAGAAGGGGCGAACAGTCGGCCTAACGGCGATTTTTTTAGGAATCGTTCCTCTCTTGGTGGGGGCAATTATTGCTGTGTCCGGCGATGGCCTCGCCGCACCCGCTGCCTGGCTCATTGGCATTACGCCACTGAGTTCTACATTCTATGCCGCCTCGGCCACGCTGCCCGTCGCCGATTTTCCGATTGATATGGCGCGTGCTCTCCCACGTGCCTTTTGGTTTTGGCAGGGGATCGGAGCGCTCGTCGCAATTACGCTTGTTGTGAAGCTTCGCCAATCACGGAAGGCGATCGCAAAATCTACCCTAGGTGGGAGCGCCCTTGTAGAAGTGCCAGAGGAAGAGACTTCCCGCTGAGCGGCGGGGAGCCCAGTGCTCAATGAGGGAGCGTGCTTGTTTCGCTGTAGGCCGCGCTTCCATCATCTTCAGCCTCTGCAAGCCAATCTGCAGCGCCAGGTCATCCGCCGGGAAAACATCGGAGCGCTCAAGCGAGAACATCAAGTAAATCTCCGCGCTCCACCTGCCGAACCCACGGACTGCTGTGATCTCGGCAATCGCTGTCTCATCATCCATCTTCTCCAAGAGATCGGGATTGAATTTCCCTGCCACAATCCGCTCGGCCATCCCCAGCGCATACTCAACCTTCCGGCCAGAAAGCCCTGCGGCACGAAGGGCATCTGGCTCGCACGCGAGCAAAGCCGGAGCGCTCATAGAGCCCATCACCTCAGCGACCCGTCCAAAGATAGCCTTCGCTGCACCAACAGAAATCTGCTGGCTCACGATCACCGAAAGGAATGTCTCAAATCCAGCCGGCCTCACGCGAGGCAGAGGATAGCCGACCTCCCTGAGCGCCGTTTCCACATCGGAATCGATCTTCGCTAACGCATCAATATGTCGCTTGAGCCGCCGCCTACGGTTGGATTCTTCAGGACTGATTCGAGGCACTTTGGATTGTTGGAGCTTAGCGCTCGCCTCGGAGTCGAATGAATCGTGGGCTTACGTTTGCGGGTAAGGTGTAGAGAAGTTCGCCATTTTCACCGGAGGTGGGGACGACAGGCGTCCACGTTTTCAGATCGGAAGATACCTCGGGGACGAGTGAAGCTCCCAGCACATCGTCGCGCATGAGGTAGCTTAGTGTGAGCGAATCTTTATCAAACGTAGGGGGAGCTAGGGTGAGGAATTCAATCAGCCCTGCATCCGTAACTTCGCTGTTGTAAGTGATCCCCAGCATGACTTCGGCTGTGTTGGGCGGTACTGCTGTGTCCGACGCAACGAAGTTTACGGTGGTGGTTTCTCCTGGAGTTAGAGTCACTGGATTCGAGGTGAAAGAGCCATTAGCGCCGAGCACTAGCGGGGTGCCCGAAACGGTCGCTGTTGAAATTCCATTCGTATCTTGGATCGATCCGGTGAGGAGGGGGCGCGGAACGAGCGTCGTCGCCGGATTCGGTGCGGATAGCACGATTGTCGGTGCGGTGAGATCTTGAATCGACGAGCGCGGGGTGCTCCAAGGGCTGGCAAACGTCGCACCTCCCTGAGTGAAGACGGAGCGAGCGCGGTAGTGGTAATTACCGTCTTCGAGCGGTTCGAAAGAAATACTTCCGTCGCTAAATGATCCTTCGAACGACTCAGAGAAATCAGCATTGGGGCTAGCCTGTCCCTCGTAAGTAGGATCGCCGGGAATAGGTGCGAAGGTAATCTCTTGGCTCACCCCTCCCGTGACCGCCGGAAGAGGCGCAATCACTGGAATCGTTGATACCGCACTGAATGGGGAACTCGTCGTGGTAAGAGTGCGCCCACCCAATGCAACCGTAGCAGTGAGGGTGTAATCATCGCCCGGTAGGACAGAAATGGTGCTCTCGTAAACGCCAGCGGATAACATCGCCTCAGGAAGATCCACCGTGATTCCATCCTGAGTAAGGTCAATCTCCGCACTCCCAGAGAAACTCTCTAAGGTCTCACCTGCCAAATTCTGCGCCGTAAGACGAATCGGAATCGGAATACTGGAAGGAATCGTCGTAGGAAGAGGATCAAATCCAAGCGCATCCAGAGCACTCATCACATCAAGCGTAACCGGGATTTCAGTATCTGGAATCACTCCTAGGCTACCTCGAATGATGAGCGTGCCTTCGTAGCTACCGGGGGCAAGACCTGCGCTGTCGACGGAAGTGGTGATCGTAGAGCTAACACCAGCCGGAAGTTGTCCAGATTCGGGGGTGGCAGAGAACCAGCTGCCTGGGCGGAGCGAATTGAGAAATGCAGCGCCTACGGCAACTCCATTTACGTCTCTTACAGGTGTATCAAGGGTGGCAAATAAGAGGTGGTAGAGGCGGGTGGGCTCAAGGGTATCGTAGATACTGTGGAAATTTGAGTTGGCCCTCGTGCCGGAAGTGCGGCGTGTCTCCTCACCGATTGCGGTCTCTGGAAGGAGAAATATCTGATGAATGGCGGTACCATTGTCGCTTATGGATTGGCGAAGATAACCTCGGAAGGTGGTGTTGGCGATGGTGATAGAGAATTCGGATCGGATGACTGCTGTAGATGAGGAAAAGCTTGTAATGCCATTTATTTCAAAATTCCTTAAGGCTGGGACGTCTCCAGCAAAAAAGAAGAGTCCAGAGAGTTTTTGCGTGAAATAATTCCCTGGGATATTGTTTTCGAAGGGGGTAATTTGGTTGTTTTGGTACGAGATCGAGGAGGAGTTGAAATTGTTGTCTCTGAGAGAAAGCTGGTTGGCTCTCAAAAAGAGAGAAGGTTCTTCGTCGCCGGATTCGAGCGAGGTTCCCGTTTCCCCGCCTTGAAAATTGATGAGTCCGGGAACGATATTCGAGAGGGCAAAGTTGTTATTTTCGACGTTTGTGAGGATGGCGCTGAGGGGAAGCTGGCCTGATTCTGAAGGCTCATTTTCTGTGTCGAAAGTGGTGTACCAATTGAGGGCGTCTGTTCCCATGTTGTTGATAGTGATGTCTTGTGCTGCGACTTCACCCTCGCGAACTGAGAAATGGAGCGCCTCAGGCATGATATCGGCAGTAGGAGCGATTACGGCAAAGGTATTGCTCGTACCGGTGGCTCCGGATATTGCGTTTGTTGCGACGAGGGTGGTAGACGGTGATCCAGAATCGAGAGTGACATCAAAGGTGGCGATTCCCGAGCGATTGAATCCTGCAGAGCTGATGGTGGATGGGGAGACCGAGAGTGGCATGTCTTCCGGATTGATCGCAGTGAGTGCAATTTCTTCACGATAGTTGAGAACGAGAGTACCATCGGGGTTTTCTGCGCGCACCGATATGGTCTGGGGTACCCCGGCTCGGACTTGCTCGATCGGAGAGAAGCGAAAATGGTGTGGGTCATTATCGGTGATAAATATCTGCTTGGATACATCAGGAAATCCGGGCTCATTTGTGCTGGCAGTGAGTGTTACAGGAAGTCTTCCGTTGCTGATTTGATCGTCTAATACATTGAAGGAAGTGTGCAGAGATGTAGTGCCAGCTGAAATGGTTACAGTTTCATTAAGTAACTCGAGTAGTGGAGACGATGAAGAAAGTTCCACTGTAAGATCGCTTTGGTAGGTTCCTGGTATGCTGAGGAAGAATGTGTGGCGAGAGCTGTCTTCTGGGAACTCCGCTGCTAGCGAAAATTGAACTTCGGGATTGTCGTCCTCTATGATGGTGAGCGTTTGGTTTTGATCTGGATATCCAGGAGCAGTGACTCCAAGTGTGACGGGAGGAAAGTTGCTTCCTATCTTGTTGTCGCCCTGAAGAGTGTAATTAATATTTAGCTCTACATTTCCGGCACTGAGAGTGATGGGGCGTGGAGG
>CALAIY010000110.1 GCA_937922595.1 uncultured Verrucomicrobiales bacterium | reverse complement strand
TCTTCGTCGGTGGTAAGATCGGCTGGGGCGGCGATTGGAGGGTCGTTTACATTGGTGACGGTGATGGAGACGGTGGCTGGGGGGGATTCGAGTAGGCTATCGGAGACGGTGTAGGTGAAGGCGTCTGAGCCGGTGAAGTTTGAGGCGGGGGTGTAGGTGAGGTTGGGAGCGGTGCCTGAGAGGGTGCCTTGGGTGGGCTGTGTCTGGATGGAAAATGTGAGCGGATCTAGCTCGGAGTCGGTGCCGGCGAGGGTGATAGCGAGGGGGGTGTCTTCGGCGATGCTTAGGGTGAGGGCTGAGGCGGAGGGGGCGGTGTTGGTAGGGGGTGTGGCTGCGTCTTTGACGATGAGTAGGCCGCAATTGTTGATGATGATTTTTTTGCCCCGGGCGTTTCCACAGAGTATGGAGTGTTCATTGATGTGGATTTGGTTGTTTGGCGCGAGGACGGAGCCGTAGAGGCAGGAGGCTCCATTGAGGCGGAGGTGGCCGTGGCTGAGGCGGAGATCGAGCCAGCTGGGGTTGTATGGGTCGCCCAGGAAGGTGCCGTGGTTGAGGATGAGCGAGCGCTTGACCGTGATCTTGACGGGGCCGGCGATGATGATGCGGGAATGGTATCCATTCAGATTCAATCGGATGAAACTGTAGGTGTCTGGGGTGGTCGCGCCTGGGGTGCCGAGGGTGAGGGAGGTTCCGTGATTGAGGTTTACGGAGCCATAGACTCCGGGTGGGAGATCGAGATTGCCGAAGTGCGAATTCAGATTGATGCCTCGGACATTGCTGAGATCGCCAGGGTGGCTGCCGGGGTTTAGCGAAGCCCACTTATGTCCTGATGGTGCGAGGGGGGCGGGGACGGAGGGGAGTGGGGTGGCGTCGGTGTGGGTGACGAGGCCTCCGAGGTAGGATCCGTGATTGAGGGTGATGCGATAGTTTTTGGGGTGGGGGCTGCCGTGCCCGACAGTTTTTCCACCAAATGTCGGATAGCCATTTTTGCGCAACTTGGGTGATCCTGGAACGAACCATTTGCCAGTGACGAATCCTTGGCTGTTCAGATTCGCGTTTTTGGGGCGAAGCTGTTGAATCGAGCCATCAATGACACCGTTGATTACCGGAGGATCGATGCTTACGGCCGCTGATGAGGCCTGGCTGGCGGCGATTTCTGAGAATCCGGTGAGTAGGATAACGGCCGATAGGAGCGGTCGAAGGCGGCGGGCGAGAGAAGCGAGAGGATGTGAAAGCACGACAGAGAGAGGAATATCTATGAGATTCACTTTTCCGGCAGCTCGCTGTTTTTGTCAATATTCGCTGTGTGAATTTAGTAATAAAAATTAATCCTTACTGCGTTTTTATGATTCAATTTAATTAAATGAAGTTTTAAGGTGTGCTTATTGTATTGGGATGATTAGCTTCGGTATTTTGAGTGAGTAGTGGGATTCAGGGGTGAGAAGATCTGCGTGGCTGTGATGTTTCTGGGGGAGGGGATGGTCTATTTGGAGGAAAATGAATAAATTTACATTTTCTTGGAATATACAGACCGGTCTGTTTGTCTGTTGGGGGTAACGAGGGCATTCAGTCCACGAAAAACCAACCTAAAAAAACAATACAATGAAACGCATCCAATTCCTCTTTGCTGCTGTGGCAGCACTTTTTATCGCAACGGCAAGTGCTCCTGCGGCTGAGCTGGCTCTTGATGGGTATTGCCCTGTCTGCTACATCGAAGCTGGCAAGGCGGTGAAGGGTGAAAAAAGCTTCGCGGCGGATCACGCCGGAAAGACGTACTACTTCGTGAGTGATGAGACGAAGGCGCTCTTTGTGGCGAATCCTGCGAAATACCTTCCGGTGTACGATGGCTGGTGCGCCTATGGGATGGCTTTTGGGAAGAAATTTGAGAGTGATCCCCGGGTGTTTACCGTTGTGAACGGGAAGATCTATTTGAATAAAAATAAGAAGATCGGCAAGAAATTCAACAAGGATAAGAGTGGCTTTATTGCGAAGGCGGATGCTGCTTGGAAGAGTGAGATGAAGAAGTAATGGCTTTCTTTTTTAAAAAGCGAAGACGACGTGATCTCCCCATCCTGTGTGAGCAGGATGGGGGGATTTTTTTTGAATGGGAAATCCTAGAGGAATGGTAAATGGCGGATTAATTTTGGAAAACGCATCGTCTCCACGGGGGGATAACAGTAGGAGGTGTCCATGCGAATTTATTGCCTAGGCTTGCGACTCAGAGCAATGTCTTCCGCGTGCACCTGATTGCCCAATCGCTTCGCTCAAAACGCTCGGATTCTGGGTTTGAAGTTTCTGGTGAGCTTCGTGGGTTGGCGTTGCTTCGTCGCGAAATTCCCTTCGGAAATCGAGGTGAAGATCTCCCTGATTATCTTTCAGCGGGCTCTGAGAAGCGGCACCTTGGCACGTTCGCTCGCTGGCAGATTGGTGTTTTTAATGCGTTTTAGGGAATCGCTCGCTTTGGCGTCTGCGCGAGCTGCAAAAAGATCGTGGTAGGTGATGGAGGTTGCTTCTTTCCTCGAGGGGATTGGGCGCGTAGGAATGGGGGATGAAGTCTACATCCTCCCGTTTTCCTGTGATTATTCTGATTTTGGTCTCAATTGCTTTGCTGATCCCTGGAATTACGGGGCCGATGCTGACGATGCAGGGGACGATTGAGAAGGCGGCGCTGCTAGAGACGGGGACGGATATGCTGGTGGAATCGATTGTCGCGGGGAAGGGAGAAATCTCTTCAGAGGAGGTGGAGGCTGCGACTACTCGGGCGCGGGGCACGGTGAATATGGCGATGGGGATGCTGGGACTGAAAACTCCTGAGGGCGAGATCGAGGCTTACTCGAAAACACGGAGTATTTTGGGAACGGTGCAGCAGCTTTTTAGCGACGGGGATTGGTTCGTGGGGTTTCTTGTGATGCTTTTCAGTGTGATCGTGCCGGTGATGAAGATGACGCTGCTATTGGTGGGGGATAAGGCGGCAGCGGTGGGGCGTGCGGTGAGTAAGTGGGCGATGGCCGATGTGTTCGTGGTGGCTATCTTTGTTGCTTATCTCGCGGGGAACGCTTCGGAGGATGTGGGCGGGTTGCTGAATTTGAAGGCTTCCTTGGAGTGGGGGTTTTATTGTTTCCTTGGATACTGCCTATTCTCGGTGGCTTCGGCACAGCTCACGGCGAGGAGGCCGTAAATTAGATCCACGGAGAGGCGGCGAAGTCCCGAAGCTTCTGGGATTTCGCTTCTTTGAAGTGGGCTATGGGTAGAAGATCTGCGGTTGTGAGATCCTTTTCATGAAGGACTTTTTTGACACTTCCGTCTTTCTTGCAGAGGTCGCGGAGGAACTTGAGTTCCTGGATGAGCTGGCGGTCGGTGATCTCCTGTGAGTCTGCGGCATCGAGGAGCGTTCGGAAGTAGGCCGGAAGTATGCAGAGTAGCATCTCTACATGTTTGCCGTCTTGTCGGCCGCCTTGGGGGAGACCGACGAAATTACTGCACTTGGCTTTGAATAGGTAGATGGGATCGATGACGATGATTTCATCGATGGTTTGTGCACGTTTTAAAATACGATCAATCTCGTGCATCGGAATCCCGTAGATACAGGTCATGAGATCGACGGTGAGTTTTTCTTCACCTGGGATTGTGTAGATGGCGAGCTGGCCGTCGGCTGGAGATTCTGACTTGTTGAGATGACCTTCGGCATTTTCGAAGTAGCGAAATGCGCCATAATCGACCCAGAGGTCACAGTCTTTTGAGACGAAGGGAATGAAATCATCAAGGCCTATCGATGAACCATAGATATTGCGGAAGTAGCCTGACCAGTAATTTACCGCTTGGCCACCACCTAGAAAATAGTCTGCTCCCGAGCGTTGAAGTGATCGTATCAGTGAAAAGTAAGCATCGGGGCCATAACGCTTTTCACTCACTGGCCTACCGTGGCCGCGAGGTTCGTGACCCGTGCATTTTTAAAGAACCCGTCAGGAAAGATAGAGTTTTCTCGTTGGATCACTTCAGGGTCTTCGCCAGCATCAATCCGTGCTTGATCCGCGGCGCGGGAAGCGGCTTTCTCAGCTTGGCGCTTGAGAAAAAACTCGCCTGTTAGGATTGGTGGATAGCCGTCGTCCATGTCTCAAGGATAGCATCTGGAGTGTTGAGACACAAGTGTGGCGGGGAGGCTTCAGCTCTGCTCTTCGCCGGGCTCGAATTCGTGGCACCAGCCTTTGATTTCTAGATCGTTGAAGATTTTGCCTAGGGTGCGGCGGAGGAGGCCTTTTAGGTTGGCGTTTTCGAGGTCGGTGAGGGATCTGGTGGCGGCTTCTTTGTAGGTCTCGAGGAGGTGGGTGCAGCGGTCGTCGGCTTTGAGTTCGTGGGCTAGGCGCTGGAGCTTGTGGGAGTTGATGTCTCCGAGGTCGCCACGGGACCAGAGGGTTTCTAGGAGTTGTTTGTCGTTTTCGGCTTTGGCTTTTTCGTTGGCTACGGCGAAGAGTATATTGGGGGAGCCGGAGCAGCTGGCGACGGTGTCTTCGGCTGCGTCGGCGAGGTCGTCCCGGATTTGGTAGGCGATGCCGAGGTTTTCGCTGTAGGCGCTGAGGACATCGGCTACGTCGTCTAGTTTACCTGCGGCGGCGGCTCCGCAGCGGAGGGCGACTTCGAAGGCGGGGGCGGTTTTCTGGCGGAAGATATCGAGGACTTCGCGGGATTTTAGGGGGAGGGGGTTTCGTGCCCAGAGGAGCTCGGCTCCTTGGCCGCGGCAAAGGCTTCGCTGGCCTTCGGCGGCGGTGGTGAGGCATTGGGATTTTGCTTCGGCGGGGAGATCGGCGATGCCGATGAGGCGGTAGCCTTCGCCGATGAGGAGATCGCCGAGATTGAGGGCGACGGGGGTGCCGTGCTGTTCGTGAGCGGTGGGTTCGTTGTAGCGGGTGGCGTCGCCGTCTTCGATGTCGTCGTGAATGAGGGAGGCTTTGTGGAAACACTCGACTGCGACGGCGAGCTGTTTCACTGAAAGTGGGATGGGATCTTCGGGAGATTCACGGAGGGCTTGGTAGGCGGCGACGGTGAGGAAGGGGCGCCAGCGTTTGCCGGGACCGGCGAGGGATGCTCTGGCGAGGCGCTCGGTTTCGCCTTCTGGGGCGCCCATGATTTCGGTGAGGGATTCTTCGGTGAACCAGGTGCGGACGTCTTCGTGGAGGGCGTTGAGATCGAGGCGGCGGGTTTTGTCCTCTGAGGTGAGGTGGATGTAGTCCCAGACCCAGTCGTTATCGACGGTGGTATTGATGCAATCGTCTTGGAGGAGGGGGACGGCGATGGAGGGGATGGCGGCGGCTTCGACGTAGGGGAAGGTGCGCTCTAATACTGCGAGGCAGGAGACGCCGACGATGGCTTCGATTTTGCCGGTCTGGATGAGGGACATGACGACGGCGGAGCCTTCGGCGACGAGGACGGCGTAGCCGAGACGCTCGGCTTCTTCCTGGAAGTCTTGAATGGTGCAGAGGCCGCAGCTTTTGCAGAGGAGGCCGAATTCATCGAAGGGGGCGGGGCATTTGTCTTCTACGCGCAAGCACTTGGGCATGAGGAGAAGGCGGCGCTCGAAGGGGATGGCGGCCATGGTCTCGCGCCACATTTCATTGCTTAGGCAGACGGCTGTGTAGTGGAGATAGATCTCGGCGAATCCGGTGGCTTCGAGGACTTTGCGGGCGTGGACTTCGAGCTCATCGAGCGGCATGGGCGGAACCGGTTTTTCGGTCTCCATGTATTCGCGGATGTAGCGGAGAAGGGCATCGCGCTCGGTCTTGGTCTGCGGGATGTTCTTCTTGGGCGGTCGGACGCTGGTGAGCGTGGGTGGCGCAGGACGGGGGATTTTTACGGATTGAAGGTCGGCAGGCATCAGGAGGATTCGCAGGGATCGCATGTGACCATACGAAGGTTTTTCGGGGATGCTTCCGTGAATCTATGGGGAAATTTGGAGATGTTGCCAAATGCTTCCGAGTTCTGCTAATTCTAACCTTCTTTGATGATGAGGCCGAAATGGTTCGCAAAATGGCGGTAGTCTCCGTCACGGGCAATTAGAGGGATTTCGTGATCGAGGCAGAATGTGGCGATCATGCTGTCTGCAAGTTTAGCTTTCAGGCCAGAGCGGAGTATGGTGGAGCGGTTTCTTCCGACGCGCTCCCAAAATCCAGGGAGCGTTTCCATTCGGGGGAGATCGAGAATCGTTCTTTCGAGTTCCTGCGTCATCTTTGGAGAGCTTAGCAGCTCGGAGATGACTACTGGCGATAGGATCAGAATGTGCGGTCTTCCCGTAATTCTTTGATATCAAGCTCGAGGTCGCAGGTGCCTTCGATAGCCTGTAGACGTCGGTAAGCTCTGCTCGTGGCTAGCTTTGCAAGTGTCCTGCAGTAACAGTTTGAGTGATTTCGTCCCCTGTTAGATCTCGTGCCTCTGCGAGAAGATGGGCGGGAACATTGACTGTGATCCGCTGAAGCTTTTGTCTGGTGTCTTTTTGTATCAGTGTGGCTTCCATTTATGCTTTATGATAGCGTATCGCGAATACACGGATATTTATGATCAACTCTGTTTTTGGAGGAGGATGATGCGATTGGTGTTGGTGCCTTTTTTGAGGTTGGAGACGCCCCAGACGTTGGCTGTTTTGGTGAAAATTTGGTCGTTTACGAGGACGAGTCGGGGGATGAGGCCGGCGGCTTTGGCGGCGGGGACGACGAGGGTTTCCATGAGGAGTTTCCCTTTTTTGATTTCGCCGACTTCGAAGGCGATGTGGCCTCCGGGGCGGAGGATGCGGTGGAGTTCGTGGAAGACACGGGTCATGGCGGTGGACCAGTCTTCGGCTTTTTTGAGCTGCCAGATGGGGATGGTGGAGGCGTCGAGGCCGTTGAACCAGCAGCGGAGCCAGTTGTCGGTCTGGTAATCGACGACGTCGAGAAATGGGGGGGAGGTGACGACGAGGGCGACGGAGTTTTCCGCGATAGCGGGGGTGTTGTCGCAGGTGCCGGTGAGGAGCTGGGGGGTGGTGGTTCGAAGTGTTTTGAGGGCTTCGGGATCGACTTTTTTGAGGAGTGCTCGGCTCTTTTTGAGAATGATGGGAATGACTTCGCGGCGGGGCGGAACTTGGTTGCGCTTGGCGTTGATCTTGCGCTGGGAGGCGACGGTGACAGCTTGGTTCGGTGGGAGGCTGTAGACGGAGAAGAAGCCGGCGGAGTGGCCGGTGAGGCGGTTGGTTGCGACCATGCGGATCCAGGCGTCTGCGGGGTCGATCTCACCGGAGGCTTCACGGGCGATGAAGTATTCGCGGAGGGCGCAGATTTCTTGAAGTGTCTCTGGGTGGTAGAAGGTGAGAAGCTCTTCGGGGAGATCGGAGGCTTTTGCGGTGAGATCGATTTCTGCTAGGCGCGCGGCGACGGCTTCGGGTGCTGGAGGATCGAGTCGTGGTGCGAGGAGGCGCTTGCTGAGGGGATTGATGTCGCAGCCGGCGGGGGGTCTTCCGAGGAAACCGGCTTCAAGTGGAGTGGTGCCGCGTCCCATGAAGGGATCGTAGACGATGTCGCCAGGTGAGGTGAGCCGCTCGATGAAGAAGCGGGGGAGCTGAGGCTTGAAGCAGGCGCGGTAGGAGATTTCGTGAAGGGAGCTGGCGGCGCGTTGCTTGGCGGTCCAGAATTCGTTGATGTAAACGGGGAGTTGGATGGTGGGATCTGGGAAGCTTTCGACGCGTGTCTCTTTATCGAAGTCGGTGAAGGTGCGTAGTTGCTCGGCGAAGGTATCGGTTTTGGTGCAGCCGATGGGGAATTCTAGCTGGGGGTGGCTCATTGATTTTGCTCGATGAGCTTTAGGAAGTTTTTATGGGAGATTCGAGTGTCTTTGCTGAGGTGGCCGGCGGTGCGCCAGGCTATGATTTCTGACTTAGGAATCATCCAATAGGGAACTGCTGGAAAACGATCAATGTCGCAGATGATGTATCCGGTGATGTTATTGAGCTTTTCTTGGAAACCGGCTTCATCGAATTTGCGGCCGGATCCTACCATGTAACTTGGGCAGAAATAGGTTCCCCGTTTTGAGAGGCTTCGGATTTCCCATTTGTTGCCGTCGTGATCGGTGGCGTCGAAGTGAGAGCCTTCGCTGGGGGAGAGGGTGCCGCCGAGGATTTCCCGGGCGAGGCGTCTTTCGATGAGGAAGGCGATTCGGCGCCCGTCTCTGAAGTATTCGATGACTTCTTCTTCGGGGATTTTGAGGGCGAGGACGAGTGCGGGGAGTTCCCATTCGAGGGTGCCGGATGGGAAGGGGGGCATTACTAGCTTAGTGTTAGTGCCGGGGTGCCGAGGAAGGTGAACTTATGGTAATCTTCGATTTTTACGTCTAGGATTTGGCCGATGAAGCGCTCGGGGTGGCCGCCGTGCTCGAAGACTACGATTTTGTTGTGCGGGGTGCGGCCGACGAGGCGTTCGGGGTTGGTCTTGCTGGCGCCTTCGACGAGGATTTCTACGGTTTCGCCGACGAGGCGCTCGTATTTCGGGAAGGCGAGGGAATTGACCAATTTGAGGAGGTCTTGGTTTCTTTCTTCTTTGATTTTCTCGGGGAGTTGGATGTCGTCGGGCATCTCGGCGGCGGGGGTGTCGCGGCGTTTGGAGTAGCGGAAGATGAATGCGTTGTCGAAATCGACGCGTTGCACGACTTCGCGGGTGGCTTGGTAGTCTTCTTCGGTCTCACCGGGGAAGCCGACGATGATATCGGTGGTGATGGCGATGCCGGGGCGGGCGGCTTTCATCTTATCGCAGATATCGATGAATTTTTGCGCTTTGTAGGGGCGGTGCATCGCTTTGAGGATGCGATCCGAGCCGGATTGGAGGGGGAAGTGGACGTGGGGGCAGAGCTTGGGGAGCCGGGCGAAGGCTTGGATGAGATCGTCTTTGTAGCCGATGGGGTGGGGGCTGGTGAAGCGGATGCGGTGGATGCCGGGGATTTGGTGGACGGCTTCGAGGAGCTGAACGAAGGGGGATTTGTTATCGACTGCAGGGAATTCGTGGCGCCCGTAGAGGTTTACAATTTGGCCAAGTAGGGTGACTTCTTTGACGCCTTGCTCGGATATTTTCCGGCATTCATCGACTATGTCTGCGATGGGGCGGCCTCGCTCGCTGCCCCTGGTGGTGGGGACGATGCAGAAGGTGCACTTCATATTGCAGCCCTGCATGATGGAGACGAAGGCGGTGGCCTGATCGGGCTTGAGCTCGTGCTGGGTGATGGTGTTTTGTGAGCCTGATTCTTCTTCGATGTCTGTGATTTGCCCGGCGGTGTAGCGGGGGTCTTCCATCTGCTTTTCGAGCCGGGAGGTGAGGATGGAATCTACGTGATCGACGACGCGGTGGTATTTCTGGGTGCCGGCGACGAGATCGAGGTGGGGCGTTTTTTTGAAGAGTTCGGAGCCGAGGCGCTGAGCCATGCAGCCGAGGAATCCGAAGACGACGTGGGGCTTTTGGGCGCGGAATTTTCCCATCATTCCCATTTTGCCGAGGGCTTTTTGCTCGGCTTGGTCGCGGACGGAGCAGGTATTGATGAGAATGACGTCGGCTTCAGACTCGTCTTTGGTCATTGCGTAGCCGCCGCGTTCAAGAAACATGCGCTGAACCTGCTCGGTATCGCGCTCGTTCATCTGGCAGCCGTAGGTGCGAAGATAGACTTGGTGCATCGAAGGGTATGGAGGGGGGAAAGGGGAAGGGAGGCTAGCGGTTTCGCGAGTCTTTTTGATGGGCTGCGATAATCTCATCGGCAGCGTCTTTTGTGAGGGTCTCGATTTTTCCTTTGAGGGGGAATTCGAAGTGGGTGGTGCCTTTGGTGGGATCCACTTTGGCGAGGGCTGCAGTGTTGGGAGAGTTTCGCAACATTTCGCTGGGAATGGTGACGTGGAGCGTGCCATCAAAGATATTGTCTTTGAGATCGAATATGGCTTCGATCATGACTTTTTCGGCGGTTAATGAGAGGGACTTTACCTGGAGTCCTTCGCGGCTTGATTCGGCAATGAATTTTCCGCTATCGATGGGGAGGCGGCGGAATGCTCCATGAGAAGTGGGGAGGGCGAGTGCTTCGAGAACGGGAATATTTCGAAGGGTACCGCTGACGACTTCGAGATCGATTTTGCTGTGGATACCTGCGTTTGTGTTTGTGGAGCCGGTGAAAATAGCGGTGCCGGTGGTGAAGAGATCTAGGCGGGTGTCGATCTGGGTGCCTCTGCCAGAGATGGTGCTTAGGGGAGCGTTTTCGACGGCGAGGGTCATGTTTACATCGGGGGTGTCGCCGGTGGTGATGGTGCCATCGAAAGTCCCGGAGCCGGAGCCGAGCTGAAGCTCGGCTGGGGCGATGGTGATGAGGCCGGGAGATGTCTGGATCGTCATGGAAGTGACGAGGCTCAGGGGGGGGAGCCAGTTTTGAGAAAATGTGCCACCGGTGGCTTCGATGTTCCATCTGTCGCCTTCCTGAACGATACGGGCGGTGGTGTTTTCTAGGGCTCCACGAGTGACATCGGAAAGTCCCCAGCGAAGGGTGAGGTTATTGATCGCGATTTCTTCGAATTCGAGATTTTGGAAATTCGGTCGGATTCCGAGTCCGCCGGATTTTAGGTCGAGACTGCCATTACTGAAATCGATGGTGTCGGCTTCAGGGGCGGGCAATGCGGAGTCGAAATCCATGGAGGAATCAAGTTGGAACTCAGTCTCGGGGGCTTCGAATTCGGAGGGGATGATCATGGGGGGCGCGTCATCCAAGCGGGTTGAGGGCATTTCGGGAATTACTCCGATTCCACCTGAGCGAAGTGTGACGTCTAGGTTTCCGATGGTAATTTTTCGGATTTTCCATCCCGGCTGAAATAGTGCGGAGAGCGTGGAGCGAAATTGTAGGCTCGTGCCTGACATTTCTCTAAAAAAACTGTCGGTGCTTCCTTTGGCGCTTAGCACGGGAGTGAGCGCGAGCTGGCCTTTCCATCGGAAGGGATTGAAGTGCACTTCGTCCGCACCGATTTTCAGGGCTGCTGCGTTAGCCATCTCATCCGCGAAGGATTCGCTTTTGAGGTGTTTTTTAAGCATCGTCCAATAGATGAAAACGCCGACGAGCGCCAATAGGATGACTCTCCAGAAGTAGCCGATCGCCCGTCCTAGAGGGGTTGTAGCCGCACCTGGGTGGAATATTCCTGCTCGTACGCGGCGGAAATACGAGTCTTGGCCAGCTGCCCACTGGTTCATCGCGTCGGCGTAGGTGTATTGACCTTGAGGTTCGGGGGGATCCTGTTTCATGCGGGCTGGGGGGGATAATAAGGAGGGGGGAGAAAGTGCTTCTTTATACCATCGCTGCTTAAGCTTCCAGGGAAACTGGCTCTTCTTGTGGTCGTTTGAGGAATGGGTGGGAGAGAAAAATCCTGGCAGGGTGCGGCAGGATGCTTTAGATCCAGCCGGTGGAAGACGATTACCGCGTCAGGCTCGATATTTTCGAGGGTCCTCTCGACCTGCTACTCTACCTCATCAAGAAAGATGAGGTGGACATCTATGATATTTCTATCGAGCGCGTCACCAAGCAGTACATGGCGTATATTGATGCTTTCAAGATGCTCAACATCGAGCTGGCGAGCGAATTTATCGTGATGGCGGCTACGCTGATGTATATCAAAAGCCGCACGCTGCTGCCCAAAGCTGTGGTGGAAGGCCAGGAGGACGAGGAAGAGGAGGATCCTCGGTGGGATCTCATTCGACAGCTTGTCGAGTATAAGAAATTCAAAGACGCTGCTGGGTTCCTTGGGCGTCGTGAGTGGGAAAATGCTCAGGTATATGCTGGGCTTCCGCTGATCGAAGAGATTGAGGAGGAGGAGCCGGAGGAGCCGACACCACTACCCGATGTGGGGATTTTCGATCTCATCCGGGCGTTTCAGCGCATTTTGAAGCGTTTCGATGAGAAGACGGAACTCGGTGAAATCATAGACGATCGCTTCACCGTCACTGATAAAATTGATCATCTTCTTGCGACGGTGGCTCCGGGTGAGAGCCTCAATTTTCTTTCGCTTTTCGAGTCCGCTAGCACCCGTGATGAAGTGATTGTCACGTTCGTGGCTCTTTTGGAACTCATCAAGCTGCGTCACTTTTCGGTGGAACAAGAGGACGCCCTGGGGGACATCGTTCTCCTCCGCAACGAGAACACCTAAGCGCGCCAATTTCCCCCTCCCCAATGCAGCTCAAGCAGATCATCGAGGCTCTCCTCATCGCATCCCCCGATCCCCTTACTATCGAAGGCCTCCAGGCTCTTCTCGCCGGGGCGGCGAAAACCGCCACTCAAGAAGCGGAGGAGGCTGCAGGAATGCCCACTGAATCCGAGAGGAAGCGTAAGGCAAAGGAAGAGAAAGAACGCGCTCGCTTGAAAAAGAAGGCTGAGCGCGAGGCGAAGAAAAAGGCGAAAGCAGAGGGCAAAGAATACGTCCCACCGGAGGAGCCGGAGATTGAGATGCCTGAGAGTGAGCCGATCCCGCAGCTTGTGCTTGAAGGACCTGTTTACGATTTTGCAGAGACGACAGCCGAGGCGATCACCGCTTCGCTCGAAGAGCTCGTTGCTGATTATGATAAAGCTGAGCACAGTTTCACGATTTTGGAGCGTGCCGAAGGCTGGAAGATTTTCACCCGCCCAGCATATTCGCCGTGGCTCCAACAGCTGTTTCCTGAGAAGAAGCCTGAGCGTTTGAGCGCCCCTGCGCTGGAGACGCTTGCCATCGTCGCCTATCGCCAGCCGATTACGAAAGCGGCCATCGAAGCCGTTCGTGGAGTTTCCTGTGATGGCGTGATGCAAAAATTGCTCGATAAGAATATCGTGCGCATTGCGGGTCGTGCCGAGCTTCCAGGTCGCCCGCTTCTCTATGAAACGACCGACGTTTTCTTCGAGCACTTCGGAATTCGAAGTGTAGATGACCTCCCGAATGCTGCGGAGCTTCGCACGGTGAAGCTTCCGGAGCCCGAGCCTGAGCCGGTAGAAGTCGAATCCGCTCCGGCGGAAGCTGCTCCCGAGGATTCCGAGGATGTTCCTGTAGAAGATGCCGAGGCACTGTCTTTGGAAGAAGAGAATGAGGAGGTAAGCGCCGAAGTTGGCGATGAAGAAGCGCCTGATGCTGAAGGCGCTGCCTCGGAAGAAGAACCCCCAGAAAACGCCTAGAGCCATGCCCCTCGGACCGATTCGCAAAAAAATCGACACCATCGATGCTGAACTCATTCGCTTGCTCAATGAGCGCGCCGACCATGTTCACGAGGTGGGAGTAATTAAAAAGAGGGATGGGCTTCAGATCTACGCACCAGATCGGGAGCAAAAGCTACTTAACGCGCTCACGGAAAAAAATCAGGCGTATGGTGGGCGCCTCCCGGACGAGGCCGTTCACGCGATTTATCGTGAGATCATGTCCGCCGCTCTTGCGCTCGAAGAAGATCTTCAGATAGCCTACCTTGGGCCTGAAGGGACTTGGACTCACCAGGCGGCGATTACTAAATTTGGTCACTCGGTGAAGTACACTGCTCAGCCGAATTTTGAAGCAGTCTTCGATCAAGTCGCGCGTCGCAAGGCGAATTATGGGGTGGTTCCTATCGAGAATTCTACCGAAGGTGCAGTGAATCACACGCTGGATCTCTTCGCTGAATCTCCGCTTAAAATTTGTGCGCAGATTCTTCTCCGCATCGAAAATGCGCTGATGTCCAAAGAGAAGATAGAAGACATCGACGTGATTTATTCTCACCCCCAGGTATTTGGGCAGTGTAGAAAATGGCTTCACGAGCATTTTCCGAAAGCTGATCTTGTAGAAGTATCAAGTACGGGTAAAGCCGCTGAAATTGCTGCTCGCACGCCGCGCTCGGCAGCAATGGGTGGTGCGCTTAGTGGTGAAATTAATGGGCTTACGGTGCTGGAAAACTCTGTCCAGGATTCGGCGACGAATACTACCCGATTTCTTGTCCTCAGCGAAGAGACTTGTCCTCCTACGGGCGACGACCGAACGTCACTTATGTTTAGTGTGCGCAATCAGCCCGGCTCTCTTATTGCTGCACTCTCGCCTTTTAGTGATTTTGCCCTCAATATGAGCAAGATTGAAAGCCGCCCATCAAAGCAAAGGGATTGGGAGTATTTCTTTTTCGTAGATGTGATAGGGCACTGCGAGGACGATATGGTTCTCGCAACGCTTAAGGAGCTAGATAGCCACTGCTCGTTTGTGAAAATTCTTGGGAGCTACCCAAATACAGGGGCTTAAGATTAACCTGTTTTTCCGGCGAGGAAGTAACTGATCTGTGGCGAGTAGAGCTTGGGCTCGAGGAGGAACGAATCGTGACCTTTTTCAGAGTGCACAGTGTGGTGCATCGCAGGGATACCACTGGATTCTAGCGCTTGGGTAATTTCTGCCTGGGCGTCGGGGTAGAAACAGACGTCCGAGTCGATACTGAAAATAAGATAGCTTTGGTGAGCGCAGGGAGCAAATACCTCGCTGACAGATCGCCTAGCCAATAGATTGAATTGCTGCCAAGCATCGATAAAGCGAAGATAGGTATTCGCATCGAAGCGGCTGGTGAATTTTTGCCCTTGGTGGAGCATGTAGGATTCAAGATTGCGGGAGAGCGGATACCAGGAGAGCGCGTCGTTACCCTCGGTGATTTCATCACGGGCGCGGCGCTCGAGCATATCGACGTGGATGAATGTCTTGTGCGAAATCATGCGAGCTAGTGCAAGCCCGCAGGTTGGAGGTGCTTGATCTGTGCCGTAGTAATCGCCTCCATTGAAGTTTGGATCACTTTCGATGGCGAGAATTTGCTCGAAATTCATGAGTCGATGAAGTGAATCAGAGCTCATACTCGTGGCGATAGCGATGACCAGTCGGGTGCGATCCGGGAGGTGCGTGGCGAGATAAAGGGCGAGCATCCCGCCGATGGAATTTCCGATGACGGCGTGAAGCTGTTTCACCTGGAGGTGATCGAGTAAGCGAACCTGGCTTTCGACGATATCGCCCATTGAGATTCGGGGGAAACGCGATCCGTATGGCTCGCCGTCCGGATGCGGAGAGGAAGGGCCGGTGGATCCGTAGCAGCCACCGAGATAATTGACACAGACGACGCAATACTTATCGGTATCGACCGCTAGCCCGGGACCGACGAATTGATCCCACCAGCCGGTCTCACACTCGGACGTCCATCGACTGTCGGCATCGGCTACGCCGGTGGAATGAGTCGTGCCCGCAGCATTTTGGCTGCCGGTGAGGGCGTGGAAGAGGAGTACTACGTTGTCCTTCTTCGCATTCATCTCGCCGTAGATTTCGTAGGCAAGTGTGAATTCTGGAAGGCTTTCACCGGATGCGAGCGCTAGAGGCGCATCGGATTGAAAGAGGGCAGTTTTTTTGGGAAGTCCGGGCATGGGGGGAGAGAAGCCTGTCCCCTAAGCGGGGTAGGGTATTCTCACAAGTTTTGAAGTAGAGGGTGCCGACCGGCACCGGTGTGGGGCTATCAACAGTTGCTTGCTGGCTCGCAGGCAGGGGGGGCTTCTTCTGGTGGCGTGAGCCCGCATTTGTCTGGAGCAAGGCACGCCGTGTGCTTATTCTCGAGCACGAGATCGATGCCGTTTTCAGTGACGGTGATGCTCTCGATCGGAAATATCCCAGTGGTGCCGGAATCGTATTCGATTTCGATTGGAAGCGATTCATCGGGCAGGACTTTGCTGGTAAGCTCGAGAATCTTGGAGAATTTCTCGGCACCGAGGCGGTGGTCTACGTCGTGTGCGACGAGTGTCTGCAAGACGCAGCTCGCAGTGGTGTGGCGTGTGCCACCACAATCGACAAAGTCTTTGGTGACGTGTCCCACTTCGGTGATGTGGAAATGCTCGGGGAGCACTGATCCATCGGGAAGAAGAAAGCGGACTGCGCTGGAAGGCGCTGCGGAAAGGGAGTGTTTGAGCTGAGATACAGTGGTCATGGCTTATTCTCCTCCAAAAAGTTTGGCGGCGCGAGCCATCACTTCATCTGGGGTGAGATCTTCGGTTTTTTGATTGAGGCACCACCGGTAGCCGTAGGGGTCGAGGAACATGCAGGAGCGGCTTCCCCAGAAATTGTCTGTTGGTGGTGTGAGCACTTTGAGACCCGCTTTTTCGCCACGGGCGAAACCGCCATCGCAGTCATCGGTCTCAATCGTGAAAAGGCAGGGAGCCAGCATTCCTTCGGGCAACGCCATTGCTGACCACTCGGGAGCTTCATCCGAGATGTAGATGAGCTGTCCATTGATCGTGAATTCGGCGTGTGCCGTGCCGCCGCTAGGATCAGGCATGCGGAAGACCTCTACTGCTCCGAAGGCTTCAGTGTAGAGAGCAATGGCGGCGGAGGCGTCTTTTACAGTGAGTGAAAAGGAAACGGGAGGTGGTACAACGGTCATAGCGGCGAAACTATCGTGCATCATTTGGCAGTTTCCAAGTCAGAGCTTGGCTCTAGTATCGGAACATGCAGCCGCTCACCAAACGCCCTTAAATCATGGGTGATCCACGGGTAAGTGTCCTGCTTCCTGCATTTAATTCAGAAGCGACTATTGGCGCTGCTTTGGATTCTCTAGAGGCTCAGACTTACCGAAATTTTGAAGTGGTGGTGGTCGATGATGGATCGGTGGATCGGACGTGTGAATTGGCCAAAGTATCGGGAGCCCGCATCGTCTCGCTGACGCGAAACTGCGGTGTGGCGGCGGCGGCAAACCACGGTTTTGCGGAAGCTCAGGGTGAATTGATCGCGCGGATGGATGCGGATGATGTGGCGCATCCCGAGCGTCTTGCTCGGCAGGTGGCGTCACTCGATGCGAACCCGGGATGGGGGGCTTGTGCCACCGCTGTCCGAATCACGGGAGATGACGTGCAGGATGGTTTTCTCCGTTTTGCGGAATGGAGCAATGGGCTCGTGACGCCGGAGGCGATTGCCCGCGAGCGGTTCATCGATCTTCCGGTGGTGAATCCTACGACCATGGTGCGTCGAGACGTTGCTCAGAAATTTCCGCTGCGCGGAGATCGAGGTTGGGCAGAAGATTACGATTTCTGGCTCCGCGTCTTGGGAGAGGGGATTGCCGTCGGGAAAACTGCGGAGACACTCCTTGATTGGCGCGATTCACCTGCGCGCCTCACCCGCTGCGGAAAAGACTATTCGCTGCGAGCATTTTCCAGGGCAAAAGCGCATTTTTTAGCGCGCATATCACGAAAATTCACCATCGCAGGTGCCGGCCCAATCGGGAAACGTCTCGCTACAGATCTTCGGGCGGAAGGAGCCGAAATTTCCGCCTTTTACGACGTCCACCCTCGGAGAATTGGCGGGAAAATCGCAGGCATTCCAGTGCTCTGCGATGCCGAAATTGCCCAAGATGGAAACACCCTTCTTTCCGCCGTGGGAATTGCTGGTGCCCGAGAAATTGTGCGCTCCCGGGCTCGCGCCGGAGGTTTCACCGAAGGTGCGGATTTCTTTTGTGTCGCCTAGCGCTTGCTGCACTATCGGGTATGTCCCAAGAGATCAGCATAGGCCTCGTCGTTCCCGGAAATGATTGTGAAACAGTCTTTAAACGCGGCGGGGATTACGAGACGTTCCAGATCGTGTGGCGCGATACGGTGACGGAAGACCAGCTCAAGCGCGCGGCTTTCGCTGCCATGGATCACAAAATTTCCGGCCTCGGAGTCTACGGTAATACTCTCACCGACGAATCGACCATCGCGGGCCTCAAGACTGCGATCGCTGCCGCTCCCACTTTTGGCACCGATCTTGTCGGGTGTTTCGCTGGTCGGCTTACGAATCAGTCCGTCCCGGAATCGATCGATCGCTTTAAAGAGGTATTCACAGAACTCACAAAATTCGCCGAAGACCACGGCGTCCGCATCGTCATTGAAAACTGTCTTCAAGGGGGAAACTGGTTTTACGGAGATCGGAATATCGCCCATAGCCCCGCCGCTTGGGAGCTTTTATTCAATGCCGTCCCAGCTGAAAATCTCGGCCTCCAGTGGGAGCCTGCACACCAGCTCTGCCAACTGATCGAGCCACTTTCCCAGTTGCGTCAGTGGGCTCCCAAAATCTTCCACCTTCACGGCAAAGACGCCTTCATTCGCCAAGAGGTCATCCGCGCGCAAGGCGTCGGCGGTGGCCCCGAGCCATTCGCTGAATTTCGCTTTCCTGGCAGCGGCGATACCGATTGGGCAAAGATTTTTTCTGAACTCCGCCTCGCTGGCTTCCAAGGATCCATCGATATCGAAGGCGCCCACGATAAAGCCTATCCTGGAGAAAAAGATGCCGAGGGCTGCCTCGTCGCACTGAATTATCTCCGCCGCTGCCGAGGCGATCAGTAATTGCTCGATTAAAAAAGGAATATAAAAACTTGTCGCCAGGTATCTGGTTATGCATAGTAGTGGCGTGGCAGGAGCATTTGAAAACTGGACCGTGCAAGCACGGAAGGGTATCCTTGAGATGGCCGTCCTCACCGCGCTCGCGGGCGGGGAGCGCTACGGCTACGAGCTTGTGAAATCGCTCGTGGCAGTTCCTGGGCTCACCGTCACTGAAGGCACTCTCTACCCATTGCTCTCCCGGCTTCGCCAGCTCGGCTGGATTGAATCCCGCCTTGTCGAATCAAGTGAAGGGCCTGCCCGCAAATATTACACCCTCACTTCCGATGGGCGGGATGCCTTAGCGCTAATGAAAACCTATTTTACCGGCGTCACGGGAGCTCTTGAGCAGCTTCAGGCCGCCGTGCCGAAAACAACTAACCGTAAACGTAAGACCTCATGAAGTGGACTGAAGATGCCGAAGCTGCCCTCGATAGTTATGTCGAATCCCGCCACCGGGAAGAGCCGGAAGGATTTGATCGTGATGAAGTGCGATCCGATCTTCGAGCCCATATCGAAGAGGAACTTACCGGCGAAGGCACAGAAATCGTCATGTCCGAAGCCGTAGGGAAGATACTAGGAGTCGCGGAGGCAGACGTAGTGAAGGTGGCTACTCCAGAAAAAACGCCACTAAAGCTGCGGCCACGGCTCATCTGGATCTTCGGGATCATCGCGCCGCTCGTGGTTCTTCTCTTAGAAATTTTCACCGGGTTTTGTGCCGGGGTATTCTTTGATCCGCTGCCTTCGATTTGGCACGTCGCCGCTGTAGGTCTTGTGCCCATTTCACATTGGTTGTTACTTCGAGGTTTCCAAGGAAAGGGAAGTCGCCGAGCGATGAGGATTGCGGTTTTTCTGCAAGGGGTGGCGGTGGTTATAGCCGTTTACTATATGTTGCTATTCCTTCCGTTATTGCCGTTTTCGGTTCCGGCGATATTAGCTTGGGGAGCAGGGTTTCTTCCGATTGGAGTCGTCGGCTGTGGTTGGATTGCGTTGCGTAATTGTAGTCTTGTAAAACGCTCAAATCGGGAAAATATCCCAGCCGTGCAATTGCGGAAACGCCTACTTTTAGGGGGTGCCATCGCAGGCTTACTCGGGCTCGCGGCAATCGAGCTTCCTAAGATACTCGGACAAGTAGGACTCAATATGGCGGTATCCGAAAATGATGATACAAAAGCCGGCGGCCTTTCTCTTCTTCGTAGCTTCCAGCCAGAAGAAAGCCTTCGGCGCGCTTGCTATATGCCTAACCGGGGCTGGACGGGCGGGAAAGATACCGTCGGGTGGATCTTCAGTATTGGACGTCGCGTCAGTAATGATGAAGCCCGCGAGGTATATTATCGGGTCACTGGGGATAGTTTTAATGCCCATCCTGCGCCGAGTGGCGGGCTCTCAAGTTGGCGGAGTAAGTCCACCGCCTTCGATGATGTCCTCTTCGAAACCCGTGATGGCTTCGATGATGATCTCGGAGGGGACAACGTAGGCGTCCGTATCGCCGGTCTCACCATGGGCGAATCCCGCATCGATGCCCACATCGATCCCGTCTCCGCGCTCGCCTACCAGGAATGGACGATGGTCTTCCGCAATGCCAGTAGCCGCGCTCGTGAAGCTCGAATGCAGGTGCTCCTGCCGCCGCTTGGAGTAGTATCCCGCCTTACTTTGTGGGTCGATGGGGAAGAGCGTGAGGCTGCCTTCAGTACGGTCTCCCGGGTGAAGCAAGCGTATCAATCAATCGCCGTGCGAGAGCGCCGCGACCCGGTACTGGTGAATGTCACCGGTCCGGATCGTATCATGGTGCAGTGTTTTCCTGTCCCCTCGAAAGGTGAGATCAAGATACGCTTCGGGATCACTGCGCCACTTGATCGGGGAGCCCACCCGGGTCGCTTGCACCTGCCGTCACTTATCGAGCGCAATTTCTCACTCGGCAGCGGCCTCTTCCACTCGCTCTGGGTGCAATCTCCCGATCCACTCTTCTCCCCGCTTGGGCGCTCTGCCGAGGGAGACATCGAAGCCGACCAACGCAGCTGTGATGGGCACCATCTAAGGCGTCGTCTCAATCACAAAGAGCTTCAGGCCACCACGGCCTACGTCGATTGCCCAGGTGCCTCCGAACCCGCAACCAAAGTCGCTTGTATCAATCCTTTCGCCGCCTCCGGCGAAACAGCTTGGCTCACCCGCGAGCGCATCTCCTCCCGCCGCGCACCGGTCACTGCACTCACGATCGTAGTCGACGGCTCCTCTGCCATCGAGCCTCTGCGCGGCCAAGTTATCGAAGCTCTCCGCGCCATTCCTGAGCCCAATGAGATCGAAGTCCTTCTCGCCACCGATACTCTCATCGAGCTCGGTCGCCCCAGCCGCGCCGCCAACGCTCTCCGCTACAAGAAATTCGTCGGCGGCTTTGATAGTCGCCCCGCTCTCGCCGAAGCGCTTGATCGCGCAGCCAGAAAAAGGGGAGCCGTCGTCTGGCTTCACGGGCCGCATCCCGTCACCCTTCCCGGTGGTGAATCGCTCGCGCAGTTTTTTGATCGTTCTCCGCGGCCAGTTCCGCTCTATGCCATCAGCCTCGTCCCAGGTCCAGACCGCCTCCTTGAATCGCTCTATCGGGAAACCGCCGTCCACCCTGGCGAACGCTTCGAAGAAATCGCCCACGACCTCCCCGCATTCGTTGCTCGGCTTGGCTCCGGCGATCAGACCACAGATTACACCTATACCGAAGCTGCCTCATCAAGCGAAGACGCCACGCCAAAAGTCTGGGATCAGCTCGCGCGTTACCACGGATATGAGCAAGTAATGGAAAGCTTCTACAATGGTGGCAGCACCACCGGCACCGCCGAGCTAGCGGCGAATCATCAACTGGTAACCCCATTCTCTGGTGCGGTTGTGCTAGAGACAATGGAGCAGTTTAAGAGATTTGGCTTAGATCCAGCGGATCCTTCCACTGTAGCCGTGATCCCTAGCGTGCCCGAGCCAAGCTCAGCGCTTCTGATCTTCTTGAGCGCATTCGCCTTCATGATTCGCCGGCGGCGTTCGCATTCTTCGATATAAATTTGAGGGATTTACTCTGCCGCGCGCACGGGGGCAAACGACGGAGGGTATTTTCTCGGTCGTTCCGCTCATCTCGACTTTACGAACGATCTAGCCTTTGCATTTCCAGAGCCTCAGGGGAAATAGTGAATATCCCAGGGGAAGGCGCTTTTTTGGGATGCAAGAAATAGCAAAAAGAAGAAAAAGCGCTTTTTTGTATCTGAAAATTGATTCGGGGGGAGTCGCGGGCGAGGAAAGGAGACGCTCAATTCCATGCCCGCTTCCGACTCCGATTCTTTCGTCCACCTCCACCAGCACACCGAGTATTCACTTCTCGATGGGGCTATCAGGATCAAGGACTTAGTGGCTCGCGCGGCGAAGCTGAAGATGCCAGCCGTCGCGATGACGGATCATGGGAACCTTTTTGGAGCGATCGATTTTTACCAATCGTGCGAGAAGGCGGGCATCAAGCCGATTTTCGGGTGCGAGATCTACCTTGAGCCACCGGCTGCCTACGATAAGAAGAAGAACCCAAAGGGGAAAGTTTCGACGCACCTGACGCTGCTCTGCGAGAATAATGTGGGCTACCACAATCTCATGCGTCTCGTCTCCAAGGGACACCTCGAAGGGATGTATTACGGGAAACCCCGTGTGACGCACGCGGATGTGGAGCAGTATGCCGAAGGCTTGATTTGTCTCAGCGGCTGCATCTCGAGTGAGACGAATCTCTACATTCTCAACGACCAGGCAGAGAAGGCTCGGGAAACCGTCGGTTGGCTCGTGAACACGTTTGGTAAGCCAAACGTCTATCTCGAAATTCACGACCACGGCTTTGAGACCCAGAAGCGGTGTATGGCCGAACTCATCAAGATTGGTGAGGAGATGGATCTCCCAATTGTCGCGGCAAACGACGTGCACTTCCTCGAGCGCAAGCACCACGAGATCCACGATGCGATGATCTGCATCGGCACAGGTTCGTCCCTTCTGGATGAAAACCGGATGCGCTACCCGGAGGAGGTCTACTTCAAAACGGCTAAGGAGATGCGCAAGCTCTTCAAGAAGGTGCCGGGTGCGTGCGACAATACGTTGCAGATCGCGGCGCGTTGTAACGTCACTCTCCACCTTGATGCATCGAGCATTGAAAAATACCCGCAGTTCGAAGCTCCCGGAGGTGAGGATCGGAATATTTATTTTAAGCGTATCTGCCAGGAAGGGCTTGTTTTCCGCTACGGCGAAGAGCGCGCGAAAAACGATAAAGAACTCCAAGAGCGTCTCGAATACGAAATCTCGATCATGGAGAAGATGGGATTCCTCTCTTACTTCCTCATCGTCTGGGATTTCATTAAATGGGCGCGCGACCACAAGATTCCGGTAGGCCCCGGGCGTGGCTCCGCCGCGGGATCACTCGTCGCGTATGCCTTGGGAATCACGAACCTCTGCCCGATGCGGTTTACGCTTATTTTCGAGCGATTCTTGAATCCGGAACGTGTCAGCCCGCCCGATGTTGATATCGACTTCTGCCAGACCCGGCGTCCCGAGGTGATCGAATACGTGCGCCAGAAATACGGCGAGCGCCGTGTGGCGCACATCATTACCTTCGGCAAGATGCTCGCGAAATCGGTGATCCGCGATGTCGGCCGGGTGATGAGCATGGGCTACAACGACGCCGACCGGATCGCTAAAATGATCCCAGCCGAACTCGGGATCACCCTCGCGGATGCTAAGAAGAAAAATCCGGAACTCGCCGAGGCAATCCGTGTGGAAGATCGCGTCGCCCGCCTCTGGGAAATCGCTGTCGGTCTTGAGGGGCTTACACGAAACGCGGGCATTCACGCTGCGGGTGTCGTCATCGCGGATTGTGATATCGACGTCCACGTCCCGCTCACACGCGGGGCAGGGGATGAGGTTGTCACCCAGCTTGCCATGGGACCGCTCACGGATGTGGGTATGCTTAAGATGGACTTCCTGGGGCTGAAGACGCTCACCGTGATTCAGGACGCCTTGGATCTGATCCACCGTCGTACGCCAGATTTCGATGTAGAGACCGTGCCTCTCGATGACGACAAAACCTTCGACCTCATTTCCAAAGGAGAAACGGTCGCGGTCTTCCAGCTAGAGTCCGGCGGGATGGCGGCGCTCTGTCGCCAGATGGAAGCGGATCGAATCGAAGATATCATCGCGCTTATCGCTCTCTACCGACCGGGGCCGATGGACCTGATTCCTAGTTACATTGCGCGGAAAAAAGGCACGGAGAAAATCGAATATCTCCACCCACTTCTTGAGGAAGTTTCTGAGGAGACCTTCGGAATTCTGATTTATCAGGAGCAGGTGCAGAAAGCGGCGAACGTGCTCGCCGGATACTCGCTCGGTGAGGCGGATCTTCTCCGCCGTGCGATGGGTAAGAAGAAGCTCTCGGAGATGGAGAAGCAGAGGGTTAAGTTCGTGGAGGGGAGTGATAAGGTGAATAACATTCCTGCAGAAAGAGCGAATGCGATTTTCGACCTCCTTGAGAAATTTGCAGGCTATGGATTTAACAAATCCCACTCCGCAGCGTATGGGCTTATTAGTTACCAGACCGCGTACCTGAAAGCGAATTTCCCGGCTGAGTTCATGTGCGGGGTTCTGAGTAATGAGCTGAGTAATCCGGACAAACTTAGTAACTTCGTTGCGGAATGTCAGCGCATGAAAATTCCAGTGCTCCCGCCGGATGTGAATAAGAGTTTCTTGAAATTTACTCCAGAGGTGCAGGAAGATGGCACTATCGGTATTCGATATGGCCTTGCCGCGATTAAGAATGTGGGTGGAGCTGCCATGTCTCTTGCAATTAAAGAGCGTGAGGAAAATGGGAATTTCGATTCTTTAGAAGAGTTTGCGACTCGCTGTGATTCCAAAGCGGTGAATAAAAAAATCCTGGAGAACTTGATCAAGGCGGCTGCATTTGATTGGACCGGCGAGCGCCGTGATGCGATGTTTTCTAGAGTAGAGCAGGTCAATGCGAGTGCTTCTGCTTCTCAGCGTGATCGTGCGGCGGGTCAGGGATCTCTCTTTGATGCGATGGACATTGGGGGCGGTCCTCCTCCGCCTAGCACAATGGCGAATGCAGATGTGGCAGATAACGTCGTGCGCTGGAGTGAGACGGAGATGCTTACCCAGGAGAAGGAGCTTCTGGGGTTCTATGTGACTGGCCACCCGCTTGATGCCTTTCGCTCTTTTGTGGAGAATCCGCGCTATACGCGTCTTGGAGACCTTGAGTCTCTAAAGGAAGGTCGTAGAGCCTACGCTTTCGCGGGGATTATTAATTCTGCCGATGTTCGTTATGCAAAACGTAGTGGTAAGCCTTTTGCGATTGTCCAGATTGAAGACTTTACGGGGAGCACGGAAATGATGGTCTGGAGCGAGGTGTTTGAAAAGGCGGGTAAGTTACTAGAGAAGGGTGAGGTGGTGCGCTTTAAAGCAAAGGTAGAGCTAGATTCTAGATCTGAAACGAACCGTCTTGTCTGTGATGACCTCAAGGGGATCACTCGCGAAGAGGCGGAGGCTGCTGGAGGAAAAGGAGAGGGGGGTGTGAGCCATGTGGATCAGACCCGGAACGGGAATGGTGGGCCGAAGGCTCCGGCTCCCTCTGCCCCACGTGAGAGGATCCTCCGAATTCAGCTTGCGAGCGAAACTTCCTCGAGAGCGGATCTCGAATCAATTCGCGATGTCCTTCTCGCCCACCCGGGAAAAACTCCGGTAGAAATTGGGATTAAAGTCTCCGGCGACCAAGAGGTCTTACTTGCTGCGGGAACGAAGTATCAAGTAAGTCGCACTCGCCCGCTGCTCGATGCGCTAGCAAATTGGCTGGGCTAGAAGAGGTCGGTGGATACTTCCCAGTGGCCGC
>CALAIY010000109.1 GCA_937922595.1 uncultured Verrucomicrobiales bacterium | reverse complement strand
GTAGAACCTATCGCCCCGAATTGCGCACCCGCCCCCCACACCGCGCCCAGTATCTACCGTAAGTTAAGAAACCTTTGCGAAGCAAGAAAGTTTCGTGGCCGCGCCTTTTTCTATTGACGGAGACTCGTCCATATCAGGTTTTGGGTGCATGAGGGAGTCGTCATTAGCCTGTCGCCTTGGCGCCTCTCTGCGGTCGCTGGGAGCCGTCACGAGGTGACCTCATCAGAAGCGCCCTAGCTGGATACGTGCAGCGGAAGACGGTGGTGCGCTTCGGAGGCCTGGAAGCTCTCATTGCAACTACTGTCGAGCGCTCCGGCGACGGGGATACGCAAAAAAAAACCGTGGCGATTGGGCTAGCGGTCAGATGTGAGAGTTAATTTGATCAGAGCGCTTTCAGCGTATTGCAGTGGATATTCCATATTGGACAGGGGTGCTCTAGGTGGCGTTAGCCACGGTAATCCTGTCGTCTCCGACACATATAGTTCTTACGTTGTGGTCGAAGTTTCTGGGCGGCTGGTGTTCTCGCCTACTCCTCCTCGGGCTCAGTTGTGACGCGTAAACCATGCCTAGTTGGGTTTGTCATTTGGGTTTAACGAGGGTGCCCGCAGCCCTGCCTTGGGGTCGCAAGTTGGAGGCAGGAAACCGCCTGCTCCGACGGCGAAAGGCCATGGACACTTATCGTTTGTTCCGTTCGGGGTTTGGCCTGCGACAGCCATGACGGAAACAGGGAAGCCTGAATCGAGATCCAGGATTTTTGGGGCACCTAGAAGGCACCTGCATCTGGGGCGACTTGCCTCGGGTTCGTGTAACTCGCTGATAGCGAATGGAGCCGGTGGTCGGATTTGAACCGACGGCCTATTCATTACGAATGAATTGCTCTACCCCTGAGCTACACCGGCGTCTTTGTTGCCCGAGGCAGGGTGGTTGCCGGGCGGGAAGAGGGGGAGTTTTACTCTTGGAGAATGGGGGGCGCAAGTGCTTTCAGCGTCGCTGGAGGGTTGCTGCGGTGACCCATACGGCGCTGCTCATTTCGTCTGCTGGTGGAGTGTCGGGGGCGTAGTGAAATACTTTGGCGGCGGCTCGCTTTTGCATGTCGGAGGTGGCGAAGACGGTGATGGACCAGGGGATGGTCTCGTCTGTTGTGGGTTTGGTGTCTTTGGCTCCTTTGGCTTTGGGGAGGGGCTTGGCGGTGACGGTGAAGCGGTTTTCGCCGGTGGCGAGGCCGCCGATGATGAGATCTGTGGTGATGGCGTCGTCGGCGATGCTGATGTGGTGGCCGCTGCGAAATTTGAGGGTGGTCTTGTATCCGTGGGAAGCGATGCGGATGTGGCCGATGTAATCGGGCTTTGGGCAGCGCTTGGGGGTGGGGGGGACGATGCCGGAGGGGGCGTAGCTTTTGCTGCCGAGCCAGCGGTAGTCGCTGGCGGCGACGAGGGCTCCGATGTCTGGGTGGGCGGCGAGATTCACGAATTGTGAGCGGTCGTAGAGCCAGGAGGAGCCGTTTCGTGTGTAGTGGATGATGAGGATGTTGTCCGGGATGTCACCGGCTTTGATTCCAAAATCGACTTTTCCGAAAAAGGCGGCGTGGGCGGTAGCGCCTACGACGCCAGCGCCGACGCGTTTTAATTGGCTGATTTCGGGTGGATTTACTGGGACCTCGAAGAGGGCATTGGGCCATTTGAGGCGCTGTGAGACGATGAGATTGTGCGCGCTCATGACGCGATGGGGGGCGGTCGCTTTTTGCCATGTGCTCGCTTGCTTGCTCACCATGGCGGAGCGCCAGGTGTTGTAGCTTTTTTCAAGGTCTCGCCCGAGATCTGATGCGCTGGCAGGGGAGGGGAGTAGCGAGGTAATGAGAAGAATGGCGAAGAGGGGGCGCATCAGAATGATCATCTCGGTAACATTGAAACATTCTGTTGCCTTCGACAACGGGCGATTCATCATGCCGGGCTGCTGCTTTCTCCCTGTAATGAACGATGATCCTGCTCCACAATCTGCCACCCCCAAGGGGGTTCCGCGGACTGTGAACCGTAATAGCGAACTGCTTGAAGAGCGTGCGGAGCGGATGGTCTACAAGACGATCGAGGAGGTCGAGCTGGAAGCGTATATTTTCCGAGCGGATCCGGCTGCGCTGAAACGCGGGGACGCGCGTGCGTGTATCCTTTTCTTTTTTGGGGGTCAGTGGGATAATGGCGTTGTGAGCCAGTTTGCTACCCAATGCGTGTATTTTGCGGCTCGGGGAGCTGTGGCAATCGCCTTTGATTACCGCGTCTCTAGTCGCCATGGCACGGGGCCTGAATCTTCGATGGCCGATGCGCGGTCCGCGATCCGATGGGTGCGGAGAAATGCGGAAGCGCTTGGGGTCGATCCTGAGAAGATTGTGGCTGGGGGTGCTTCTGCGGGAGCTCACATTGCTCTCTCGGCGGCAATGCTCGATGGATTTGATGAGCCTGGTGAAGATCCTTCCAAGTCGGCGGTGCCAGATGCGCTTGTGCTCTACAGTCCTCCGGTGGATACATCGCCTAAAGGGTTTGGCTTCACTCAGTTCGCTGACAAAAAAGCGGCCAAAAAAGCGAGCCCGATCGCTAATGCGAAGCGCGGTTTACCCCCAATGATTCTCTTCCACGGAAAATCGGATCGGGTGGTGCCCTACGAAGGGGTGGCGAAATTTGCAAAAAAGCTTCGCTGGCGCAGAAACCGCTGCGAGCTCATCGGCTTCGATGGCGAGGGCCACGGCTTTTTCAATCTGAACGTGAGCCCGCGGTGCTACGAGGCGACCACTGTCTCGGCAGATCAATTTCTTACCGATCTCGGATTCCTTGCTCCGAGCAAGGAGGAGGATGGAGCGCCTCGCTTAAGCGGATTGGATTCTTAGTCTAGAGCGCCGTCGAGAGGGCGCCGATCAGCATTTCCAGTCGCACATTCACGTCTGGCTCCGCGATCATCATCTGTTTCTCATCTGTCCCTTCGAGAAAGCGGTAGCAAATTAAGTCTACCAGCGCTTCGGGATCATCAATTTCCTGGAGCTGCGAATGGAGCGGATCCTCAGCTTCCGGAATCGAGGGGGGCTGGACGACCGCTTTTACGAGTTCTACCAGCTGGCGTGATTGATCATCCGCAGATTCGCGAGAGGTGTAGATTGATTCTAGCGGCTCCACTGAAAATGCGGGATAGGCCTTGTTCTTATGCTCCTTACCCGTGAGCCGGATTCGTCTCACGCCTTCGAGAATCAGGTGCGCCGTCCCATCCTCATTTTGTACACACGCGCGGACGAGACCTGCTGTGGATTCGGTGTAGACGGCGTCCTCGCTCTCGCTGCCATCCTTCCTGGTCGCAATGCAGAACATCCGGTCGCCATCGAGCACATCCTTCAGCATCGCACGATAGCGCGGCTCAAAGATGAAAAGCGGGAGGAAAGACTGCGGGAACAGCGTGGTGTCCGGCAGGATCATTGCCGGTAATATTTTGGGGATTTGAGGGGGGGAAGACAAAGGAAATAAGAGATGCAGCGAAGCACTAGAGCGTCACACTCATGCTACGCTGCGCACAGAGAAACGGAAACACTCCAATCAATGAAGGTTTCCAGTTGCGTCGTTCACAATCTGTGGTTCTCTTCCCGCCCTCCAAAATTGGAGGATTTCACCAATTTTTTTTGATACCTAGTCCTGCCAAGGCGGCAGCAATCTACACGAACACAACGATATGAGCGAAGCGACGATCAATCTCGATGAATTCCGGCTCCACGATAAGGACTCCGGTAGCTCTGATGTACAAATTGCCAAATTGACCGAGCGGATTCTCCTGCTGACCGATCATATGGAGGCAAACAAGAAGGACTTCTCGACCCGCCGTGGTCTTCTGCGCCTCGTCGCACGTCGTCGTAAGCTTCTTGATTACCTTAAGCGCACCAATGACACGCGCTACCAGGCACTTCTCAAGTCCCTGAGCCTCCGCCGCTAAGGCCACACACTCTCCTGAGGGGAGCCGGAATATTTCTGGCTCCCCTTTTTTCGTTTCCCGGGGTCTCCCCGGAAACATCTTGCGTGCGGCTATACGCACCACTTCTGAATGGGGGAGTTTTCTCTCTTCGGCAGTTTTCCCGAAAACAAAAAAACAAACAAAACCCGGATTCGCCCACTGCGAACCCACCTTCCCACACCCACCACACTATGAGTATTCACTCCGTGAGCTGCACCCTCGAAGGCAGCGCCCCCCTCACCATCGAAGCCGGCAAAATGGGCCGCCTCGCCGATGGTGCCGTCACCGTTCAGCTCGGTGAAACCGTCATTTTCGTCTCCGCCGTTTCCCAGACTAAAGTTCGGGAAGGCCAAGATTGGTTCCCACTTTCCGTCGAATACAAAGAGAAAGCCGCCGCCGCCGGCCGCTTTCCAGGAGGTTACTTCAAGCGTGAAGGCCGCCCCACTGAGAAAGAGATTCTCACCTGCCGCATGACCGATCGTCCGCTGCGTCCGCTTTTCCCGAAAGGCTACCTTTACGACACACAGATCGTCGCACTCCTCCTCTCCGCTGATGGAGTGAACGACTCCGATATCCTCGGAATGAACGGTGCCTCCGCAGCACTCCACATCTCCGACATCCCATGGGCTGGCCCAATCGGTGCCGTCCGCGTTGGCCGTGTTGGCGGTGAGTTCGTGGTGAACCCCACTCACGAGCAGCGCGAAGAAAGCGATCTCGATCTCGTCTACGTCGGCAACAAGACCGACGTCATCATGATCGAAGGCTCCGCTGATGAGATTCCAGACGCCGATTTCGTAAAAGCTCTTCACTACGCTCAAGCTCAAGTTACCCAGCTCTGCACCATCATTGATGAGCTTCGCGAAAAGTGTGGCAAGCCGAAGCGCGAAGCACCACTTCTCGAGGTAAAAGACGAGCTCCTCGAGATCGCCTACACCATCGCAGGCGACCGCATCGAGTCCGCCATCTACAACCCAAGTAAAGTAGAGCGCAACAAAGCTGTCGAAGGCCTTCGCGACGAAGTCTCCGCAGCAATCATGGAGAAATTCCCGGATTCCACTTCCTTCGCCATCAATCAGGCATTCGATTACCTTCAGAAGAAAGCCTTCCGCATCTCCATCCTCGATCACGGCAAGCGCTGCGACGGGCGTGATGACAACACCATCCGTGAGCTCATCGCATCCACCAATGAGATGCCACGAGTCCACGGCTCCGCACTCTTCGCCCGCGGCGAAACCCAAGCCCTCGCCCTCGCCACCCTCGCCCCAGCCGACGAACGCCAGTTCTTCGACAACTACGCCGGTGGTGCAGACAGCAAGAGCTTCATCCTTCACTACAACTTCCCGCCGTTCTCCGTAGGAGAAACTGGCCGCATGGGAGGCATCAACCGCCGCGAAATCGGCCACGGCGACCTCGCCGAGCGCTCCGTCGTTCCCGTCCTTCCCGACGAGGAAGACTTCCCTTACGCAATGCGCGTCACATCTGAAGTGATGGAATCAAACGGCTCCACCTCCATGGCGTCCGTCTGCTCCGCAAGTCTCGCTCTCTACGATGCCGGTGTCCCACTTAAGCGCCCTGTCGCAGGAATCTCCTGCGGCCTCGTCACCGACTTCGATGCCGATGGCAACCTCGTCCGCCACAACACCATCCTCGACATCATCGGATCCGAGGACTTCTACGGCGACATGGACTTCAAACTCTGTGGCTCCCGCGACGGCGTCACCGCCTTCCAGCTCGACCTCAAGCTCCCCGGTCTCGACATGGGAATCTTCGAAGAAGGCATCGCCAAAGCCACCGCAGGCCGCATGAAAGTCCTCGACTTCATGGACACCATCCTCGACGGACCAAAAGACATCAGCGACCACGCACCGCGCATTGAATCCACCAAGATCGACAAAGATCGCATCGGCGAACTCATCGGACCTGGCGGCAAAAACATCCGTGGAATCCAGGCCGAGTCCGGCACTGAGGTCAACATCGAGGAAGACGGCACCGTGCACGTCTACGGCGTGAAGCGCGAAGGCGTCGCCCGTGCCCTCGAGATGATCAAAGAAATGTTCGCCGAAGTCGAAGTCGATGAGACCTACACCGGCAAGATCGTCTCCACGACTAACTTCGGAGCCTTCATGCAGATCTTCCCAGGTCGCGACGGCATGATCCACATCTCTGAGCTCGCCCAAGGCCGCGTCGAGAAAGTCGAAGACGTCGTTAAAGTCGGCGATGAAGTCACCGCCAAGTGCATCGGCGTAGATGATCGCGGTCGTGTAAAGATGAGCCTCCGCGCCGTCGAAAACGACAAGAAGAACGGCGAAGAAGCAGACGCCTAAAGGCTCAAACCACTTTCAACCTCGCGAGGGCGTCTGGAGCAATCCAGGCGCCCTTTTTCGTGCCCAGTTGCCGCCCACCGCCTTTCTCCGTTACACTTCAATCGTGAAAGGATACCGGACTCCCATCCAAAAGCTCAAAGAAGATTACGCCCGCATGCTCGGCCAGCGCCAGCGCGAGAGCCGTCCCGGCTACTCTAAGCCGAAGCACAAGACGCCCGATAATTCCGAGCCATTCTTGTCACACCCACCAGCAAGCTTCGCCGACCTCGTGAAAATCGCCAAAGCCGCAACCCAACATGTCGACGAATGCCGCCAGAGAATGGGTCTGCCGATTTTGTAGGTCAGCTCGCTGCTGAAAACCGCGTCATCGTCCTCAAAGAATAGCTTGAGATGGTTTGTTGGAAAACTTCTCCCGCCTGCAATTACGATCCGACTTTTTGAATTCGGCATTGGTCGAAAGGCGTCGGTTTAGCAGAGTAGCGCAATCGCTTCGTCACGGAAGGGATGGTCTTCGAGTTCTTCCCTAAGCTGAGTGACCCGATCATAGAGGTCGTCGCCGAGCTTTGCTCGGAACGCGGATTCGGTGGTTTCCTCTAGGCGGCGTTTCCTTTCCGCGCGTTGCCAGGGCTCCGAGAATAGGAGATGGAGTTCGTCGTGGTAGTTCCGTGATTTGAGTTGTTCCCATTCGCCGCCATCGAGCCAGATTCCGCCCGTGATGGAGCGCTCGACTCTGAAGCCGAAGTCGTGACCTACGGCAAAGGTCGCCATGAGCGTGCCGCTCTCCGGACAGAATTTCGGGAGCGGATCGAATTCGGAAGGTGGGCAATGGGGAGAATCAGGTGGAGCGATATGCTCAAGTCGCGCGGGTTGGGCACTCACCCACCGCAAGTAGGCTTGGGCACCGATCCACACGCCATTTGTTTCAGGACACTGATAGGCATGGAGACCTGGCTCTAATTCGATGCGGACGAGGCGTTGGTGTTTTCCGATAGGACTTTTCATTATGATTAGTTATGTATCAATTATTTTCACATTTCCCAGAAAACGGAATACGGCACGGCCATGATGCGTTCGTCTTGGCCAAGCGGGAGCACGGAGTGGCCATCGTAGAGGACGATGCCGGAGCGGAAATCTTTTCCGGCTTGGGCGGCTAGGCGGCGGAGGCCGTTGCCATCGGATTTTGCAATCGATGCCGAGGCTTTCACTTCGACGCCCCAGACATCGCTGCCCCGGGTGAGCACGCAGTCTACTTCCACCTTATCTTTGTCACGGTAGTGGTAGAGGCGGAGTTCGTGGTCGCTCGTGCTCGCTTGCATGGTGAGCTGCTCGATGATGAAAGACTCTAGGAGGTGGCCGAAACGCTCGCGCTTGGTGATCCAGTCGTCCGGGCTCAGGCTTGCCAGTGCTGAGGCGAGTCCCGTATCGCAGACGTGGACTTTGGGCGTCCTTATGAGGCGTTTCGCGGAGTTTTTATGCCATGCTCGGAGTTCGCGGATGAGGAAGAGTTTCTTAAGGAGCGCCAGGTAGCGGTTCACGGTTTGCCTGTCCAGCTTGAGATCGTTCGCGAGGGAAGTGGCATTGATGAGCGTCGCGCTGCGGTGGGAGAGCAGCTCGAGGAGCTTCGCCACGTCGTCGCCCTCTTTCACCCGGGCGACATCTTTGATGTCCCGCTCGATGATGGAGCGGACATACTGTCGATACCATTGACGGGCACGTTTTTGGGAGCGCATGTTTGGCTCTGGATAGCCACCTTCAGTGATGCGCTCGGCGAGGAGCGAGGGGGCTAGCTCCGAGTTCGGCCTGATCGTGGTGTCGAGCTTCCCATCTAGCCAGGTCTGGAGAAAACTTCCGGGGGACTCGCTTTTTTCTGCTTCGGAAAACGGGTAGAGGTTGATCCACTCGATCCGCCCGGCAAGAGAATCTGCCAGGCGCGGCATCTGTAAAATATTAGCCGACCCCGTGAGGAGGAAACGGCCGGGGCGGCGGTCCAGATCTACGGAGCGCTTGATCGCAAGCATGAGCTCGGGCACCCGCTGCACCTCATCAATCGTGACAAAATGGGGCAGCTTAGCGATGAAGCCAGTGGGATCGGCGAGTGCTGCCCGGTAATACTCCGGATTGTCTAGGCTTAGATATTGGCGACTTGGAGCCTGCTGCTCGGCCAGAGTAGATTTCCCGCACTGCCGCGGGCCAAGCAGACAGATTACCGGAGTATCTGCGATCGCCTCGTCGATCGCATTCTGCGCGTGGCGCCTGATGTATCGTGAGTTACCGTCCATTTGTGGGGTAGGCTTGCGTCTAATTGTGGTATTTGCAATCGTCTAATTGTGGGGTCAAGCTACGTCTGATTGTGGTATTGAGCTGCGTCTGATCGTGGTATAAGGCTACGTCTGATTGTGGTATCAAGGAGTTAGATGGGCTATGGCGGCCTCGATATCAGGGTGTTTGAAGGCGAATCCGGCTTTGGCTAGGCGATCAGGTATCACCTTTCTGCTTTTGAGGATTAGTTCGGTCTGGGTTCGCAAGAAAATGGCTCCCAATTCGAGAAGCCAAGTGGGCTGCGGGAGAATCATGAGTGGTCTCATTCGGGCGCGGAGATGCTGATTGAATACCTGGTTTTGTACTGGGTTCGGCGAACAGAGGTTCACTGCGCCGGGGAGGGGATGTTCGAGGAGGAACCCGACTGCGCTGCAGAAATCCTCGATATGCATCCAGCTGATCCATTGCTGTCCGTCTCCCTGGGGGGAGCACATCCCGAGGCGGGCAAGTTTTGCCATCACGGGGAATGCGCCGCCATCCGATCCTAGGATGATCGAGGCGCGCAGGGCGGTTTTTATGGTGTTTGGAGTATCGAAGCTGAAGAAGGCCTTTTCCCATTCCTTGGCAACATTCATTGAAAAATCATCGCCAATGATTCCTTCTGCTTCCGTATTTGCTGGAGCGTCACCTGGGGTGTCTTGATAGATGGTGGCGGTGGAAGAATTGAGCCAAAACTTCGGTGGAGCGGCGCAGGCTTGCACGGCTTTTCCCAACGCACGTGTGCTTTCTAGGCGGCTTTCTAAAATTTCAGTTCGGTTCTTTTTTGTATAGCGGCAATCGACCGTTCGTCCGGCCATATTGATCAGAGCGTGACTCCCATCGATGGCCTTCGTCCATTCGCTTTGCGATTGTGCATCCCAGTGGATGAAGCCAGCGTCGTCGCGCGAACGACTTAGAATCAGCACTTCAAAGTCGTCGCTTTCAAAATGTGCTTTGAGGTGGTTTCCAAGAAAACCGCTCCCTCCTGCGATGATGATGCGTTTTCTTGAATTCGACATGATCTCAATAAAAGGGGCGCTTAGTGGAGCAGAGTGATTGCTTCGTTGCGGCGTTTCCGCTCGGCGGATTGCCAAGACGCTGAGAATACGAGGTGAAGTTCATCCGCCGCCATCAAGCCAAGCTCCACCGGTGATTGAGCGATCTATTCTTCGCCGAGTGTTTTTTCGATATCGATTTCCTCAGGAAGCGCGGGTGCTACTGGGAGTGCGGCGGGTTCCTTGGGGGTGTAATTCGTGCGTTCGAGGAATTCGGCTTCGGGAATTCGTTTGAGGATTCCGTTGTTTAGGATTGCGGTGCGGTAGCCGCTTTGATCGGCTATGGCGGTGCCAACAAGGATTTCATCGGAGCCAGATGCTTGGGTGAGGCCACCGCGATAGTAGATTTTGTCGCGGTGGGTGAGAATGGCTACGGCGGTGTCTTGGGTGAGGTGCTCGGCGGGATTTAGCGCGTGGAGATTGGTGGGATAGAATCCATTATTATCGCGGGCGAATTTACGAAGACCTTTGTAGATACCGGTGAGTGTTTCATCAGTGATCCCCGTGGTGAGCGAAGGGGAATCTGATGGTGGTGGTGCGACAAATCCCTGGGGTAAGCTTTGTGTGGGTTGGTAGGGGGATGCTGCCGGGGCAGAAGAGGGGATGCCGGGGATGATGGCGGCGAGGTCCTTACTTCCGGCAAAAGAGGAGAGCAGGCTGCTTGCCGGATTGGCGAAGGTGAGGAGGGCGCGCTTGTGGGAAGTGGGCAGGCGGGATGTGACGAGGATTCCATCTTCGCGGTTTTCCGTGATGGATATTCCTGGATGGTAGAGGCCGGGTGCCCAAAACTCGAGAGCTGGCTGGATTTCTTCGGGGGGAATGGCGAGGCCTAGGGTAAGTTCGAGGGTGCCGGAAAGGATACCTTGCCCGAGGTTTGCAATATCATTCGAGGTGTAGCTCAGCGAGTTTCCTTCTTTAGGAAGCTCGGATGCGAGGGCGATATATTCGGGGTCTGTAGATAATTTTGGGTGATCGCTTTGGCATTCATCGATGAAGGCTTGGCGGCTGGCGAGGATGATTTGGCCGGAAGATTTATCGAAGGTGAGGAGTGGTGCGTAGATGGTGTCGCCCGTTTGTGCGGGATCGACGGTATAAGTGATCGCGGATTCGCTATCTTCGCGGGTAAAGGGGCTTCCTTCTCCGGCCGGGATGTGCTTTTCGATTTCTTCGAAGAGCCAAGGGACGTTATCGAGTAGGATGAGGAGGTCGATCGCTGGGAGGTCTTGCAGACTAGGGAGGGGGACGGGAAAGGGCTCCTCGGGGACTGTTTTCGCGATGAGGGTGATGCGGCCTTGCGTTTTTCCGAGGAGTTCAGCAAAGCCGAGAGACATGCTCTCGATTGTTTTTCCGATGTCCGAGCCAATGGTTTTATCGGCTTCTTCAGTGAGTGAGAGTATTTCTTCGTAAATATCCCGAAGGGCGCGGAGATCGAGGTCTGCTTCATAAACAACGTCGCTTCCTGCGGGAGCATACTCTAAGGCGTGGAATGGATGTGCTGTGCCACCCCCGAGAGAGAGGAGACCTTTGCGACCGCCGGGGGTGTAGATGTAGGTTTTATTGAGAAAGGAGTTTCCATCATTCGAGGCGACGGAGCTCATGCCGAGTGCGGCAATTCCATCGAGACCGAGCGGTTCTACAAAATTGGTAGCCTTTACATCGGAGGGAATGGGGAGCGCTTTTTGGGTGTCGTGTCTCTGAACCAGATCGGTGAGGGCATCGATCGAGTCCGTAAAGCGAGCCACATCGCCTTCGAGCTCAATGTAGGTGAAAAAGGTGCCGCCGGTGTCTAATTCGGAGGATACTTTCGAAAAATGAGAAGAGGGCTCTACGGCTGGCGAATTTTGGGCTTTTTCGGGTGAGGTGACGGGTTGGCATGCGCTGAGAGGAATCAGCGCAACGGCAGGCAATACACGAATGAAATTCATCTGGTATTTTTAGCAGCCTTTGGGATTCTTGCTATCGCAGATATTCATGTAATGAAATTGACATCTTCAGTTGGGAGATGAGCTTTGCTGAAATGATCACAAAGGCACTATTACCCCACCTCACGGCTATCGGAATTCTTACAATCTTCCTCCCGCTGGGGCAGGCTCAGGAGGAGGCGGAAGATGAGATGATGACTCGTGATGAATTTCTTGCTCAGTTTAATTGGCAGCAGGGTGGTGATGCGACGCTTGGAAATATTGCGACGATCGGTCTGGGATCGGAATATGAGGCACTGGATGGAGGGGATGCGCTTTCGCTTTTGCGGGGATTTGGAAACCTTGTCGAAGAGGAGCCTGCGGGATTGGTGAAACCGACAGAGGGAGATTGGTTCGTCGTCTTCAACTACGAGGATTCAGGCTATGTGAGTGATCAGGAGAAGGATGAGCTTGATGCGGATGCGATGCTTAAGGATCTTCGTGAGCGCGAGAAACGCTCTAATAAGCAGCTCGAACAAATGGGGATGCCGACACAAACGACAACTGGCTGGGCAAAGGAGCCTTTTTACAATCCTGATACGAACAATCTAGAGTGGGCGATTCGTTTTAGATCAGAGGGGAGTGATGAGGAGACGGTAAATTATCGGACAAAGCTTCTCGGGCGGGAGGGGGTGATGGATGTGGTCTTGGTATGTGATCCTGATACACTTGATGGGGTGCTTCCCCAGTACCAATCGCTGCTTTGGGGGTTCACTTACAATTCTGGGCAGAAATACGCAGAGTATAAAGATGGCGATAAGTTGGCCGAGTATGGTCTCACCGCGTTGGTGGTGGGTGGTGCTGCGGCAGTAGGAGCAAAGCTTGGGCTATTTGCCTGGCTTGCGGTGGCATTTAAGAAATTTGGTAAATTTATCATTATTGGTGTGGTAGCTGTTGGGGCGATGCTTAAGAAAGTTTTCATCGGGAACAAGGGGTGATAAGTAAGCTGTGATGACAGAAGGGCAGAGCTTTCTCCTATTGCTCGCTGTCCTCTATCTTGAGGAGGCGAGTTATTGGTTGCCGCATGGAGTGGTGCTGGCGCGAACCTCCGAGGGGAAAGGGGGCGGTGCGGCGAAGGGATGGACGAATACTCGTGGAGTATTGGCGTGGTTGCCTTTTTTTGTGGCTGGGCATCGCTCTCCAGTGGCTTTCTGGCCATTTTCTTTGTCTGGCGATGGGATTTCGGCAATGGTGGTGCCTTCTCCTAATCCTGGTTGGGCAATCGCGATGAGGAAGAAAATATATCGGTGGGGCGAGGTGAAATCTGTTGCTGCTGATGGAAAGAAAATTTTGATTAATCAGGAGCTTTTTGCGAGGTGCGTGAGTGGGGCGGTGGCATGCGAACTCGTTCAATTTCTCAAAGAGATTAAAGGTTCCGATGTGCTTGAGCGTGAGGCGATAATTTCACAAGCGGTGGAACGCTCGGTGGATTCAGTGGCGGCAGTAGAGGCGGTGGGGCGGGTCTGGGCGGTGGGGAAGGTTTGCCGGAAGTTATCTGCTTTGATTTTTCCTACGCTTTTTTTGGTGATTCCTGCTGCGTATATTTTTTTAGGTTCCGGCGGGGTGACGTATTCTTTGATTGGTTGCCTCTGGGTGGTGATGGCTTTGGTGGCGGTGACGTTTTTCCGCGCTCATGCTCGCCTTACGCCGGGGCTTTCCGGCGAGCGTTGGCAGCATGTGATGATTGCATTAGTCTCGGCACCACATGCGGCGCGACTTCCTGACGTGCTTTCTAGAAATGCGCTGGGAATGGCGTGGCCGCTGGCGGTGGCAGAAGTAGGAACGGTCTCGGGTGATGCTCTTAGGCGTGATCTGATGTATCCGATTTTCAATAATCGTGATGTGATCGCGGAGGCATTTTACGATAAATACCTTAGGCCATTCGGGATGCCGGGGAGGCTTCCAGATTCGGAATATGGGTGCTCGAGGTGTCTGGGTAGCTATACTCGGGCTGGCTCGTGCTCGGATTGTGGAGGTTTACCGCTCGTAGAAGTGGTCCGGTAAAACCCAGCCGGGATGGACTAGAGATACAAATTCGAGATGGGTGGAGGAGTTGCTTTCTGGTAGGTAGCGGAGCTCGGCAGTGACGGAAAGTGTACCGAAAAAGCTTCCAATCCCAGGGTAGAGTTTTCTGAGGGAGGCTGCTACAGGGCTGTTTTTTTTGGCGTAAGCGAAGAGGGTTACGTCAGGTTCAGCTAGGTGGGTGACCTTTAGTGAGAGGTATTCTTCTTCTATGAACCCGTAGTTGTAGTAATTATATGGTGTGATGGATACTCGGAAGCGTTCGGTTTCTGTGGAGCGTCTTTCGCGGAATGACGTAAATGACGTTTTATTTTTGTGATTTGTTGCATCCCAGTCGATCAAAATGCGGCCATCGGGTGAGTGGGTAAGAAAAAACACGGCTAGAGGTTGGTCTTGAAGAGGAGCCGTTTTAATGATGCATATTTTCGATCCGTGTTTTTCAAATTCTCTATAATCGGGATTCTCTCCAATTTGTGTGGGGATAATCTGTGCCCATGCAGATGGGTCTTGGTGAAGCTGACGAATTTGTGGCCCCACCACGTCGGCGTGCCTAATGAAGGAGAGCTTTTCTTTTATCGTTTCGGCGGATAAAAAATTAGAAACAGTATTTATAGCTTCAGCTCGCTTGGATTGCGGTTTTGTTGTCGCGCGGGTCGTGATGCTGGGGAGGGTTTTGGAAGGAGTGTCCTTTGGTTTCGTTAGAGCGTGCCAGAGCCCGATTAAAATGACGGACATGAGCACGGTCGATAGAGCTACTACTGAAAAGAGAAGGTGAGGTGGGAATGATCGCCGGATTATTAATACTCTGAGCCAGCGCTTACGAAGATTCTCAGGGAGCCAGGTCGGGCCGGGGAGCACTTGCTGGAATTCGATTTTTGCATCTGTAGTCGAGTTTTTTGCGACGAAAGAGGCGCTCGCGGCGGTTTTTTTGAGGTATGAAGGTGTGCTGGTCTTCAGAGGGCTGGGTGCCTTGGATTCGGGTGTCTGTGGCTTTGATTCCCGAGGGCGTAAGCTGAGTCTCGATCTTGGGATCTTGCGGGGCTTACGCAACTTTCGAGCGGTGGAGATTTTTCGGTTTAGCTTCGTCATCTCAGGGTGAGGGCACGGTATGTCACAAGTTTGGGAAAGTTGAACTCATTTTTATGTGAAGGGGGCTTCTTTTATAGACGATTTTTTGGGATGGCGTCTGGTGAGGAGTTGGCTAGAATGCCCGCATTGTGGTCACGCTAGCAATCAGCAGTCAGAAAGGGGGCGTCGGTAAAACGACGCTTTCAGTCAATCTCGCCTATTCCCTCGCCAAGCGCGGGTGGAAGACGCTTCTTATGGATGTAGACCCTCAGGGGTCGGTAGGGCTTTCGCTTTCGGAGAAGGCGAGGACGTGCCCTGGATTCTATGATGCGGCGAAATCGGGAGGCGATGTCTCGGCGATGATTCTCCCGACTCGGCTTCCGGAGCTAAAAGTGCTTACTGCGGGGAAGGCTCCGGGTTTTTTTGAGGTGCAGCCTGAAGGTACGAATGGACGGGAGGCGGTGCAGAAGGTGCTTGATGCGGCTGAGGCGGATGATTTTGATCTTGTGGTAATCGATACGCCTGCAGGGCTTTCTGATTATGCTGGGGATTCTCTTCGTTGTGCAGATTACGTTTTGATTCCGCAGCAGGCGGAGCCTTTGGGGATTCGTTCGATTCCTCAAATTTTGCAGGCGATCCAGGAGCTGCGTAGAAGTGGCTGCGAGGTGAAGGTGGCTGGGATCGTGCTCACGATGGTGCAGAGCGATCAGGCGGAGAGTGTGGAGGTGGCGCGTGAGTTGCGTAAGCTTATCCCGGCGCAGCTTTTGCTTGAGAGTATGGTGCCGCGTGATCCCGTTTTCCTGAAAGCTAGTGGGGTGGGGGTGCCACTTGGTCTTCTTTATAAGAAACCGCCGGCTTCGGCGCTGGTCTTTGATCAGATGGCTGCGGAGCTTGAGCAAAAGATGCATTTGGAGCACTCTGAGGATGATGCCGATGACTATACTCGGCTCATGGATTGATCAGGGGGCGCTTTCTGCCCTCGCTGATGACCTTTGCTCGAAGTCGGATGATGATGAGCTTTCACCGCCGCCAATGGCTTTGGCTGCGGGGCGGAGCCCATTGGATCGTCTGGTGTCGATTCGTGAGGCGGCGGGCGGTGGTGGACTGATCGGTGGGGAGGCTTCGGAGGTGATTTCGGAGGTGGAGGTGGGAGTGGAGCCTTTTGTGGTCTCGGATGCGCCGCTTTCTGAGCGGCTGGAATCTTTTGGGGAGTGGGCGGAAAAATGCGTGGGGGGAGCTCATTTATTCGTCGTCGATGCGCAGGGAGATCCGCTTGTGGTGCGGGGAGGGGGGGAAGATGTGCGTGCTGCGGCGATTCTTTTGGCGGAGGCGTGTCGGCGTGTGGCTTTGCAAATTGGGGCGTCTCCGGGCGAGACGCTTCGGCTAGATTTGGAAAATGGTCTGGTGCTTTCGATTTTGCCGATTCCTACTCTTGATGGCCTGATGGTGATGGGCGTTCGAGGAAGTCGGGCGGTGTCGATTGAGCAGGCGGAGGCTCTTCGTGCGGGGATTGTGGAGGCTGTGGAGTGAATTATTTCCAGGTGCTTGCACATCGCCCAGCTCCGCCGAAACTGCGCGTCCCCTCATGTTCGTCGATAACGTAAAAATTCACGCCCGCGCCGGTGACGGTGGTAATGGTTCCGCCAGCTTCCGCCGAGAAAAATTTGTGCCGCGTGGCGGTCCTGATGGAGGAGATGGAGGCGATGGGGGGAGCATTATTCTTGAGGTGAGCCCGCATGTGGACAATCTCCGGGAGTTTTTCTATAAGCCGCGTCGGAAGGCGGATCATGGGGTGCATGGCGGGCGCTATAAGAAGACTGGAAAGTCCGGGAAGCCGGTGATTCTCAAGGTGCCACAGGGCACGGTGGTGCATCGGGTGGATGAAGAGACGGGTGAGAAGATCGAGGTGATTGCGGATCTTACGGATGATGCTCAGCGCTTCACGCTGGTGCAGGGAGGTAAGGGGGGAGAAGGGAATTTCCATTTTCGGACGTCTACGGATCAGTCTCCGACCGAGACTACGCCGGGGACGCCGGGTGAGGAGGGGGAGTTTTTCCTGGAGCTTCGCCGGATTGCTGACGCGGGGTTTGTGGGGTTCCCAAATGCGGGGAAGAGCACGCTCATGACACGGCTTTCAAATGCGAGGCCGAAGGTGGCTTCGTATCCATTCACCACGCTTCGTCCGATGGTGGGGATTATCGAATTCGATGGGTATGCGAGGGCGACGATTGCGGATATTCCCGGGATCATTGAGGGGGCGCATAAGAATGTGGGGCTGGGGCATGAGTTTTTAAGGCATATTACGCGGTGCCAGCTCTTGCTTTTCGTGGTGGATATGGCGGGGACGGATGGGCGCGATCCGTGTGAGGATCTGGCGGCATTGCGCACGGAAATTTCGCTTTATGATGAGGATCTGGCGAAACAGCCGTGGCTCGTGATTGCGAATAAGATGGACAAGCCTGAATCGCAGGAGGCGCTTGAGCAGTTTAAATTGCGGTTTCCCCGTCCTGAGATCATTCCGCTTTCAGCGGAGACGCAGGAGGGGATGGATGTGTTGATCGAACGCCTTAAGGAACTGATTGCGAAGCGACCGGAGTAGGGGACTGAACGGGCTAGGCTTCGGGATCGACTTCCTGGGGCTTGGGGCCTTTGTCGCGCTTGAAGGTTGCTCCTTCACGGCGGCGGTTCAGGGCTTGCTCGCGGGCGAGGCGGGCTTCTTCGAAGGCGTCTTGTTCTGCTTGGAGTTTGAGCCAACTTTCTACGCGAGCGGGATCGAGGTCGTCTTGAAAAACGGCGTTTTGGATGGCACATCCTGGCTCTGCTGCGTGGGTGCAATCGGTAAAACGGCAGTTTTTGGAAAGGGCGATTACATCGGAGAAGGCTTCGGCAATTCCTTCGCTGCCTTCCCAAAGCTGAAGCTCTCGCATACCGGGGGTGTCGATAAGAAGGGCTCCCCAGGGGAGGGCGACGAGGTGGCGGTAGGTGGTGGTGTGGCGGCCGCGTTTGTCGCCTCGGCGGACGGGGCCTACGGCGATTTGTTCGGAGCCGAGCCAGTGGTTTACGAGCGTTGATTTTCCGGCGCCGGAGAGGCCTAGTAGGGTGCCGGTGGTGCCAGTGGGGAGCTCGGCGGCGAGGGCTTCCATTCCTTCCCCGGTGACGGCGCTGACGAGGTGGACCGGGACGTCGCCAGCGATGGATTCGGCGTGGGCGCGGGCGTCATCGGGGTCGCGACAGACATCCAGCTTGGTGAGAACGACGATGGGGCGGGCGACGCTATCCCAGGCGAGCATGAGGTAGCGCTCGAGGCTGCGTGGGCGGACGCGCTTATCGAGCGAGGCAACGAGGAAGACGGTGTCGATATTCGTGGCGACGACTTGCTCGACCGCGCGCTTGCCTGCGGCGCGGCGGGAAAATTTCGAAGTGCGGGGGAGGACCGCGTGGATGACGCCACGGGCATCGGGGGCGTCCGAGGTGGCGGGCTGGAGGGCAATCCAGTCGCCCACGGCGGGGAGGGCGTCAGGTGTGCGTGCCTCGTGGGTGAGCTTGCCGGCGGTTTTCGCGAGAGCGGGGCCATCTGCAGTGGCGAGCTGCATTGCGCCGCGGTGGCCAGCGATGACACGTGCGGGCACGAGGCCGCGCTCCGCGTAGGGCGCGAAGGCGGTGGCGAAGTGTTCGCTCCATCCCAGTGCTGTAAGATCCAGATCCATTCCGTGAATGGTGGGTACGGGAGCGTCCGGGCTCAAGTAAGGATTCCTGCGATTGGTTGACCCTTGCGGGGGGGGAGGCTAGGGGAGAGGGCTCGCCTAGTCATTTCCCCCGGATGCCCAAACTTACCGTAGCCAGCTACTGCACCACTTTCCTAAAGCCGGAGATGCTCCACATCTACCGTCAGGTGACTGGGCTGGATAAATGGCGGACGTATGTGGTGGCAAAAGATCGGCGCGAAGAAGGGCGCTATCCTTTCGATGATGTGGAGATGCCGCCAGCGGTGAAGAGTAATTTTGTGCGGCGCTTTTGGATGAAGTACATCAAAAAGGAGCCGCCGATTGTCTATCGTGGTGAATATGGGGCGCTGGCTGGTGTGCTTGGGCGGCGGGATACGGATCTGCTGCATATCTATTTTGGACACACGGGGGTGCACTTGCTTCCGTTTATCCGGAGGTGGCCGAAACCGGTTGTTGTATCATTTCATGGTGCCGATGTCCGCCCGCGGGCGGACCGTCCTGGCTATCTCGATAGTCTGAAGCAGCTGCTCGCAGAGTTACCTTTGGTGATGGCGCGCTCGGAATCGCTGAAAGCGCGGCTCGTGGATCTTGGCTGTGCGGAAGAAAAAATACGAATCAATCGGACGGGGATTCCTATGGATGCGTTTCCGATAGCGGATCGGAAATTTCCAGCGGATGGGAGCTGGCATTTCGTGCAGGCGTGTCGATTGATTGAAAAGAAGGGGCTGCGGACAGCATTCAAGGCGTTTGCGAGTTTTGCTGCGGGGCGACCAGGCGCGAAATTTACGATCGCTGGAGCAGGGCCGTTGCAGGAGGAGCTTGAGGAGCTAGCGATTGATCTCGGGATAGATGGTAAGATCGAGTTTGTTGGGTTTCTCAGCGAAGCGGAGTTGGGAGCGCTCTTCGCCAGTGCTCATGCGTTTGTTCACCCAAGTCAGGTTACCGGAGAACAAGACCAGGAAGGAGTGCCGAATGCAATGCTCGAAGCAATGGCGACCGCTCTTCCCATTCTTGCGACGAAGCATGGCGGAATTCCCGAAGCAGTGGATCATGGCAGCGCAGGCTTACTTGTGGAAGAGCGGGATGATGTGGCGTTGGCCGCAGCGATGGAGTCGCTGGCGGTGGATGAAGCGCTTTGGCGTTCACTTGGAAACCAGGCGGCGGAAGACGTGCGGAAGCGTTTCGGCCAGGCCGAGCAAATTGCTAACTTAGAACGTATCTATGACGAGGCGCTCGCAATTCACGAAAGGCGGGGAAGTGAATCCTAACTCCGCACAAAAACAGGGTGATTCGCGTCCGCTCGTAGTGTCGCTTTGCGGAACTTATCTGAAGCCCGAGATGCAGAGTATCTATCGGCAGTTGGTGAATTTGAGAGATCACCGGACAGCCGTTTTTACCGAGCGGCTTGAGCCTCACGAGCAATTTCCGCTAGAGTCGGTAATTGTCATGGAGAAGCAAAATCGGCCGCGGGCAAAAGGGAATTTTATTCTCCGCTTCTGGTACAAATATGTGAGAAAGCAGTGGCCACCGCCGCGGCCGATCACCCGTGAGCCAGAATATCATCCTTATAACTTACCGGTGCTTCTCCGCTCCTGGAATCCGGAGCTCGTGCATGTCTACTACGGTCATAAAGCCGTGAAATACCTTCCGATGCTTGAGGCTTGGGGCGGGAAATTTATCGTGTCTTTTCACGGCGTCGACGTCGTGAAATTCATGGATAAGCCAGGATATGCCGAGCAGATGAAGAGAGTCTTTGAAAAAGCCTCGCTTGTTCTTGCTAGAAGTGGCTCGCTCCTTGAACGAGTAGAAGCGCTGGGCTGCTCGAGAGAAAAGCTAAGGTTAAATCATACGCCGATTCCTTTCGATGATATTGAATCGACCGTGCGCACGATCCCAAGTGATGGGAAATGGAGGCTTGTCCAAGCGTGTAGGCTCATTGCAAAGAAAGGACTCTTTACGACGCTCGAAGCACTCGAAGAAGTCGTGAAGACTTATCCTGAATTGACTTTCTCGGTCTGTGGGAAAGGTCCCGTGCAGGACGATTTCATTAGGATCGCTGGTGAGCGTGGTCTTGGCGGCAATATTCGCGTTTTGGGTTGGCTTGATCAGGAAGCTCTGCGCGCCGAGTATCTAGCGAGCCACGTATTCCTTCACCCTTCGGAACTCACCGAGACTGATGACCAAGAGGGAATCCCCAATTCGATGCTCGAAGCAATGGCCTCAGGCTTACCGGTAGTGGCTACTGAGCACGGAGGAATTCCGGAAGGCGTCACCCATGGGCATGATGGTTTGCTCGTCTCAGAGAAGAGTCCGAATGAATTAGCTGCAGCACTTCTTAAGCTTCTAGGCGATGCCGAGTTACTTTCCGCACTTTCGCGAAACGCCGCGATATCCGTTCGCGAAAATTTCGGTCTCGAATCCCAAGTGAGAAACCTCGAAGCCTGCTACAAAGAAGCTTGCAATGGCTAATGTCTGGATAAACGGGGAAGTCATTCCCGAGGGCGACGCGAGCATTCCGATCACAGACCGGAGCTTCCAGGTCGGTCACGGCGTCTTCGAAACGATCCTCGTCTTGGCAGGTAAACCGGTTTTCCTAGAAGAGCACCTCACACGTCTAGGAGAAGCGTGTGCCGCAGCACAGCTCCCCACACCTGACTCGACCGCTCTGAGGAAAGCTGTGGGTGACGTCCTCTCCAGCCATCCTCCCGACCGCCATAGGCTTCGCATCCAGGTGACTCCACAGACGATGCTCATTTCAGCTATTCTAGCTCCCGAGCCCGAGGGAATGCTCGATGTCGTCACCGTCCCGTGGCCGCGCAACGAGCGCGCCGCCCTCGCCGGGGTGAAGGCCGTTTCCTACGCCGAAAATATCCTCGCGCTAGATTACGCCCACCGCCGAGGCGCTCGCGAAGCCCTCTTCGGCAACACCCGTGGGGACCTCTGCGAAGGAGCCACAACCAACGTCTTCGCCGTCTTCGAAGGCCGCCTCTGCACCCCTCCACTTGCGAGTGGTTGTCTGCCAGGAATCACCCGAGCTGTAGTTCTCAGGCTAGGCGAAAGTCTAGGGCTTGAAATCCTAGAGAAGGAAATTCCCATGAAGCATCTCTCCGACCTCGCCGAAGAGATGTTCCTCACCAGCTCACTCCGCCTAGTCCAGCCCGTGGCTCGGATCGATAGCAAATCGCTGGATCGCGCTCCGGGGAAAATTACAGAGCTGCTTCAGATAGCTGTATCTGAGGCGAGTTCTTAGCGCTCAAGCGCGTCGTTTTTACCGGCTTAAGGTGACGACGATTGCTCCGTAATTGGGAGTCGTTGGCGTTGCGGGATGCCAAAGTGTGCTTAATGGTAAAGGATTGCTATGGATCTGACTACTACTGCTTACGGAACCTGGAACGGGGGACGCTATATCCACTATGGGCAAAAGCTTGATGAGGAGGCCTTTGTGGCGGCTGCTCGCTATGCTTATGACCGGGGGATTCGGACTTTCATCACGGCTGATGCTTATGGCTCGGGCGAGGCGGATGTGCTGTTGGGGCAGGCGCTGAAGGGGTTTCCTCGTGATTCCTACTGTCTTGTGGGGGCTGTGGGGCACGATTTTTATCGGGGAAAGCGGGAGGGCTCGAAGGGGTTTCCTCGGTTTACGGATCCGAAGTTTGGTGGGCCGGAGGGGTATGCGGGATATTTGCGGACTGCTACGGAGCGGAGTTTGGAGCGGATTGGGACGGATCATTTTGATCTCTTGATGCTTCATAATCCGGATAAGGCTGGGTACACGAGTGCTGCTGTTTGGGAGGGGATGGCGGGCCTGAAGACTGGTGGCTTTACGAGAATGCTGGGGATTGCTCCGGGGCCTGCGAATGGGTTTACCTTGGATATTTTGGGGTGTTTTGAGCAGTTTGGGACGTTGATCGATTGGGCGATGGTGATTTTAAATCCGTTTGAGCCGTGGCCTGGAAAGATGGTGCTGCCTGCTGCGCAGATTCATGGAATCAAGGTGATGACTCGCGTGGTGGATTATGGCGGCGTTTTCCATGGTGATGTGAAGGCGGGGCATAAGTTTTCGGCGACGGATCATCGTGGCTACCGCCCGGCGGGTTGGGTGGAGGCTGGTAATGAGAAGCTGGATCAGATTATGCCTTATGCTGAGCGTCACGAATTGACGCCGCTTCAGCTTGCTTGTGAGTGGAATTTGTCTCAGACGGCGGTGGAGTGTGTGATCCCGACGTTGATTGCTGAGGAGGGCGAGTGGGCGACGCCGATTGAGACGAAGATTGCTGATCTTGCGGCGGTCGCTGAGAAGCGTGTTCTTTCGGAACCGGAACTTGCGGAGATCGAGGCGGTGGGAATGAATCAAGGGTGTATGGCTTTGAAGGGGGGCTCCCGCCAGTATCAAGGGACGGTGCAGGCGGATCAGTGGCCGATGGATGATGCGCTTGAGGCTGTGGCTACTCGCTGGAATATCGAGCCGGATCGTGATCTTTATAATAAGGATGATCCGCGTGATAAGCGTGATAAGGGGATGGCAAAAAACGGTGTGCCTCAGCCTACGGATCGGAGGCTGTATGTGCAGCTCCATGCTTACACGGGCGCGAGTGATGCGCAGACGAAGACGGCGATTGATGCTGTATCTAATTCGGGGTTCGATTCGGTGGTGTATGCGAATGTGAATGATCCTCGTGGGATTGGTGTTCTGCTAATGGCAGAGGATCCAGGTAAACTTGCTGATGAGGGGCGTGAGCTTCTTGGTTCTGGTGTGTTTGCTTCACTTACTCCTGTCCCAGAGTTTACGATGATGGGGCGGACGTATGGGTTCGGCCGTGAGGTGGATGTGAATCATTGGTTGCTCAAGCGTCCGGTGGATCATGTGACGAATCCGGATTGGCCTTGGGCTATTTGGTATCCATTACGCCGGAAGGGGGAGTTTAATAAGTTGGAGGCTAAGGTGAGGATGGAAATTCTCAAAGAGCATGGGACGATTGGTTTTCAGTATGGTGGGGCTGGATATGCGGGCGATGTTCGCCTTGCTTCGTTTGGTCTGGATAAGGATGATAACGAATACACGCTCGGAATCATGGGGCCGCGTCTGGACTGGCTTTCGAAGCTTGTCGAAGATATGCGGCCGACGACGCAGACGTCGCTTTATATGGATAAGCTTGGTCCGTTTTTCGTAGGAAAGACGCTTTATCAGAGTGGGCAAGTGGTGGCTCCGCAGGCTTAGGGGTAGCCGACCGTAGTTACTTATTCTTTACTAGCTTTTCGGCGAGGTCGATTAGCTGGGCGGGATCGTATGGCTTGGGGAGTACGGCTGTGAAGCTGTATTCCTCGGGGTTAGCCATTACGGGATCGTCTGAGTAGCCGGAGGATACGATTGCTTGGACGTCTTGATCGATCTCGCGGATTTGCTTGAGTGCGGGGGCTCCTCCGAGGCCGCCGGGGATGGTGAGATCGAAGATGAGGAGGTCGAAGGGGGATTCGGAGGCGTGGGCTTGGCGGAAGATTTCGATGGCTTCGGTGCCTTCGGAGGAGACGTCGACACGGAAGCCGGCGTGGACGAGTTGGGCGGCAGCGAGGTCGCGGATGAGGCGTTCGTCTTCGAGGACGAGGACTCGCTTTTTGGGTGCCTGGGGCTCGGGGGCGGGTGTTGGGAGTTTGATTGTGCTGCCTTCGGCTGCGGCGGCAGGGAGGCGGACGGTGAGGGTGGTTCCGGTGGTTTCCCCGGGGGTGATTTTGATGGAGCCTCCGTGGGCGCGGGTGATGGATTCACAGACGGTGAGGCCGAGGCCGGAGGCGTTTTCGGCGGCGCGGGTGGTGAAGTAGGGTTCGAAGACTTGGGAGAGATTGTCTTCGGGGATGCCGTGGCCGGTGTCGGTGACGGTGAGGATGATGGTGCCTGCGGATTCAGGGGATTCGCCGTTTTCGTGGGTGGCGGTGATGGTGAGGCTGCCGCCGGTGGGGTCATCCTGCATGGCTTGTTCGGCGTTGCGGATGAGATTGGTGAGGAGGCGTCCGAGTTGAGCGGGATCGGCGTGGAGGGCGGGGATGTCGGTTTTGATACCGGTGGTGTCGTATGTGATGCCGGGACGTTTTTCGTGGTGCTGTAAGGAATCGGAGACGGCGCGGGCTACGGAGACGGCGGATTTGATGGGGGCTCCGCCTTTGGCGAAGGTGAGGAGCTGTTGGACGAGTGATTGTGCTTTTACTGTGGCTTCTTTTGCGGTGTCGATTTCATTGCGTGCGGTGCTGCCCTCGTGGGTGCGCATTTTGGCGAGGGATAGGTTGCCGAGGAGGACGGTGAGGAGGTTGTTGAAATCGTGGGCGAAGCCACGGGCGAGGAGGCCAAGGGATTCGAGTTTTTCGATTTTGGCGTTTTGCTCAGCGGCTGCTTTTTCGGCGGTGACGTCGCGGAAGAGGACGAGGAGGCCATCGCTGAAGGGGTAGGCGCGGGTGTCGAAGGTGGTTCCTCGGAGGGGGTTTTCGATTTCGAAGTGTCTTTGCTCGCGGTTGAGGAGGGCTCCGTAGAAGTCTGCGTGGTGGGTTTCGCGGACGGCGGGGGGGACGAGGGACCAGAAGTTTTTCCCGATGAGTTTTTCGCGAGAGGTCTGGAAGTAGGATGCGGCGCGGGCGTTGGCGTAGGTGAGCGTCCAGTCTGGATCGATGGCGAGGAGGGGGTCTCCGATGCTTTCTACGATGCCGACGAGGGGGGCCCATTCTGGGGTGGCGTCGGCGGGGGCTTTGTGGGAGCCGGGGCGTTGCTCGCGGAAGACGACTACGAGGCCTTCGAGGCTGCCTGCGTCGTCGGTGATGGGGGCGGTGTTGTCTTCAATGGGGAGGAGGTCGCCACTTTTCGTGGTGAGCATGAGTGCTCGGGCTCCGGCGGTTTTTGCGAGCGCGGGTAGGGGATCTGCTGCTTCGCCGCTAGGAAGTGAGACGTGGAAGACTTCGGCGAGGGGCTTGCCGAGGGCTTCGGCTTGTGACCAGCCGGTGAGGGTGGCTGCGGTGGGATTGACGAAGGTGACGGAGCCTGCGAGGTCGGTGGCGATTACTCCATCTGCCATGCTTTGGAGGGTGGCTCCGAAGCGTGCTGCGGATTCGCGTGCGGCGGCTTCGGCGCGGTGCCGGGCGAGGGCGACTTCGATGGCGCTTCGTACGGCGTGGGTATCAAAGGGCTTGTGGAGGATTCCGTAGGGGCTGGTCGCGCGGGCGCGGGCGAGGACGTCTTCGTCGATATGGGCGGTGAGGAAGACGACGGGGACGCCGAAGCTTTGGGTGAGGGTGGCGGCTACGTCGATGCCATCAGTCTCGCTTTGGAGGGAGATGTCCATGAGGACAAGATCGACGCCGGATCCTGTGGCGAGGCGGTCTAGCGCTTGGCCTCCGTCGAGTGCGGGAGGGAATGTGGGGTAGCCGAGCTGCTGAAGTGTGGCTACGAGATCCTGGGCGACAAGGGCTTCGTCTTCTACGACCAGGATGCGGGGGTTGCTCATTCTTCCAGATAGTTAGCTAAAACTATGGAAATTCAATAAGAATGTGCTCTTTCGAATAAAAATGGTGAACGCGATATGTACGTGTTTTTAGAGCGGGATGGTGAGGCGGAATTCGGTGCGTTCGTGATCGCTCTCGGTGGAGAGGGAGGCGTCGAGCTGATCGGCGAGGGATTGGACAATCTGGAGGCCGAGACCGCGGTCTTTTCTTGGATCGAAATTTTCGGGGAGTCCGATTCCGTCGTCGGAGATGACGAGGGTGAATTGGGGGTCGCCATCGTCGCCGAGGCCGGATTCTCCGGCGATGCGGGCGGAGCCGGCGAGATCATCGGGGAAGGCGTGGGTGGCGGTATTTGCGAGGAGCTCGTTGAGGCAAAGGCCGAGGGAGATTGCTTTGGGGAGGGGGAAGGTGAGGGTGGGGGCGAGATCGTTGTGAACGGTGAGGCGTTTTTCGCCGCCTAGAATTTGTGCGCTGAGAGCATCGGCGAATTTGGTGAACGCGGTTTCGCCGGAGGCGGTGTGTTGGTGGACGAGGGCGAGGGCGCGGAGGCGGCCTTGAGAGGCTCCGAGGGCGTCGCGGATGGCGGGGTCTTGGGCGCGGGCGCGTTGAAGGTTGAGTAGGGTGGAGATGATTTGGAGGTTGTTCCGGGTGCGGTGATCGGCGTCTGCGGTGGCGCTTTTGATGGCTGCGGGGCGTGCTGCGGAATCGCTGGGGGTGAAGACGTAGGCGGTGAGGTTGGAGCCGTCTTCTTCCTGGATTTTGCTGAGCTGGAGATCGGCGTTGATTTCGGAGCCGCTTTTGCTTCGAAGGGTGATGGTGGCGGGGATGGTGGGGACGCCGGTGTTTTTGATTGTGCCGAGGAGGGTGTTGCGGGTTTCTAGGTCTCCTTCAGAGATGATGGCTTCTACGGAGAGCTGGCGCATTTCTCGGGCGGAGTATCCGAGTAGGGTTTCTAGGGCGCGGGTGGAGGAGCTGATGTCGCCGGTGGTATCTACGGTGGCGACGGGGACGCCGCAGTCGCGGAAGAGGGCGCGAAGGCGGGCTTCGCTTACGCGGAGTGCTTGCTCGCCGCGGTGGGTCTCGGTGACGTCGGCGAGGGTGAGGAGAAGGGAGCCGTCGCGGAGGAGTCGGGGCTGGAAGCGAATATCTTTGAGGATATTGTCGGCGTTGAGGAGGGGGAGGACGCGGGTGGCTTGTTTGCGCCAGATTTTGTCGCGCCAGGTTTCGCGAATGTTTTCTGCGTGGCCGGCGTCGGTGCAGCGATCGGCGAGCCAGTCTTCCATGGAGCCGAATTCGGTGGCTTGGGTGCCGAGAAGGTGGGTGTGCTGCGGATTGGCGAAAACGAGGTCGCCATCGGAATCGAGAAGAAGGAAGGCGACGGGGGCGTGGGCGGCGACGGTGGCGGGGTGAAGTGACGTTGTGGATGGGTGGGGGATGATGTCCGAAGGCTGATTTGCTTGCGAGGAGGCGAGTTCTTCGGCGGCGCCGACCATTCCGGCGGTCTTTGCTTGGGCTGCGGCGAGCTTTTCTTCTAGGATTGCGATTTCGGCTTTGGCTGCAGCGAGTTCTTTTTCGGTGTCTTCGGAGCTGAGTTTGAGTGCTGTGCGCTCGGAATCGTCGATTACGGAGACGATTAAGTGGCCGGTCTCGGAGGTGTTTGCTTTTAGGAGGACTGGCTGTGGGATGGCGTCTTCGGAGCTGGCTGTGAGACGGCAGTGATGGCTTACGTCTTCGCCGGATTGGTGGCATTCGCGCAGCGCGGTTTCCAGGGCTGGCCAGTCGGCAATGTGAAAGGCGTCTGTAATGGTGGGGATGTCAGGATTGCATGGGGCGATGGCTGTCCATGCGTCGTTGCCACTGGTGGGGACAAAGTTTTCGTCGCAGGTGAAGATGGGGATTTGGAGGTCGTCTGCCGTGACGGGTGTGGCGTGAGTGTCTTCAGGATCGTCGTTTTCGATGACGCGGGCGAAGAAGGGGGCGTCGACTGGGATCTTGGGGATGGATTCTGGCTTGGTGCTTCCGGTGACAGTTCCGATGCGGACGATGGCTTGAAGTGCGCCGTCGGCAGTGCGTTGGGGGATGTTGAGCCAGGTGACGTTGGTATCGCCGGAGGCTAAATGGAGGGTTTCGCGGAGAAGTGGTGGGACGTCGGGGGCGGTGGCGGGATCAGTGGAGGGGGCACGAAGGCGAGTAAAGAGCTCGGAGGCGGCGTCGCGTTCATCGCCATTGAGGAGTTGGTTCCAGTATGGGGCGGCGTTTTCGACGAGTTGTTCGCATGGTGCGAGCTTTCGTGCAGCGGGGTTTGCGCGAAGGACTACACCGTCTAGGCCGACGACCATGACGGGGGCGGTGTGGGTGGAGAAAAGGGCTCCGGCAAGGCTGCGCTCGAATTCGAGCTTTTGCTCTTCTTTCTTCATCCCGTTGATTACTTCGCAGGAAATGACGAGGCCGCCGATGGCGGAAACGCCGTCGGCTTTTTGTGACATGCCGTCTTTGATCCAAGGGCGGACTTCCCAGCGTACCCAATCGTCGGAACCGTCCGCTCGGCGGAAACGGTCGCCGCTGGAGCGTTCGGTTTTACCTTTTAGGCAGCGTTTATAGATGCGCTTCCAGCTTGGGTGGAGATCGGGAAAAATATCGAACTGCGAGCGACCTTTTAAGGGGGTGTCGTGAAGGTGGAATGCTTCGCCCCAGAGGCGGTTGGCCTCAAGGTAGTGCATTTCAGTGTCGAACATCGCGAGAGCGATGGGGGCATGTTCGACCAGGATTTTGTATTGATTGAATGAGGGGGAGGGGTCTTCGTCTTGAGAAGGTGGCTCGACGGCTGCGATGTCTTCCGGTTCCTCGATTACTTCAGGGGGCTGCTCCGGCTTTGGTGGTGGGACTAATTCGACCTCGGCGGTCTTGGCGGTTGCGGGTTCTGGCTCGTGGGGCTTTAGGATTTCTTCTACGATTTGGGCTTCGACTTCGGCGGGGGGCGCGATTGGAGCTAGCGAGAATGGGCTCTTGATTTCGCTATCTACGGTCGAGGCTGGCCGGAAGGAGGGAGGGGCGATGTCGGAGGGGGTGGCTTCATTCGCGGGCTCTAGAATTTCGCCGGGTAGGGCGTTGAGTGCGGGAACCCGGACGGCTTTTGTTTCTTCCTGCGTTTTCCGGCTTTGTGGCGCCAGAATTCGCTCAAGTATGCCGCCTCGTATTTTGGATCCCGGGTTGGGTGTTGGCGAGGGAGCGATGGAGATTGGAGGGGCTGGTGCGGGTTTATTCAGGTGATCTGAAACGCGTTGTACCACTTCGTCGATCATCACGTAGGATGGGAGGAGTGAATCGAAGGCTCCTGGTGGGACGGCAGGAATTTCGTCGCCGGAGGCGATTCCGCAGATGAGTGGTCGCGGAAGGCCGGGGGCGCGCTGTGAGCGGACGGCTTCCACAAATTTGGAGGCTGCGCTGCTATCGCCGGCAGGGATTTGTGTGATCACTGCTCGATGTGATTCGTAGCTTTCGATTCCTTCCTTGAAGCTGGAGCATGATGCTGCCGAAATAGTGCGCTCCTCAAGGAGTCTACACACGTTCTCGATAAATTGAGGATCCCGGCTCACGACGAGCACATTAGAGGGAGGGGAGTGGAATTCGAGGGCAGCCGTGGATGTCATGTGATTCGCACCGGTGAGAGGCGTTCGCAATTTTGGGTATATTCTGTGAGAATGATATTTAAGCAAGCTTAAACGAACCTCTTGAGTGCAAATTTTGCGGAAAGTGCGGGGGGGAGCCCACTGGAATGTGTCGAAGTTTCGATGGTGGTCGAAGCTACTGCGAAAATGCTTTCTTCAGAAACGCGATGCTTTCCTTCGCGATCGTCTCGGGATCGGGAGAGTAATCGAAGACTTCTACCGAGACCCAGCGGTTGTATCCGGATTCTCTGAGGGCGGAAACGATGGGGGGGTAGTCGGTTTTCCCTGTGCCTGGACCGCGGAGATTGGGGTCGTTTGCATGGAAGTGCGCAAGATCACTGGCATGTGCCCGAATGATGTTGGCGGGGGCTTCGGGCTCGTCTGCCATCGCCTTTACGTCGAGGTGGAGTCGGCAGGCGGGGTGATCTACGCGTCGAATAAGATCGACGGTCTCGGAGGCGGTATTCAGGAAATTGGTTTCTTTCCGTGAGAGGGGTTCCATTGCGATGGTGACTCCGCTTTCGCCGGCGACTTCGGCGATCGAATGTAGGGTGTCTACCGCATGGGAGGTGGCTGTTTCCCTGTCCCAATCTGGTGCGATCGTGCGTTGATTGGGGCTGCCCCAAACCATGATTTCTCCGCCCATGGCTCCGCAGAGGCGTGCGAGGTGTTGGCCGAATTTTACGGTGTCTTTTCGAAGGAGCGGATCTGGTGCTGTGAGGTGAAGCCAGGCAGGCTTCATAAGGAGCCAATGGAGGCCCACGATATGTAGTCCCTCCACTTTTGCTATGGCGGCATAATCTGCGGCGGCTTCTTCGGTGAGCTCGCGTGGATCTTCGTGGAGAGTGAAGGGGGCGATTTCGATTCCTTGATATCCGCTTGAGGCTGCGTGGCCGCAGGCTCGGGAAAACTCCCAATCTTGGTAGGTTTCGTTGCAGATGGCGAAGCGCATGGGGGAGAGTTTTTTTTGGGGGAGGTGGGGGGATGGCTTCAATAGTTCAGCATTGAGGTGTTTTAAAGCACTTGAGTGCAGGGTGAATGCTGGCAAGAGAATGG
>CALAIY010000108.1 GCA_937922595.1 uncultured Verrucomicrobiales bacterium | reverse complement strand
GTCTTCCGCCTCACCGGCGATTCCCCAACGCCCCTTCCCCAGCATATCCTCGATAAGCACTATCTCCGGAAGCACGGACCGGGTGCTTACTACGGGCAAGGGAACACCGCATAGATTCCTATAAGTGCATTGACACAATGTGCTGAAATTTGTTAATATTTTCGTATGAACAAGGTGCTGCCCATCGCGCTCACGTGCGCTATTTCTCTCGCCATAGGTTTTGGAATAGGCAGGTGGAGCGGCGAGAAAACGAACGTAGCAGCCCTTCCATTAGAGTCGGCCACACCTAAAACAACGAGCATGGCACCCTCTCTCCCTCAGAAAGAGGAAGATACGCTTACTAACTTACCCGAGGCCGAAGGATGGCCAGAAAACCAGGTACCTGGTAGTATTTTTGATCGCGCGCAACGTGCCCTCAGCCTTACTCAGCCCTATGACCGCGCCCGGGCATTTGATGACATCCTTCGTAAGATGACCACCGCAGATGGCCCCGAACTCGTAGCCATTATCCAAGACGCAGACAAGCGGGGCGTTGGAAATGGATCCGAATGGGCGGCGCTCTGGAACCAATGGGGCAAAATTGATGGTGCCGGAGCTTTCGAACACCTCCTCAGTGCCGATACGGCTGATTGGCATCCCAAAGCACGATCCGGCGCATCTTTCCGCGCGATCCGAGGCTGGGCCGAAAGCGATCCTCATGCCGCTGTTGCCTTTTTCCAAAACCCCCGTTCCGAAGGCCTCGATTCCAACATGGAGCTAGGGCTTCTAGAAGGGTGGTCTTGGCACGATCCAGACGGCGCTTCCAACTATGTCCTCGATCTAGAAGATAAGAACCGGCAGTCCAGTTATTTCCGTCTCCTCACTGAAGCCTACGCTAGAAAAGGTGGACTAGAAAACGTCGACCGCTGGTTTAGAAGTTTAAGAACACCTGATGAAATGAAAAGAGCCTCCCAACAGGTCTCGTCACGGATGTTTTCGAATGGACTCACACACGGCCTCTCCTGGATCGAAGAAAATATAAGTGAATCATGGATGGGTGAATCCGTAATATTAAATGCGGCTAAAGCCTCTCAAAAAAAAGAGGGCGTGGAATATTCGCTCAACTGGATCAGTAACCTCGAAGAAAACGAATCCTCCTCCGCGTCCTTACAATCTCTCGTGTCTAACTTTTCCCAGAATCACGCTGAAAAGGTGGGTGCCTGGTTGTCAGCTAACACAACTTCACCTCACTACGATGCCCTCAGCTTCACCTATGTCAGTAGGATTCTAAATCGAGACGCTCCTAACGCTGCCGTTTTCGCACAGACGATTAAAGATCCCAATTTAAGAGAGAAAGCCTTGAATCTCATTGTAGAAAAAATGCAATAAGAGCATTTCTTCTGCCGCTCCTTCATCGCGCTAAGACTGCTCCTTTACAGAACGACCTCAATGACCACGTGATCAGGCAGGTCGCCCTCTAGCTTCGGCTCCGTAAGCCTCAAATACTCCCAGCCCCACATTTGAGCGAAGGCCTGAAATTGGTTTTCGTGAGGATTCAGCATCATCTCGCGAGCGGCCACGGGGGCATCGTTGAGCGCCGGGAGAGTGTTGAAAATTTGGCCACCACCGTTGTTGATGATCACAATGCGGCGTTTTCCAGAATCTAATTGTGAGGTAATCCAGGGAGCGCCGAGATCATAGAGAGTTGATAGATCGCCGAGAATTGCCCACGATTCGGGCTCGTGAGCGGAGATTCCGAGGTAAGTAGAAAGAAGACCATCGATCCCATTGGCTCCGCGATTAGCAAAGGGGCGAAGACCGCGATCTTCCCAGCTGGCGAAGGCATTCCACTCACGAATGGGGAGACTATTGCCGAGGAAAATGGCGGCACCCTCGCCCGGTAAAGTCGAGAGCCAATGGACAAAACGCCCCTCCGTTCCGGGTGCGGGCTCCGATTTTGAATCTGAGATAGGAGAGCGATGCTTTGGCGATGAAGTGATTAGTTCAGGAAGATCACTCATTTTACGCACCACCGATACGTCCCGCGCCAAACCTCCGTAGCCCGATCTTGAAACTGAAATCACACTTACTTCAGGCATCTCCTCCAGGTCGCGCCAATAGCGGCAACTCGGCACCCCTCCAATCCTCAGCACGCGGGTAAACTCTCCATTTTTGAGCGCACGCTCCCCGCCGCGCAACGTGGTGCAGCGCTCTCGGAGCCCTGATTGTGCCTCAGCCCAAACTTCACAGCCTAACTTCGCCACCAATTCTGCCACCTCCTCCCTTTCTGAGGGCATCAAATCACCGATCAGCACGACCATCCTCCCTTCTCCACTGGCATCAATGGGCACCATCATCGCATCCCCGACTGCCCCTCCATAGCTTCCCCCACATTCTCCAGCCTCGATTCCAGGCTCCTCAAGCCGCACATTTAAATGCCATGGTGCATTGCTCGGGAGAAAGCATCCGAAATCCATCACCGCATCCGCTCCCGCCACATCGCCTTCACTCGCGACATATTTCCCAAAAATCCCCGGCTGCTCAATTACTTGGGGCGCTCCACTGCCAGAATACCGCATTGGCCGATCTGCAGAGACCACTCCCAACGAAAGCCCCTGGTAATGCGCTTCGACGACTGCCGGAAGAAGCTCCGCCACCGCCGTCCCAGAAGTCGTGACCACCGCCACTGGTTTCTCCGAAGCCATGATCCGCCCGAGAGCAAAAAAACCCGCCGCGCGCTCATCAACGAACCGATAGGTTCGAAATTCAGCCTCCGAGATAGCGATCAAGAGCTCCGCATTTCGCGCACCTGCCGCCACACAGACCTCTTTCACTCCCCCCTTGCGGAGCTCTTCGATCACGGCATGTGCCAGTTTTCCCGGTTTCATTAGATTCCAAAGACACTGCGCACCGAGCGACACTTCAAAAGGGCTTCTTCCCATTCTTTTTCCAGCGAACTCGCATCGACGACCCCACAACCAGCAGCGATCCGCACCGCCTTCCCATCCCAATCGACCGCTCGAATTCCCACGAGCAATTCCACCACGCCCTCGTGCGCAATCCCAAATGGCGCCGCATAACTATCCGGCACCCCAGCATCGCGCCGCATCGCATGGAGAAACTCCAACGCCTCTTCCGATCTCGGTGCCACGCCTACGGCAGGCGTCGGGTGGAGAGCTTTCGTGAGTTCCTCCGGCGTCACCTCCGGTGAGACCTCCGCCTCAAGGGGGGTCAAAAGGTGCGCCACGGTGCCAAGACGCATGACACGGGGTTCTCCCCGGCGAACTTTCCCGAAAACGGCAAGTTGTGCCTCAAGATGATCCACCACGAACGCGTGCTCGTCCCTTTGCTTTGGGTCATTGGCCAGCGTCCCGCCATCAGCAAGCCGCGTCGTGCCCGCCAGCGCCATCGTCGTCGCCTTTCCCTCTGCGAGCCGGAAAAGCACCTCAGGCGTCGCCCCGAAAAACCCCTTCCCTCCACCAAAGACGCCGTATGCCCGAAGATGCGATGGCCCACCCGCGAGCCGCTCAAACAACCCCCGCATCCGCCCCGAATACCGCTCCCCATGCCACACGGCAGCCGGCACCGCTTTCTTGAGCAGCCCTGAATCGAGCGCAGCACGCACACGCTTGAAGAGCGCAGCGAAGCCTCCAATCTCTAGCGGCTTCCAATCGATCTCTGGCACCTCCTCGGAATGCCCCAGCGCCTCCGCCATGTCATCGACGCTTTCGAAGATCTCCACACCATTCTCCGGCACAAGCCACGGCTCCGGATCATCCAAGTAGAACGTGTTCCAGTAAAACGCAGTTTCGCCGGAGGCCGGCATTTTGGCCTGGGCGCGAAACGGCGCGCGCCCGCAGACCGCGCGGCCATCCGGAAGCTCAAAAAATGCGACCTCAGGTTGATAGGTGGACGGCATCAGAAATGGGATAAGGCCGCAACGCCGCCTAGCTCGCAAGCGCTTCTTTTTCCCAGCGCGTGAGACGGGTTTACAAATATTCTGATGCTCATACCTTATCTTTCGGCACACACCAGGTTGCCGGACGCACCTAATGTCACTCCCGCCGCATGATCCCTCCGCCTCTCCCTCCCAGGGCGCTGAGAATGTAGCGACAGATATTGAGCTCATGGCGCGCTGCGCAAAGGCCGATCACGATGCATTTGCCATCCTCGTAGGACGCCACCAGCACGCCGTATTCGGCACCATCACAAAGATGATGGGCTCACCAGTGGATGCCGAAGACCTTGCCCAGCAAGTCTTCCTCAGGGTGTGGAAATCAGCTCCGCGCTACAAGCCAAAGGCAAAATTCTCGACCTGGCTTTTCACGATCACGAAGAACCTCGTTTTCAATGAAAACCGCCGCCGCTACCGCCACACAGAAGTCTCAATGGACGGCACCGACGCCGCCACCCAACTCTCCATCGCCCGTTCTCCCGACGCCACCCCAGACGACGACCTCCAACGCAGCGAACTCCGCGCCGCCGTGGATGCCGCCATTGCCGATCTCCCGGAAAACGGGCGAATGGCAATCATTCTCCGGCGCTACGAGGACATGCCCTACGAAGAAATCGCCAAGGTTCTAAAAACCACCGTACCCGCAATTAAGAGCCTCATCTTTCGCTCGCGCGCCCAGCTCAAAGTGTCGCTCGCAAGCTACTTGGACAACGAATGATCCCACTGGCGCTCTCATCCATCGTCGAAATGTTCGGCCTCTTTTTTCTTGGCTGGCTCGCACAACGCGCAGGAATCCTCGACCGCGGAACCGTGGGAAAAATCGCGCCACTCGTCTACAATTTCCTCATGCCAGCTCTGATTATCCACTCGGTAATCACTGGGCTCGACCTCTCCCGCATCAATGAACTCTGGTGGCTTCCCCTCCTCGGCATCGGCTTCATGGTACTCGGCTTTCTCGCAGGTTTTCTCCTCCGCCGAGGCGTGCGATCAAAAGACCCCGAAGTGCGACGCGTCTTTCACCACATCTGCGCGATCAACAACTACGGGTTTCTCCCCATCTTCATCATCCAAAACGCCCTCAGCCCCGAAGCGCTGGCTCTCTTTTTCGTTTTCAATCTCGGCTCCACCGCCGGCTACTGGACTCTAGGTATCCTCTCCCTTGGGGAAACTCCCAACGCTCGCACCGCGCTGCGGAAACTCATCTCCGCCCCACTCGTATCCCTCGCAATCGCGCTCGTCCTCGCCTTCGCCCACGCCGAATCCTGGATGCCAGGATTTTTCCTCCGCACCATGGATAAAGCCGGAGGCATTGCCGTGCCCCTCATTCTCATCACCATTGGAGCCTCCCTCTCTGGCAGCCTGCGCCGCGAATGGGCATGGGATCTCGCCTGGCTCTCACTCGCCCGGCTCATCCTCATCCCTGCCCTCAAAATAGGCCTCATCAGCCTCCTTCCGCTCGCTCCCGACATTCACACCATCTGCATCATCGTCGCTCTCATGCCCGCCACTGCCAACGCCGTGCTCATGACCAAAGTCTACGGCGGCTCCTCAGATTTTGCCGCTGCAGCCATCCTCGTCACCACCCTCGGCAGCGCTCTCACGATCCCGCTCGGCATTTGGCTACTCCTCTAAATGTCATTTAGCCGCCCGGAATTCGAGCGTTTTCCTGGGCGACTAAATGACATTTCGTTAATTACCCGCCCTATTTTTCGCCCATTTTTCGGGCGGCTAAATGACATTTAGCTATTTCCGGCGGCGCCGCTTCGCCCACCTTCCATTGAAAAACAACAACTCTTCGAAATTTACGATGTGATCAAAAAAGTCCGACCGAGGCACTGCAGGATCCAATCCACCACTGTAAACGAGCACCGTGCGCACCGGAAGCTCACGCGGCAGCTTAAGTCGCTTCACCTTTTCCTTCACCTCCTCCACAGCTTCCATCCGGACATGCAACCGCGCCTTCACCTCCACAATATAAAGCGCTGAAGCCGTACGAATCAGTAGATCCACCTGGCACGCCTTCTTGCGCTGGGTCGCTCGCTGAAAATAGGGCCCGACATTTAATACTGCCGTTTTCCCGAGCCCCAAAAGCACCAGCAATTCGCCGCGAGAATTATGGATCAAATTCTCAAACTGCAACCCCATGATCGCATCCCAAGCCTCGAGCGATTCAATTGGCACCCGATCATAAAGCCCCTTCTCGATCCTATCCTTTTTCGGCTCCACATACTTCAGATAGAACCTCAGGTAGTTATCGCTCAACCGGTACTGCGCCGTGCGCGCAAGGTCCTTCGCAGTGCTCGGATTAAAAGAGCGATCCTCCTCGATAAACCCCGCGCCCTCAAGATCTGAGAGCGCTTTGGATAGCGTCCCTCCGGACTCCCGGCCAAGAGCGCCCCCGATCTCCACCGCCGTCCTCGGCCCATCCACCAATGCTCTCACCACCTTTTTATAGGTGTCCGCCCGCTTCATGAAAATCTCCGAAAATATCTGATCAAACTCCCGATAGAGGAGCCCCCCTTTATTAAAGCAAAGCCGCTGGATATTCTGCTCGGAAGATAAATTCGCTTTTATTTCTTTCAGGTAACGCGGCACACCACCCGCTACCGCAAGCACCCTCAACTTATCACGCACCGGCGTCTCTTTGGCACGACTCTTCTCCCGATCCACCCAAAATTCGTTACATAAGTGGAGCGGCAGCGGCTTCAGGTGAAACTGCCACGAAACCCGCCCAACAAACCCGGTGCTATTAAGGATATTCTCTTCAATCCATGACGAGACCGACCCACAAAGCACAAGCACGAGCCCGGGACGCAGGGAAAACTCCAAATCCCACGCCGTCTTCAACGCCCCCGCAAAGTCGGGATCCCCAATCGACATCCATGAGATCTCGTCCAGCAAAACAACCACAGTGCCATCCTTGGGGAGAGCGGTAGCAAGAAGCTGGAATGCTTTATGCCAAGATTCCATCGGCGTATCCGGTGCCCCAAACTCACGGTTGAGCTCTTTCGCGAAGGTCGCCAACTGGTCCTCTCTCGTGATCCCATTCCGCGGCGGCGCTCCTACAAGATTATAAAAATAGGTCGTGAGTTCACCGCACTGGGTGATAAATGTAGATTTCCCAATCCTCCTTCTCCCCTGGCAAGTCACCAGCGTTCCCTGCTTACGATCAATGAGTTGCTTAAAATCAGCAAACTCTGAATCTCGCCCATAAAAATTCAAATTGTCATTTAGCCGCCCTGAATTCATGCGAAATTCTAGGCGCTTAAATGACAAATGTCAATTAAGCGCCCGAAATACCACCCAAAATTCGGGCGACTAAATGACATTACATCGATTACCCGCCCACAATTTTCCGGTTTTCTCGGGCGGCTAATCGACATTTCAGCCAGCAAGAGCTTTGGCTAAAAGCGCCCTTCCCTGCTCCGTCATAGGCAATTTCATTGCCCACGCGTGCCCGGCGGGGCTCATTTTCTTCCAGCTCTTTTGCAGAATACCGATCATTTTCTCTTCGGATTGCGTGGGGGCAAAACTGGAAAACTGCACTTCAAGAAAAGTAAGGCAGAGAGCGTCTTCAAGCGCCTGGCACTCGGGATCCGACTTGGGATTGATCTTCAAATTCAGCTCATTGACCCGCTCGATCTCGACGTCTTCGTAGCCGACTTCAGCCATAATTTCCGCCGCCTTCTCAGCGTGGAAGTGCCTCATCCCCTGCCGCCATTTGAGGTAACCGGCGCGTCCTGCCGGAAAACTCTTCCGTGGGACTTCCCAGCGTCGAATGTGCTGGCAGCGAGCGGCGAGAAGAAGCGGCTCGGAAGGCTCAGGGACGAGACGCTTGATCCAAGCAGTCATGAGTCGTGCGTGGTAAAGCTCTTTCGGCTCGAGATTCCCTAGCGCATTCGTGACCTTGTTAGGGTCTTTCGCATTTGCAGCATCGAATTTTACGATCGCTTCGGTGAGGTGATTCATTCCACTTCCTTCTGCTCATCTTGGTAGCTGCGCCACTTAGAAACTCCAGACCGCTCCCAAATGAGCGCGTGAGGCCTCACCATCCAGGCTCCAACCGTAATCGCAACGGAGAGCGAGGTTTTGGAGGAAATTGAGGCGAAGACCGAGCCCGGCAGAGGCCAGGTCTTGGGTGCTGCCATCATCAAGCTTTGTAGTACCCCAATCAAGGAAAGCGAGGAGCGCGGCTCCGCGAAATTGGGGGGTGTGGAGTTCTGCACTAGCGAAGGCACCGATGTCGCCAAGGACATCGCGTTCATCGTAGCCCCGCACGGTGGTAGAGCCTCCAAGAGCGAGCTGCTCGGAAGGTAATAGCGCGCCATCCGCCCACTGGCCGCTAGCACGAAGGCGGAGTACCGATCCAAGCGGAAGTGGCTGCCGATGGCTGGCGGTAAACGTGGAACGAAGATAACTCGCCGAAGCGTCTTCACGGACTTCAGAGAAGGCGACGTCGGAATTATCGCCCGTGATGCCACCTGGGGAATAAACGGTGCCTAGGGAGAAGGATGTTTCACCGAAGGCCGCGGAGTAGTTGCCCGTAAGTTGGAAACGCTCGGTGGTCACTTGTGGAAGCGTTAGCCCTGCGAGGGCGATGTCGTATTCGGTGTGTCCGAAAGATGCACCGAAAGAGATCGAATGAGTCACCTCGTATAACTTAGGCAGCGGAATCTCAATGGCAGCAGCGACTTGCCAGGCAACCGCCGCACTCTCGACTTCGGGTAAGCTAACATCGACATCGCCATATGCGCCACTGAGCTTAAGCGCAGCTCCCCAAAATGGGAGGGGCGCACGGTAATTGCCAGCATGCCCATTCGATACGTCGTAACCTTCGCCGCCGAGGGTAAACTGATAGCCAAGCTGGTGATCGATGCCCCAAAGATTACCTAGATTGAAGCCAGTGAAATAGCGATGCTCGCCAATAGCTTCAGTGCCCGTATTCTCATAGCCAGCGAAGATACGCCAGGGGCGGCGGTCGTGAACTTGAAAGAGGAGATCTACCTCGCCTTCAGAGGCACCGGGCGAAGCAAGAAGCTCGACGCTTCGAAAGGGATTTCCACGAAGGCGAGTGAGCTGAGATTCGAGATTCCGAAGGCGGACGGGTGCACCAGAATCAAGCATGACTCGACGCCCTAACATGCTGCCCGAAAAATACTCCCCCGGCCCAATCAAGACTTCACCGACACGGCCCGGCACCACCTCCATGACGAGTGTGCCGGCATCCGAATCCGCTTCAGCAGCCCAGACATCTACCACAGGAAAACCCGTTTTAGCGTAATGCGCGAGCAGCGCATCAGCGAGGGCGCTGAGATCGCCTTCGGTGAGAGCACCACCAGAAAACCGCGCGAGCAGCCGCTCCGGCGGCGGGGAATCGAGACCAGGATCACGCACCACAATCGTGGCGACGTGCCTCATGAGAAGTGCGCCGGTGCCGCGAACCGCCGTTTCGCCTGAAGGCGCCCCCAGATCGACTTCGCTAGGATTCGGGATAGTGAGCTCTGATGGAGCGAGGGAATCAAGATCCTGTGCCGCAGCAGAGGCTAACAGAACCGCAAAAAGGCCACATCGGAGGACAGTAATCACTCGGCTCGAAGCATTTCCTCAGCCTCGACGATCGCATCTGGCAAATCTTCAATCGACGTGTAGGGCACCGCTAGCGCAGGTGCGATTTCGCCCGCACGGTAGCCACGAACTTCGTTTACAGTCACGGCGAGGCGGGCACTAGAAGCGGAATCGGCAAGCCTTTTCATAAACGCGGCCTCGTCTTTGGCGATTTCCGAAGTCTCCAAATTCAGCCCCGGAACAGCAGCGGGATCGATACCTAGAAAAACCACCGGCGCGGCGCCCGCCCATTCATCGGCAGAGCCTCGCAGGACATCATCTTGCGCCCCTGGGACAAGAAGAAAAAACGCAGCCACAAGACACGCGGCGACAGCGGCGAAAGCCGGCCCCGGGGAAAAAATGAAATCACGAAGCCACGCGCCAAAGGACGTTTTCTCCTCCACCACATCGCGGCGACGAATCGGCTCAGGCTTCGGATAGCGCTTGCGGATTTCATCCTCCAGCGATGATGGCATCGGAGGAGCCTCCCCCTGCTGAGCCGCCGCGCTGGCATCCAGACGCAGCGCCATGGCAGCAAGCTCGGGTTTTTCCGCATCAAGTAACTCCTGATGGAGGGCGCGGCGGTCGGTCGTAGAAGCGGATTCGGTCATAGGCGGGAGGAAGTGTTCGCCGCTAAAAGCGGGAGAAGCTTCGCCAGTTTACGAAATTTTAACAAAATTTGGACGAGGCGTCGATGATTTCAGCTCAGTCATTGCACAGTGCTCGCTGAAGCTTTGCCAGCGCGCTTTCGAGGTGAGAATTGAGGTGCCTACGGCGCTTGGCCTCCGATGTGCCCGGCGGAAGCCCCATCGATTCGGTAATTTCATCCTGCTCGATTAGCTGCCCACGAGTGAATTCGCGGCTCACATAAATCTCATACACAACGCGCCATTCGAGTTCGGTAAGAAGATCGCGACATTCCTCGAAAATATCCTCAAAGGACATCTCAGTCTCCGCCATGCTCCCCATCGAAGCCGGATCGGCGACTTGCCCAGCAGTCCCCGCGCGCTCCTCCATTTCTTCCATGCTGGTGCCGATATTCGGCTGATTTTTCAGCGACCGCATCTTACGCGCCCAATCGATGACGCGATTCGAAAGCATCGTTGAAAACACAGGCACGAGTTCTTCAAACACCGTCACCTGCTCCACCGGAGCCACCCCATCACGCTTTCGCCCCTTGGCCAAACCCGCAAACGCCTCAGAAAAAAGATCCTTAGCATCTTCCCCCTGCACTCCCTTGCGATGAAGCGCAGCAAATCCCAGCGGCTCGAAAATCGGAGGCAATTTCCCCCATTCAGCATCGGTAAAGGCCCCATCCTTATCTCGCTTGCGCACCCGACAAAGATTAGGATTCTTCTCATACGGTCGGTGCCCCGGCGTGCGAAATTGCTCGTCGTCGCCCATCGCAGAGCGCACCTCTGCCACCTTCGTCAGCGCTCGTACCCGTGAGTCCTTAAGAATTTCAGAGGACGCCGCCGCCTGCTCCGGGAGTTTTTCAGGATGCCTCGCCATCAAGGCCGTCACTGCATTCTCCGCGACCGCAGAAGCCTCATTCTCCCCAAGGGAAACCCCCACCACCGGGCCGATGGCGCAACGATAGCTCACTCGCCAGAGTTCACGGAACCGTTCAATGATATCCATATTTCTTCTTTAGAAAAACTGTGTGCGGCAAAAGACCTTTCTCGTAAAAATCCTCCCGCCCGGTTACGCTGTTAACCGTGATGCCTGCTTCCGGCAAGATTTCCCTCGCCCTCATTCTCCTCGCCGCCGCTCCACATGCAGTGGCTCAGGAGCCCGCATTCTGCCCAGATCACCCCGGCATCCCCCAGCTTCTCCAAGGCACTGCCGAATGCATCTACGATTCCGCCACCGGTAGCACACAGATCGATCTCAGCTCCAGCGCTCTGATCCAATGGCAACGCTTCGGAGTCCCCGAAGGTTCCCGCATGAGCTTTCGTTTCATCCCCGGAGCCGAAGGCATCGTGGTAAATCGCAACCTCACCGGCTCCGCCATCATCGACGGCGCACTCGAAGCCTCCGGCGGATCCCTCGTCCTGCAAAACCCCACCGGCTCGATCCAGATCGGAGCATCCGGCTCGATTACCGCCCCATCAATAGTCCTCACCACGCACTCAAAAATCCCGGAACAAAGCCTCTTCGGCACCTATTCTGGAGCCACCCATCCGATCTTTAATCGCGGCACAATTCGCGCCACGGCAGGAGACGCCATCATTCTCGGCTCCGGCGTCACCAACGAAGCACTCATCGAAGCCCCCAACGGAAGTGCCCTCATCGCCTCCGGCGAAACCGCCACCATCGAAAGCGGCGCGAATTCCCTCTTCGTCACCTCCCAGGGCAACCGCAGCATCAACCAACGCGGAATCATCCGCGCTCAAAATATCGCCTACGCCGCCGAAGGTGATATCCTCATCGCACGCGGCAGCCGCACCGAAGCCCCCACCGGGCAAATCTTCTTCCGCGTCAGCCAAGGCGGCCGCATCATCGACGAAGACGGAGCCATCTCAGGGACCCAAGTAATCAACGGCATCCCCATCGCAGACGCCCCAGAATTCCAACCCAACAACGGCATTCCCACCTCCCGCACCCCCTCCATCGCCCGCTTCCCCGCGCTCACCCCGAATGGCCGCCCCGTCGTCCGCTTCACCAATAGCGCCATCGCCGGCCTCGTCGATTCCGGTAAACGAGCAAAAGGAAAGCCCCAGAAAAAGCGCACCCCCAAAGTCCTCCTCGCCGGCACTCCCACCACCCGTGCCACCACCGCCGGCACCTGGCTCCGCAAAAGCTCATTCTTCGGAGCCCGCGGGAGCAAGCCCGCAGCTCCCCCCAAGAAAAAGTGACAGAGATGCCCATGTAAGCCGGATTCTGTCCCCACTCATAAGAGCGGGGGACGACCATTTATCTACGCGACTATTACCCGGGTTTCCGCCTTGCGGCACCAGGCTGGCCGCCTGGAATTCACCCTGTTCTGTCTTGCACCACGCGGGGTTTGTCCTGCCTCCATCGTTACCTCCGGAGCGGTAGGCTCTTACCCCACCATTTCACCCTTACCTCCGGAGCCGAAGCACCGAAGGCGGTATATTTTCTGCGACACTTTCCGTCATCCCCGGCTTTCGCCGGAAACTCCCCCGCTTTCGAAGGGCGCGTTGCCATATGGTGTCCGGACTTTCCTCCCCTCCATCTTGCGATAGAGCAGCGGCCGCCCCGGGCACCTCTGTCGCCGCCTCCTTAAGACCATTCCAATCCTCCAGCAAGTCCCCGCTGATACCTGTTGCCAACCTCCGAAAAAAATCAGACACTCATTCTACTATGGCACGCATCGGATTTCCCTCACGTAGACAAGTCGGCCGCCGACGCGGCGGCGGCATCAAAGGCCGAATGATCCTCGTCCTCGGCTTCGTCGCCTTCGCCGGTATCCGCTACCTCATGAGCCCCAGCGAGCTCAACACCTACACCGGCGAGACTCAAAAAATTAAATACTCCGCCCAGCAAGAAGTCGCCCTCGGCCTCCAAAGTCGCGACCAAATGGCACAGCAATTCGGCGGCCTCCACCCCGATGAAAACGCCCAAGCCCTCATCGATCGAATCGGCATGAAACTCGTAAACGCGGACCCCCGCGTCGCCAATTCCCCCTACCAATACGAATTTCACCTCCTCGCCGACGACACCACCGTAAACGCCTTCGCCCTCCCCGGCGGCCAAATCTTCTTCACCGCCGGCCTCTTCAAAATGCTCGAAGACGAAGCCGAAGTCGCCGGAGTCCTCGGCCACGAAATCGGCCACGAAATCGGCCACGTCATCGGCCGCCACTCCAATGAGCAGATGGTGAAAAGCGGTTTCTTCCAATCGCTCTTCCAATCCCTCGCCATGGCCTTCATGGACGGCGGAGCCGGCGGCTACGGCGTCCAGCAAGCCGCCCAAATGGCCAATAAAGTCATCACCACCAAATTCGGCCGTGATGACGAATCCGAATCCGATGCCATCGGCTTCGCCCTCCTCGTAAAAGCTGGCTACGATCCCGCCGCAATGGTCGGCGTGATGCGCGCCCTCAAAAAAGCCTCCGGAGGCCGCAGCGGCCCCGAATTCATGAGCTCCCACCCGCTCCCCGAGACCCGCATCCAAGACATCGAGCGCATGCTCGAAGAATATCGCCAGACCAAGCGCATCCCCTTCGAATCCTAGCCCGTGCGCGCCCCACTCGAAGACTACCTCCGCCGCCACCCCGCTCACGCGGAAACCACCACCCGCTTCCTCGATCTCCTCACCCAAGCCGGTGACGCAGCCTTCGCCCGCGACCACTTCATCCCCGGCCACATCACCGGCTCCGCCCTCATCCTCGACGCAGCCCACCAGCGCACCCTCCTCACCCACCACAAAAAGCTCGGCATCTGGGTCCAGCCCGGCGGCCACTGCGATGGCCTCCCCGATGCCCGTGCCACCGCCCTTCGCGAAGCACGAGAAGAGACCGGCCTTCTCCACCTCACCCTCGCCACCGATCACATCTTCGATCTCGACATCCACGAAATCCCCGCCAGAAAAGCCGATCCCGCCCACCTCCACTTCGACGTCCGCTACCTCCTCACCGCCCACCCCGATCACGAACGCTTCACCGTAAGCGAAGAATCCCACGCCCTCGCCTGGGTGCCCCTCCAGGACATCTCCACAAAATCCACCGACGCATCCATCCTCAGGATGATCCAACGCCTCTCCCCCCCTTCCCAGCCCTCCCAAACCCACAAGGAAATCCAGGGATATTCAGGTTGACTTAAACTTCCATTCCCCGTATTTATTAAAATTATACGGTTTCTACCATACTATCGAGAATGCCATTTATCGATCCCCTAATTCTCGACGGAGTAAAAGACGTCCTGCGCGCTATCAGCAGCGATTGTCCGCTCGGAGAGTTAGAGGCAGTCCTGCTTCAAGCCGCCTGCAAAGTCGCAGGCACCCCCTCCGGCGCATTCTTTAGAGTCATCCCTCTCGATGGGAATCTCCCCGGTCTCGAAGCCACAGCCCAATTTGGTATCCCCGAGCAGCCCGAAGACCGACGCATCTGTTTCCCCGCCGATGCCTCCACCGCAGCCGGTCGCGCCACCCTCTCCGCCACCCCCGAAACCGTCTCTAATCTCGATCGCATCCCCCACCCGCTCGTCCCCAAAGGCGCACGCTGCGAATACTGCATCCCCATCGTCACCGCAGGAGAGCTCGTAGGAATCATCGATCTCTTCTCCACCGAGCGAGGTGCATTTACCCAAGACGTCACCCAAGCACTGGAAGCACTCGCCGGGCTCCTTGCCCCAGCCTCCGAAATTCACAGCAAGTGGGAGCAGCAGCGCCAGCTCAGGCACGAAATCCTCGAATACGATACCCGCGCCTCCTTCGGGAAACTCCTTTCCGCCATCGCCCACGAGATCAACGATCCTCTCGCCTCCATCTACGGCAGCGCCTCCCTCCTTGAGCTAGAAGTCCCAGATCAAGAGCACAAAGCCTCCATGGGCGTCATCCGCGAAGAATCAGCGAAAGCCTCCGCCCTCCTCCGCGAGCTCATGGCCTTCTCCAAATTGGAGCTTCATCCCGCAGAAATGGTCGATTTCCGCGACCTCGTCCGCAACGTCGTCGATATCACCCGCCCCGTAATTGAAGCCCAAGGCTCGAAAATCACCCTCACCCTCCCCGAGAACGACTGCCCCATCAGCGTCGATCGCATCGCCATCGGCCAAGCAATCTTCGCCCTTCTCACCCACTCCGATGGCGCTGGAAGAAAGCTCAAAGTCACCCTCGAAAGCGGCAAATCCCGCGCCACACTCGATATCTTCGATTCCCTCGCAGCCCTCAGTGCCCCAGAAGAGACCGCCCTCACCCAGCAACTCACCGTAGGCTCCATCTCTGGATCATTCCCCGCAATTCGCCTCTCCGCTGCCCGCTCCGCAATCGACAAAAACGGCGGCCACCTCAAAACCCTCGAAGAGCACGACGCCCCCGCTCACTTCCAACTCCGCCTGCCTCTGGCAGAAGCCGCCACCTCCACCCCCGCAGTTTCCACTCCAGCGGAGCCCCGCGCAGAAAAAGCCAATGTCCTCATCGTCGATGATGAGCCCGCCGTGCGCCACATGCTCGGCAATCTCTTCCGCAGTCACAACTGCGACGTCGTCATCGCACGCGATGGAGAAGAAGCCCTGGTCCTCGCCCAAGCCGAAGTATTTAACGTCGTCGTAAGCGACGTCCGCATGCCTCGCCTCAGCGGCACCGATTTCTACCGCCGCCTCGTCGATGGCTACGGCGGACACTTCGCCGGCAAATTCATCTTCATCACCGGAGACATGAATACCGTAAACGATCAAAGCCAAATCGCCGAATTCGCATCCCTTCCCGTGATCCAAAAGCCCTTTCAGCCCGTCGAACTCCTCCGCCTCGCCGACGTCGCGCTCCCCTCTTAAAAAAACAATTCTGCAGCTAGTCGCACATTCCTCAGTCAGGAAAGCCAAAACCAGCTGCTTTCATCACCAAATTCCGCTTGCGCAAGAAATTCCTCTGTGGAACACTCTGCGCCCCTCTGGAATCAGCATTTTTCCCAGCACACCCTGCAAATGGCCTCATACGCGATCATCAAAACTGGCGGTAAACAATACCGCGTCACCGAAGGCGACAAAGTCGACGTCGAGTTTCTCGACCTCGCCGAAGGCGACTCCACCACTCTTTCTGAGGTTCTCCTCGTGAATGACGGCTCCGAAATTTCTTTCGGCACCCCCTTCATCGAAGGAGCCACCGTCACTGCCGAGGTTATCTCTCAGCACCGCGCGAAGAAAGTCGTCGCCTTCAAATTCCGTCGCCGTAAAGGCTACCACAAAACTCGCGGCCACCGCCGCCAGCTCACGCGTCTCGCGATCAAGAGCATTTCCCTTTAATCCCTAAAATATCTCCCTGACCCATGGCCCACAAGAAAGGACAAGGCTCCGTAAAAAACGGACGTGATTCCGTAAGCAAGCGTCTCGGCGTGAAAAAATTTGGCGGCGAAGCCGTCATCCCAGGAAACATCGTCATCCGCCAGCGCGGAACGAAATGGCATCCCGGTCTCGGCGTCGGTCTTGGCAAAGACTACACCATCTTCGCAAAAGAAGAGGGCGTCGTATTCTTCGACAAAGGTGGCCGCCGCGTAAACGTGGTACCCGCCTCTGCGAACTAGCCTCCGGCTAAACAATCTCAAAGCCCCTGGTGCCCAGCGCGCCAGGGGCTTTTTTGTGCCCAGATCCCCCGCCCGCGCGTATCCCCCGCAACTATGAATAGCGATTTCCAACGAATCCTCATCACCGGTGCCAGCTCCGGCATCGGAGCCGATACCGCCCGCCAGCTTGCTGCCGCCGGCCACAAAGTATTCCTCACCGGCCAGACTCCAGGAAAACTGACAGCGATTGCCGAGGAAACCGCCGCCCCCTCCCTCGCCGCCGATCTCACCACACCCGGCTCCGCGCAAAAGGTCGTCGACGCAGCAATCGAGCAGCTCGGTGGACTCGACGCCGTCGTCCACTCCTGCGGCATCGGACTCATCAAACCCTTCCTCGAAACATCAGACGCCGAATTCGTCCGCGTCACCAACGTAAACATCCGCGCCACCTTCCTCATCGCCCAAGCCGCCTGCCGCCACTTCTCCCAAGAGAAAAAAGGCCGCTTCATCACCTTCCCTGGCATCCTCGGCAAAGCGACCATGAAAGGAGCCTCCGCCTACATCGCCAGCAAATACGCCGTCACCGGCCTCATCCGCGCCCTCGCCACCGAATTCGGCCGCGCCAACATCGGCTTCACCCTCTTCCACTTCGGCGGAGTAGACACCACCTTCTGGGACAACCTCGACATGACCCCCCAGCGCGACATGATGATCTCCTCCGAACTCGCCGCCAACCAAGT
>CALAIY010000107.1 GCA_937922595.1 uncultured Verrucomicrobiales bacterium | reverse complement strand
ATCGCGAAATCCTCTCCTCCTCGCCCGAAACCTTCCTCCGCTTCTCCGGCCGCGAAATCGAAACCCGCCCCATCAAAGGCACCCGCCCCCGCTTCGCCGATCCTGAGCAAGACTCCCGCTCCGCCTACGACCTCCAGCGCTCCGAAAAGGAACGCGCCGAACTCGTCATGATCACCGACCTCCTCCGCAACGACCTCGGCCAAATCTGCCAATACGGCACCATCCACGTCCCCGAACTCCTCAAACTCAAAAAATTCTCCCACGTCCACCACCTCCTCTCCACCGTACGCGGCACCTTGAGAAACGAAATCACCCACCCCGCCGCCCTCGCCGCCTGCTCCCCCGGCGGCTCCATCACCGGAGCCCCCAAAAAACGCGCCAGAGAAATAATACAAATGTTAGAGCCCACCCCCCGCGGCCTCTACACCGGAGCCATCGGCTACCTAGGATTCAACGGAGAATCCCAATTCTCCATCACCATCCGCACCCTAATAGCCGACCAAGAAAACCACCAACTCCACTTCCACACCGGAGCCGGCATCGTAGCCGACTCAGACCCCGCCGCCGAATACGAAGAAACCCTCCACAAAGCCGCCGGCATCCTAAGAGCATGTGGAAAATCCACCCCCCCACCGGAGACTCAGCCTAAAAACTGAACACAGAATCCTGAAAACTCTCCTCATCGCCCTCCTTGCCCTAGCCGTGGGCACAGGAGCTTTCCCGCTCATCCATAAGAGCAAACAAACGACTCAAGAACCAACGTTCGCCGACATCGTCGATTCCACCAGAGCTAAGGAGTCGTGCGAAAATAACGTGAACATCTCTGGGTGATGCCGCACCTCCCCTACATGGTTCTGGGCGACAACATGTAGAAATTATTTCGGCACAAGCCCTAACGTAAGGCGCTCCCTGGCATTTTAAGAACGAAATCGGCTCCGCCGAAACGCTGCCCGTTCACCTGGATTTCGATCCGGTGGGTGCCTGCGTGGTAGACGCGAGTGGTAATGAGCTTGAAGGCGTGTTTTTTCGTGATCGAAAGGGAGGCACCGGCGACAAGGGTGGCGGTTTTCCATTTGAAGACTTTCGGGGTGAGGGTGCCGTTGGCCTTCCGGTGGTGGATAATGTAATCGATCATGAGCTGCTGGGACTTCGCCGATTTCGAGGTGATCTCGATGGCGATCTCGAGGGTTTCGCCTAAGGCGATTTTTTTCGGGGTAAGCGTGCGAATTTCGACTGTGATTTCGGGCGCGGTGTAGCCGAGTGCAGCGAGGGTAGGCCGATGCCCGTCCTTAATCAGCGTCCGGCACGCATGCCGAATAAGCCGCCTTCTCTCAGGCGAAGCATCCCGAAGCCACCGCTCCGCAATCTCCGCCACGAGATCAGGATGCACCTTTGCAATATCATTGAGACTATTCGCGACCGATCGGCGGACATACTCCTCTCGATCATCTTTCAGCGCCTCCAAAATCGGAAGAATCGGCGCAGGATCACGATCAAAATCGGTAAGCCTCATCCCCCAGGGCAACCTCGGCCGCGTCCCCTCAGAAGCCAGCCTCCGCACATGAAGATTAGGATCGTCCACCCAAGCCTCCACGTGAGCGAGAGCAATATCAGGCGAAGCCTGGAGAAACGGCCGCACCGCAAACTCAGCAGTGAAGCGCTTCGTCATCTCTCTCAGCGTTTCCATACTAAGATCCACCTCCCCCATCCCGTGGCGGGCGACATACCCACTCATCGGCATAATCCCCCAGCCCCGAATGCCTGCCTCATCCATCTCATTCTCCATCCCCAGCGCTTCCACTTCCGGATGAAGCGTCCGGAGCATCACACCACAAGCTTCCCCAAATCCCTCCGGAAGAGTCCCCTCTAAAGCGGCAACGATTTGCCCAGAGCGCTGCTTGAGCTCGTGTTTCCCCAGATTCCTCACCGCGACCTTCCGAAAAAGCGCGCCATCAAATGAAGGAAGAGCCGCTTCAAAATGATCCGCCATCAAAGCGATCATCTTGGGATTGAAGACGTTTTTAAAGGGTTCCGGCATAAATACTTCCAGAGGCTCGCCAGCCCGTACCCCAATTTCACAAGACACGATAGCAAATACGCTCAGAGCCTGCCCAAACATCTCCACATCGACCACTCCCACTGTATTTCCCCCTTGCACCACCGCCCCATTGCGGCAAAATCACGCCAAACCATCAACGCATCGACATATCATGATATGTTGATGCGTCCTAAAAACCATTTTCCCCAAACCCAGCTTCCACTCATGTCCTCATTCATATTTTCCTCCGAATCCGTCACCGAAGGCCACCCCGATAAAGTCTGCGACACCATCTCCGATGCCGTGCTCGACGCCTGCCTCGCCCAAGACACCAATTCCCGCGTCGCCTGCGAGACCATGGTCAAGGACAACGCAGTCGTCCTCGGCGGCGAAATCACCACCTCCGCCGAATTCGATATGAGCATGGTCGTGAAAAACGCCCTCATCGACATCAACTACGACAGCAAATACGCCGAAGGCACCGATTACACCTACGACTGCAAGTTCGATGCCCAGAACTTCTTCTTCATGGATCTCCTCGGCCAGCAAAGCCCAGACATCGCCCAAGGCGTAGACGCAGCAGCTGCCGACAACAAAGAAACCGCAGAACAAGGAGCCGGCGACCAAGGCATCATGTTCGGCTACGCCTGCAATGAGACCCCCCAGCTCATGCCCGCCGCCATCGCCTACAGCCACCAACTCGGCCAAGGCATCACCAAGCTCCGCAAAGACCGCACCCACACCTGGCTCCGCCCAGACTCCAAAACGCAAGTCTCCGTCGAATACGTCGATAATAAGCCCACGCGCATCACCGCAGTCGTCGTCTCCACCATGCACGCCGAAGGCATCACCACTCCCGAGATTCGCGAAATCCTCAAGAAAGACCTCATCGAAAAAGTCCTCCCCCAGGACCTCCTCACCGAAGACACCGCCTATCACATCAATCCCACCGGCCTCTTCATCATCGGCGGCCCCGAAGGCGATTGCGGCCTCACCGGACGCAAAATCATCGTCGATACCTACGGCGGCATGGGACGCCACGGAGGCGGAGCCTTCTCCGGTAAAGACCCATCAAAAGTCGATCGCTCCGCCGCCTACATGTGCCGCTGGGTCGCCAAAAACATCGTCGCCGCCGGCCTCGCCACCCGCTGCGAACTCCAGACAGCCTACGCCATCGGCTTCCCCGATCCAGTAAGCCTCCGCGTCGATACCTTCGGCACCAACACCGTCGATGAAGCCAAGATCGAAGCCGCAGTAAAAGAAGTCTTCTCCTTCAAAGCAGGAGACATCGTAAGCCAGCTCAATCTCCTCCGCCCAATCTTCAGCAAGTCCACCAACTACGGCCACTTCGGCCGCGAAGAAGACACCGACGCCCTCACCTGGGAAAAGACCGACAAAGTCGACGCCCTCAAAAACGCCATCTCCTAAAAAAACTCTCCCCAAAGCCCCCGCCCCGGTACATCCGGGCGGGGGCTTTTTTTGTGCTTCCCTAATTCTAGATTCAAAGAATTAGCCCCATATCAATCTACCCCTCATTTTCTTTGAACAAACACTCCCCCAAAGAATCTAAAAGCTTTGCCATGCAAAGTCAGTGCCACACCATCCCCTTTCCCTCCCAAAATACAGCGACCGCAATCACCGCAGACGCCATGGCCGATTCCGCCGAAGAAACACTCGGCGTCATCCGCAATCTCATGGAGCGATCCACCGTCTACCAATCGCTCTCCGCCCCAGCCGCCGCCGCCGCCAGCGTACTCGCCTTCGGAGCCGGAAGCCTCCTACCCGCCTCCGAGCCCACCACCTTCCTCACCTGCTGGGGCATCGTCCTCCTCCTCGTCAATGGGATCAACGCATTCATCCTCGCCGGACGCGCCCGGCGCAGCGGCGAGCCCTTCCTATCCCCTGGGCTCAAACACACCCTCCGCCGCGTCAGCCTTCCACTCTCCGCAGGCGCCGCACTCGGCACCACCTTCGCCCTCGCCGGGCAGCTCCCCCTAGCCGCCGCCATCTGGCTCGCCGCCTACGGCCTCGCCCTCCACTCCACCGCCACCTACGCACCACCCGCACTTGGAATTCTCGGCATCGCCTGCACCCTCACCGGCACCAGCCTCGCAGCCCTCACCATCTTCGGAGTGAATCTCCCTCCCGCACAAGCACTCATGGCACTCGGCTTCGGTATCCCCCACCTCATCTACGCCGCCCTCACCGCAAAAAGCTCCGTCTCATGATCCCCTTCGCCCAACTCGATAAAACCCTCCACGAAAAGGGTCGCCTCGGAATCATGACCCTCCTCTCTTCGAGAAACTCCTGGGCCTTCCAAGACCTCAAATCCGAACTCGACCTCTCCGACGGCAACCTCATCACCCACCTCCGCACCCTAGAAAAAAACGGCTACGTAAAAGCCACCAAACACCCCGTCCGCCGCGAAACCTCCTACGCCCTCACCAAAGAAGGCAAAAAATCCTTCAAATCCTACCTCGATATCCTAGAACAAATCATCCAAGCCACCCGCAAATAACCAACATTTTTTACCCCAAACTTTGCCCCACAAAGTAAAGACCTAAATACTAAAACCTGAATACTTCCATGACCATCCACCTAGCAGACCACTACGGCATGTGCTTCGGCGTCCGCGACGCCCTCGCCGCCACCAAAAAACTCGCCACCGCCAAACCCATCACCATCCTCGGCCAGCTCGTCCACAACCCCGAAGTCGATCGCCAGCTCGCCCACGCCGGAGTCCTCATCAACGACGCCACCCCCACCACCAAAGACATCGTCATCACCGCCCACGGCACCAGCGACCAAGCTCGCACCACATGGAAAGAACGCGGCTTCTCCGTCCACGACACCACCTGCCCCCTCGTCCGCAAAGCCCACAAAGCACTCGCAATCCTCGTCACCGCCGGTCACCACCCCGTCGTCATCGGCCAGCCCGGCCACATCGAAGTCCGCGGCCTCACCGGAGACTTCCCCCACGCCACCATCGTCGAAAAAAGCGAAGACATCGCCAAAATTCCAGAAGGCATCCCCCTCGGAATCGTCTCCCAGACCACCCAACCCATCGCCAAAGTCGCAAGACTCGTCGAGCAAATCGAACTCCGCGACCCCACCATCCCCGTCACCTTCCGCGACACCGTCTGCCAGCCCACCAAAGACCGCCAATCCTCCCTAGAAAAGCTCTGCCGCGCCTGCGACACCGTAGTCGTCGTAGGAGGAAACAACTCCAACAACACCCACCAACTCACCAAAACCGCCCGCCAACTAGGAGCCCTAGCCTACCAAGTAGAAACCGCCGCCGACCTCAAAGCCGAATGGTTCCACACCAGCCAAGCCGTAGGCGTCACCGCTGGCAC
>CALAIY010000106.1 GCA_937922595.1 uncultured Verrucomicrobiales bacterium | reverse complement strand
GGGGCGAAGTTGGTGTTGATGACTACGGAGTTGGTGGGTGTTTCTTGGAGTTCTACGCGGGTGCAGATGAGGCCTTGGCCGCCGGATTCTAGGAAGGCGTTTAATTTGGAGAAGTAGCAGGCGGCGCGGAGTTCGGTGGTGGGATCGCCTGGTGTGACTAAGAGCTTGGGAATGATGTCGGGCTCGTTTTTCTGGAAGTATCGGATTAGAGGATCTTGGTCGCTGATGTGGAAGGTGTGATCGACGTGTTTATCGATCCACCTGAACCAACGGCCTTTGGCTTGCTCAAATTCGGCGAGCATATTGGTGCGCGAATCAATGGTGTCATTGGTGGCGCTAGATATGTCTACGGTGACGATTTCATCGTGCCCATGAGGCGTCTTACAAGCGGGCGCCGCCCCACTAATGAGGCGGTGCCCCATCGCGTAGCGACGGTTAAATCGTAAAACTATGTCGGGTCTATCTGGCAAGATTGAATACTTTCTTACGCGGCAATCGCAGCGACCGCCTTTTGAGCTGCGTCGTCGAGATTATCGGCGGCGATGAGATCTACTCCGCCGTTGGCGAGGGTTTCTTTGCCGGCTGCGACGTTGTTGCCTTCGAGGCGGACGATGAGGGGAATTTTGAGGCCGACTTCTTTGGTGGCGGCGACGATGCCGTGGGCGATGACGTCGCAGTCCATGATGCCGCCGAAGATGTTTACTAGGATGCCTTTTACGTTGGGGTCTCCGGTGATGATTTTGAAGGCGTTGGTGACTTGTTCTTTGGTGGCACCGCCCCCTACGTCGAGGAAGTTGGCGGGTTCGCCGCCGTAGTGGTTGATGATGTCCATGGTGGCCATGGCGAGGCCGGCGCCGTTTACGAGGCAGGCGATGTTGCCGTCGAGGCCGATGTAGTTGAGGTCGAATTTGGCTGCGGCGACTTCGCGGGGGTCTTCTTCTTCGGGGTCGCGGAGGGCTTCGATCTGGGGCTGGCGGTAGAGGGCGTTGTCGTCGAAATTAAATTTGGCGTCGAGGGCGAGGATGTCGCCGTCGGGGGTCTCGACGAGGGGATTGATCTCGACCATTGAGCAGTCGGATTCGATGAAGAGCTTGTAGAGGGAGGCGAGGAGTTTGCCGAAGGCGCGGGGCTTTTTGCCGGTGAGGCCGAGCTTGGCGGCGAGCTTGCGGGTCTGGTATCCTTGGAGGCCGAGGGTGGGGTGGATGAATTCGTTGTGAATTTTCTCGGGGGTGTTTTCGGCGACGTCTTCGATATTCACGCCGCCTTCGCGGGAGGCGATGATGACGGGCTGATTGGTCTCGCGATCGATGAGGATGGAGAGGTAGTGCTCGTGGTCGATATCGACGGATTTGGCGATGAGGACTTGGCGGACGAGCTTGCCTTCTTCACCGGTCTGGTGGGTGACGAGGGTCTGGCCGATCATTTTACCGGCGATTTCGCCGGCTTCTTCGGCGGATGAGACGAGATGGACGCCTCCTTGGAAGCCGTTTTTAAAGGTGCCTTTGCCACGGCCACCTGCGTGGACTTGGGCTTTCACGACGACGCCTTGGCCTCCGAGCGCTTCGGCGGCGGCTTGGGCTTCTTCGGGTGTGGAGGCGACTTTGCCTGCGGGGGTGGGGACGCCAAATTTTTCGAAGAGTTCTTTGGCTTGGAATTCGTGGATGTTCATTGAAGAGGTAGAAGGGTTAAAAAGGGAAAGGGGAAATGGTTTAATGTGGCGGGACGATAGTGGAGGGGTTTGCGAGGGCAAGGAATTCTGGTGGGGTGGGGGCAGTCCAGGTGCCGAATTTCGGGATTTCCATTTTGTGGCAGTGGAGGGCTTGGCGGGGGAGGGGAAGTGGTGTGGTGATGTGGCCGGTGGTGGTCATTTCGAGGTAGGGCTGGCGTCCGTGGGGGCCGTAGAGCTTATCGCCGACGATGGGGAAACCGGTTTCCTTTAGGTGAATTCTTATCTGGTGGGTGCGGCCGGTCTCGGGGCGGGCTTCGATGAGGGAGAAGGGGGTGGCGCGGTGGAGGGTGTGGAATTGGGTGCGGGCGGGGGAGCCTTGGGGGTGGGGGGCTTGCTCGACCCAGACGTCGGCGTCGGGGATGAATTCGCCGCGTCGGCGGAGGGGGAGATTGCAGGACCAGGTGGTGTGGGCTGGGGTGCCGTGGATGAGGGCGTGGTAGGTCTTGCTGATGGTGCGCTTTTCCATGGCGCGGTGGAGGGTGTGGGCAGTTTTGTGGTTTTTTGCGATGATGACGACGCCGGAGGTCTCGCGGTCGAGGCGATTGATGATGGAGAGGGTGGCTCCATTGGCGATGTCGTAGATGAGGAGTTCGCGGAGTCCTTCGAGTAGGCCGGGTGGGTCGGTGGGCTTGCGGGCGTAGACTTGGAGGGGCGCGGGCTTATCGACGACGATGAGGTCTTCGGATTCGTCGAGAATGGTGAAATCGAATATGCTCAAAATCGTTTAAATTGGCGAAATATAGTGGATATTACGTTTTTTTCGCAATAATTGGCGAATTGAAAGTGGTTTATTTAATTTGTCGATAATGACGAATTGTGATATTATTAATGGGTAGAATCGCAAGAAATGACGAATCAGACGGATATAAATTTGATGACCCCTGGAGCTATTCTGGAGGAGGTAGGAGATAGGCTCTTGCAGCGTCGTATAGAGAGGAATCTGACGCAGGCAGAGCTTGCCAAGCGGGCGGGGGTGGGCAAGCGCACATTGGAACGGCTGGAGGCGGGGGAATCGACGCAGCTTTCGACGTTTATTAAGATTCTTGCTGAGCTTGGGCTCGCGGGCGATTTTCTGGGGATGATTCCTGAGGCGGTGCCGGGGCCGATGGAGGAATTAAAGGCGAAGGGGGCGAAGCCGAGGCGACGGGTGCGGCACTCGAAGAAGCCTAAAGAGGAGTTTTTGCCGGGCAGGATGTATGATGCTCCGGGTGGATGGACTTGGGGGGATGACGCGAAGTGAGCACACTCGCGGAAATTAACCTGTGGGGACGGAGGATTGGGGCGGTGTCGCTCGGTGAGGGGGAAGAGGTCGCTAGCTTTGAATATGATCTGGCATTTGTGAGGAGCGGGATTGAGGTGGCTCCTTTGGTGATGCCTCTCGGGAGTGGGAGTTATCGGTTTCCGGGGCTTGCCCGGGAGGCGTTTCATGGATTGCCAGGGATGTTGGCGGATGCGTTGCCGGATAAGTTTGGCAATGCGCTGATTGATACCTGGCTTGCTGCAGGAGGGCGGGCTGCGGGATCTTTCGATGCGGTGGAGAGGCTTTGCTATACGGGGACGCGGGGGATGGGGGCGTTGGAGTTTTCCCCGGCTACTGGGCCGCGGGCGCGGAAGGCGAGTGCGGTGAGGGTGGGACGGCTTGTGGAGCTTGCTTCTGAGGTGCTCACCCAGCGCCAGGCTGTAGGGGGCTCGCTAGTGGCGGGCGCTGAAGAGGAGGCGCTCAAAGATATCTTGCGTGTGGGCACCTCGGCTGGTGGCGCGCGGGCGAAGGCGGTGATCGCTTGGAATAGGGAGACCAATGAGGTGCGCTCAGGGCAGGTCTCGGCGGATCCTGGTTTCGTACATTGGCTTTTGAAATTCGATGGCGTCACTGAGAACCGCGATAAAGAACTCGCGGATCCCAAGGGCTATGGCGTGATTGAATTTGCGTATTCTGAGATGGCGCGGGCTGCTGGAATCATGATGGAAGAATGCCGCCTCTTCGAGGAAAACGGTCGCCGCCATTTTATGACGCGTCGCTTTGATCGCACGGCAGAGGGAGGGAAGCTGCACATGCAATCGCTCGCCGCTCTGGCGCATTACGATTTTAATATGGCAGGCGCGTATAGTTACGAACAGGCGATCCTAGTAATCCGGCAACTCGGACTGGGGATCGACGCCGTCGAAGAGATGTTTCGCCGGATGTGTTTTAATATCATCGCGCGCAATCAGGACGATCACGTGAAAAATATTGCCTTCCTTATGGATAAGGCTGGGCGTTGGTCGCTCGCTCCTGCTTACGATGTCGTTTATGCCTATAATCCCAGCGGTCGTTGGACGGGTCGCCATCAGATGACGCTCCAAGGTAAGCGGGATGGTTTTACCCTGGAGGATTTTAAGGCGTGTGCTGAAACCGCCGGCATGAAACGCGGGCGCTACAAAGCGATCCTCGCTGAAGTCCACGAGGCGGTAGCGCGATGGGAGGAATTTGCGGAAAGTGCGGGCGTCACCTCTGAGCAGACAAAAGCCATCGGTAAGGAGCTCCGCGTCGTAAGCTAGAATCATGATCGAATTCAAAACGGTATCGCGACACTACGAGGCCAAAGGGCAGGCTACAGTCCACGCTCTGCGCGAAGTGGATTTGAGCGTCGCGCGGGGGGAATTTCTCGCCGTTACCGGTGAGAGTGGTTGTGGGAAAAGCACGCTGCTTCACTTACTTGGTGCGCTTGATTCCCCGAGTTCGGGTGAACTTTTTGTTGATGAGCTGCCCCTTCACGGAGCCGATGAAGCTGCGAAAACCGCTTATCGCCGTAAAGACGTCGGGATTGTGTTTCAGTTTTTCAATCTCATGCCGACGATGTCAGTCCAGGAAAATGTCGCCCTCCCGCTCCTTCTTCAAGGCGTCTCCGAAGAGGAGTCTGCCGCCCGCGCGAATGAGACGATGCGCCTCGTGGGGATTGATCACCGTGCACGCCACTTTCAGCACGAGCTGAGTGGAGGCGAAATGCAGCGCTGTGCTGTTGCCCGCGCTCTCGTCCACCAGCCCAAGTTACTCATCGCTGATGAGCCTACGGGTAACTTAGACTCGGCTAATGCGGCAATGATTCTCGATCTCTTTCAAAAGCTACATGCCGAAGGGCACGTGACGATGGTCGTGGTGACACATAGCGAAGACGTTGCTGCCGGAGCATCGCGGAGAATTCGTATGGAAGACGGGAGAATTATCTGAGAAAGGGGCGCTTTAAATCAGTGAGCGAAGCCCGTTTAAGAGAAACGCTTTCCTGGGTGCGTTGGGCATCATGGCAAATCTCAATTCGACCTTTCCCACGAGAGCTAGCGTGAATATCCGGCGCCCGTTGCTATCGTGGGCATCCGCTTTTTCTTCGACACGCTCTATATCAGCCCAGTTAAACTTACGTTTGTAGCCAAGCCTCCCGATCCCGGTGAAAATGACGCCTTTTCCCTGCCGCACTGTTACCTGAACTCTCCCAATGGAAGTTATCAGGGCAAAAGTTCCAAGGAAGATCGTGCCGACGACAAAAGGGATGCCGAAAAGAGAAAGCGAAGGATCAAATTCTCCACTAAAAATCTGGGAGCCATAGATGCCACCCAGAGAGAGCCCCGACCACACGCACGTAAATGGCACGAGAAACAACGCGATGTAAGACCGTGTCGAGGCCCCAATTTCCCAACCCTCTTCATTCTTTCGAAACCACGCTCCCGGTGGAGGATCATTGATATCAAAGCCTTCAGGGACTACCGCCCATTTAGAAGATTCAGATAGGCGGATTACCTCGTCGCATTCAGCGCAGACAGCAACGTCCTGAGCGACATTCATCTGCGCTGCTCTAATCGGCTCAGAGCACTCGGGACACACGATTTTCACTGATGAAAGGATGCTGGCGAACTCCTCGATATTCCAGCGAAAACGGCAAAAAACGCCCCCTTCTCTCAGATCCCGCGCACGGCGCTAGACGGTTTCCCCGACCCGCGCTAGGGAAGTGGTGAGATGTCCTCCGCCCCCACCAAAGACCCCGTTGAAGCCCTTGAGCAGCACTTCGGGTTCCGCAAATTCCTTGATGGGCAGGAACGTGTCGTCTCTGCGATTCTTTCTGGGCGTGATGTGATGGCAATTATGCCTACGGGTGGAGGCAAATCGCTCTGTTACCAGCTTCCTGCACTCGTGCTCGATGGTGTCACCGTCGTCGTAAGCCCGTTGATCGCGCTGATGAAAGACCAGGTGGATGGTCTTATAAAAAAGGGAATCGCCGCCACGATGATCAATAGTACGCTCGCACCAGATGAGCAGCGTGATCGTATTCAGCGCCTCCGCGCGGGCGAATACAAACTCGTCTACGTGGCCCCTGAGCGATTTCGGAGCACCTCCTTTGTGGAAGCCCTTAAGGCAGTCGAGATCGGCCTCTTTGCCATTGATGAGGCCCACTGCCTTTCCGCGTGGGGCCACGATTTCCGTCCTGATTACCTTCGGATAAACCGCGCGATTGATGCGCTCGGTAAGCCGCAAACCGCCGCCTTTACCGCGACCGCGACTCCCGACGTCCGCGCCGATATTTTGACGCACCTTGGTCTGCGCGATCCCTTCGTAAGTCTCAGCGGTTTCCAGCGCCCAAACCTATCTCTCGCCGTCCATCAAGTAAGCGGCACTGTGGAAAAGCTTCGGCTTACTCGTGAAATTGTAGAAGGAGGGAAAACCGGAATCGTCTACTGCGCGACCCGAAAAAAAGTCGATGAAGTAAGTGCCTCGCTCAAAGAACTCGACGTATCCGTGATAGGTTATCATGGAGGCCTCACTCTTGAGCAGCGAGAAGCAGCGCAGAATAAATTCATGCGGAAAGACTGCGATGTCGTCGTTGCCACCAATGCCTTCGGCATGGGAATCGACCGCTCGGACGTGCGCTTCGTAGTCCATTATGAACTCCCTGGAAGTGTCGAAGCCTACTACCAGGAAGCTGGCCGCGCCGGGCGAGATGGCGAGCCCTCCCGCTGTGATCTCCTCTTCAATTACGCCGATACCCGCACGCAGGAATTCTTCATTGATGGCAGCAATCCCCCCTACGAGACGATCACGGAAATCTACGCTTTTCTATGTTCCCACGCGGATCGCGCCGGTGAAGTAAAGCTCACGATCCAGAGCATTGCTGAGCAGATGAAGCTGAAAAATAATATGCAGGTAAGTGCCGCGCTTGCTGCTCTTGGCCGTAGCGGTGCCATTGAGCGCTATGATATTCCGGGCCAGCGGATGCGGGGCACCCGTATTACCGACCAATCGGTGATGGCTCATCAGCTCGATATTGATCGCGAGGCTCTCGAAGAAAAAGATCGCCGAGACCGCGCCAAGCTTACCTCCGTCATAGACTTCAGCTATTCCCAAGGCTGTCGCCAAGAATTCATTCTCAAATATTTTGGAGAAGAAAAAATAGAGCCCTGCGGAAACTGCGATTACTGCAAATCGGGCGGTACTGCCGGAGCCAGTGGTCGCCGCAAAGGCGATGCGGTAGAAGTCATGCGGCTCCGTAAAGCTCTCGCTGGAGTCGCTAGGATGAGTGATAAAAAGCCGGATGGAAGTTATCTAGGAAGGTATGGCAAAGGCAAAGTCGTTCAGATGCTTGCCGGAAGTCGGTCTCAAGAAATTTTATCTTCGCACCTCGATGAGCTTTCTACTTATGGAATCCTCAAAGACGTCGGCACCGCTTATATCTACGAGATTCTTCGGGAATCCGAAATCGCTGGGCTAGTTCGCACGGAAAAACGCGATAACTTTCCATTGGTCTGCCTTACCGTCCAAGGAGCCAAAGCCATGAAAGATGCTGCTGATATTCAGCTCCGCTGGCCTGATATGGCCACCGTGTCTGCCTCAAGAAAAGCCGGCGGAAATACTGCCAGCATCAAGCTAGATGAAATCGGTTTCGATACGGCCCTCTTCGAGAAGCTTCGCCAGACTCGCGCCACCATCGCCGAGCAAGAAGGCGGCGTCCCCGCCTACGTCATTTTCTCAAACAAGACCTTAGAGTTCCTCGCCCGCCTCAAGCCTGAGACTGAGGAGGCTGCGCTCACCATCCACGGGATCGGTGAAAAGAAGGCCGAGAAGTATCTAGCGCCATTTTTAGTCACCATTCGTGCTCATAAAGCAAAACCGTAGCACTCAAAAATTATGTTTCTCGTTCTTACCGGAGTCGTTCTCGTTGGGAGCCGCCGCGATGGTGGTTCTTCTGAACGCAGTGCCCAACATGGTGATAGCGTCATCATTAGCGTCGCAACTTCTGTTCTGAGTAGCACGTAAATTAAAACACGCGGTGGTTTAGAGGTGGGTGGATTCATTTCGCCAATGGAGAGGTTCTGGGTTTTAAGGATTTTTTAAATTATTTCCATAAATGGGTGTTATAGAGTATTAGAATTTATTTTTGATGCCAATGAATCGAATTTTCGCCCTCCTCCTTCCCTTATTTTTCATTCTTGTCTCGGCTCCTGCCCAAGATGACCATGGGAATGACGCGTTCACTGCTACAGAAATTAGTGCTCCCGAAATCCAGGGGAATCTTGAAATTGAAACGGATGAGGATTGGTTTCGATTCACCGTCACGAACGCAGGGCGCTATTGGATTTATACTACCGGAGATGTGGATACTATAGGGACGCTCTACCGGGAGCCGCTCGTTTTGCAAAGTGGATCAGTAAGTGAGCGTGATCGCGGCGGGCAGGATAATTTTCTCATCAACCGTATTCTTCAGCCCGGAAATTATTTTCTTCGCGTAGCCTTTCAAGGTGGGAGTCGTACTTCCACGGGTCCCTATGTGCTCGGATTCCGCAATTTTGAAAATGCGGTAACGCTCGAGAAATCTGATACGCCTGCCGCGTTCGAAGTCTTAGGTGATCGCGATCTCTACCGTTTCACCACAAGCACACCAGGCCGAACTTGGATTTACACGACGGGTTCCACCGATACCATTGGGACTCTCTACAATAGCGTCGGTGATGACATTTCGACGTCCTTCAGTGGCGACAATGACGGGGAGAGCGATAATTTTCAGCGATCCTTCCAGCTTCAGCCTGGTACCTATTACCTAGATGTATCTTCTGGCTTCGCGGGCAATGCCAATCTCACCGGAAATTACACCCTTTGCCTGCGCACACCAGATAATGCGAGGACGTTCAATACCTCCGATCTGGACGCTTCGCTTGGGACGATTGGAGAACTCGATCTTTACCGTATTGAAATAAGCGATACTTCACGATTTTGGATTTATTCTACCGGTTCCACTGATACGTTTGCTTCCTTCTATGACTCGACTGGTGCTCTGAGCCCTCTTACAAGTGATGATAGCGGCTCGTCTTTCAATTTTGAGATTTCGGCTGTGCGTCAACCTGGCACCTACTATTTGCTGGTGGAAGATGGAGGCAACGTAAACAAGATCGGTTCTTATGGCCTTCATTTGCGCAACAATGCCCATTCGAAAACACTTTTAGAAAGCGGGATGTCTTCAGAGGATCTTTCTACTTTTGGCCAGCTCGATCTTTTTAAATTCTCCACTTTGGGTGGAAACGCGATATTTGGAAGCTCAGGGAATACGGATACTCAAGCGTTTCTTTACGATAGCACCGGAGCTGTGATCGCTGGAAACGGCTCGACGCACAATCGCAATGGCCGTAATTTTGAATTTAGTCGCGATCTTGCTGCTGGGAATTACCAACTTCTCATCCGAGGCGAAAACCGCGATCTTACGAGAGGGGAATACGCGTTAGAAACAAGTTTTGCGGCAGGCGAATTCACCGGCCTTTCTGAAGGTGGTATCGTGGTGGCAGGAGATTCGAGCCAAGTCGAAATTATTTCCACTACCAGCTGGAGCGTCGGTGATCTTCCCTCGTGGATCACTGCTTCCCAGGCGGAGGGCAATGGTAGTGGCGCGCTCGGACTATCTTACGCGCCAAATCTTAGTGGCGTACCGCGCTCGGCCACTATCAGCATCGGTGGCCAGGCTTACACGATTACTCAGCGGCCTCAGGGAGATACTACTGGTGAATCATTTTCGGTGCAGACTACGATTGCAGAAGGCGTTTTAATTACGGTGCCTACGGCTGCTGGGATCACCTACGAGATTGAGACTTCCAATGATATGGCTACTTGGCTGCCCACAGGCATTACGCTTCAGGGAGATGGGCTTCCACACACGAAAGCGTTTTCCCGAGCTGAGGCGCGCGCATTTTTTCGAGCGGTGCCAGTAAGGTAGAAAGGATTATTTTTCGGAAGCGATGTAATCGAAGACGAGCACCTTATCGACTACGCCTTTGAGCTTTTTCTTGAATATTTCGTGCGCGGGGTGTGAGGCGTACACGTCGAGGCCGGCTTGGTCTTCGAAGCTAAGGAAAAAGAGATGGGTAAGCCCTTGAGCGCGGTTTTCTTTACTTACGTTTTTCCCCCACTCGTAGTCTTTGATGGTATCGATCTGGGTTTTGAGTGCGGCGAAGGCGTCCTCGATTTCCTTGATCGATTCTTCGGTGGCATCGGCTTTGAAGCTGAAGAGCACTGCGTGCCGAAGTGGGCCGGCTGAGGTGCAGGCGAGGGAAAGGAAGAGTGCAGTAGTGGCGAGCAGGAAGGTTTTCATGGTCTCATATTATGAGCGGGGTGAGGAATATTTCCACTCTTCCCGATTGATTCTATAATGGGGGGCAGTGATGGGGGAAACCCATGCTGGATCAGTCTCCGAGACCCTATTTATTATGAACCCCCTAATTTTGTTCATCGCCGCAGCTATTATGGCGGCTTCCTTGTGTGGTGCCGTCGCGCAGTCGATTGTCGTCGAATTTGGAGCCGATGGCGGCGCAGATGTCGTGACGAACGATCAGGATTTGGCCAGCCGCGATCTGGGCACGTTTGTCGCGGGTGTGGACCTGGCAAGCTCAGTAACCTATGGAACGACGCCACCCACGCAGCCTGATTTTAATGTGGGAACGTCTGTGACGACGAGCGCTGGACAGGCGAAGGTGGATGATATTGGGACGAACCGTGATGCGATCAATATTTTCTACAGTGGGCTTACGTCGCTCAATGGCATGGTGGTTTGGGAGGGGCTGCCGACGAGCACGGTAGAGAGTTTTGCTACAAATATTCAGAGTAATGGGAGTGGTGATATTTTCACTAATCCGGCTTCGGGAAGCCGCTATCTCATTCAGAAAGAAGTCTCGGGTGCATGGTATATCAGCAATCAAGTCCATACATTTTCGAGTAATGTTTACTCTGGTGGGGGTGCAGCGACGTCTGCTGCTACGCTAACGTGGTCGGAGTTTACTCCATATAGCTCTGGAAGCGCGGTTATCGGAGCGGCTGCGACACCCGGTTTGGATGGGATTGGTGCCGTGGGGATCCATTTTCAGGTTCATGGTACTGGAAGTGGTACGCTTGGCGTTCGGCTTCGGCATTTTCGCGCGAGCCTTGTTCCAGATGGAAATACTCCGCCCGAAGTAGAGATCACTGCTCCGGTCGATGGCACGACGCTTTCTCCAGGCACTTCGGTGGAGTTTATGGGCACGGCAACTGATCTTCAGGATGGTGATCTCAGCGGCTCGCTTTCATGGACGTCCAGCTTGGACGGCAGCCTCGGCACCGGGGCGAGTATCACCACCTCAGCGCTTTCTATTGGTGCCCATACCATTGTGGTAGAAGCGAGTGATAGTGATTCCGCGATTGGTTCAAATTCGATTTCTGTGAATGTCGTAATGGCTGCTGGAAACACCCCACCTGTCGTCGATGTCACCGAGCCCGCGAGTGGGACGTCCGCGATTGCGGGTTCGAGTATCAATTTCATGGCAACTGCTATGGACAATGAGGATGGCGATCTTGGTGCTTCCCTCAGCTGGACGTCGGATGTGGATGGTGCGCTTGGTACGGGTGCTAGCATCTCCTCATCTTCGTTGTCTGTCGGGGCGCACAGTATTACGGCGAGTGTCGATGATAGTGGAGCGCTTTCGGCAAGCGATGCCATTACAGTCACCATTACAGCTCCTGGCAATACGGCTCCCGGAATCACCGTCACTTCACCGGCGGCGGGTACGATCATGAGTGCTGGGACGCCGATCACCTTTACTGCCACGGCAAGCGATGAAGAAGATGGTGATCTCACTGCAGGTATTACGTGGTTTTCAGACGTAAATGGTCCACTCGGGGACGGCTCTAGCATTACCACATCGCAATTGTCGCTAGGAGCCCATACAATCACGGCTGCGGCTACTGATAGCAGTCTATTGACTGGTTTTGGAACTATTCAGATCAGGGTTAATTCCACTGTGGCGGCGGGTGGCGGTGCCCGCCCGAATGTCATTGTTATTATCTGTGACGATGCAGGCTATGCGGATTTTAGTTTCATGGATGGCTTGAGTGGTGAGACTTCGGAGGTGCCGACGCCCAGCCTGGATGCGCTCGCCGCCCGCGGCGTCACCTTTTCGCGAGCCTACGTCGCTGCGAATTGCCAGCCCACCCGCGCGGCGCTCGTCACTGGTGCCTACCAGCAACGCATCGGTAATGAAAGCGTGGGGAACAACCTCTTCCGTGTCGATGATGTTCGTGAGGGCGTCCCTGTGACTACTGAGACGGTCTGGGATCGGATGAAATCCCTCGGCTACCGCACCGGCGCGATCGGCAAGTGGCACCTCGGGCAGATCGCAGACACCCCGCCTTCGGCAAACTCCCCAGCTCTCCTTGGAAATCGCCCACAGAACCAAGGGATCGACGAATTCTATGGCATGTGGCACGGATCACGAAACTATCTTGTAGGCACCTATAATCGTAATGCCATTACCGATCCTGAGCACCCGCTCCAGCCTCGGTATATTCGAGAGGCTATTGTCGCGCCGGATGGGAGTAAGTCGGATACGATCGTCGAATTTAGTAAGTTTGTGGATGTCCCCACCGCTCCGAAATATATCACAGATATCTTCGGGACGTATGCCGTCGATTTCGTGAAAGAGCACCACGACGATGCTGATCCATTTTTCCTCTACGTCGGCCATCCTGCACCACACAAGCCATGGACTGATGAATCTCCAGATTTCGATGATCCTAGGATTAATGGAGGGTCTCGTCCTGATGGCGGTACCTACCCGACTCTTGTAGGATCCCGCAAGCAGGTCGCTTCCATGATGATTACGATGGATAAACAAATTGGCCTGCTCATGGAAACGCTCGAAGATCCGGACGGCGATTCTGCGACCGATGATAGTATCGTCGATAATACTCTCGTTGTTTTCATTAACGATAACGGCGGCGTTGTGGGCAAAGATAATGCAAACGGCGGGGTAAACGGAACCAATAATGGTAAATTGAAAGGCTTCAAAGGATCGTCCTTCGATGGAGGAATTCGCGTCCCTATGATTCTCGCTGGTGCGGGGCTGGATGTATCGAAGCACGGCACGGTCTATCATCGACCAGTTCATGGCGTCGATATTCTTCCCACGGCCGTCGCGCTTGGTGGGGGGACGCTTGATCCTGCTCGTGATATGATCGATGGGGTGAATCTCATGCCATTTCTCAATGGTGATGAGGATGGTTCCCCTCATGAGATCTTAGTTCACAAATGGCGTGGCTCTTTCGCGGTGATCGATGGCGAAGGAGATTGGAAGCTTCAAAACAGCCGGAATATCTCCGCTGCCCCGGAATTTTATGGCCTCTACCGCTTGGCGGATGGTGCCACCGACATCGACGTTGGCGAGACTAATGATGTGATCGGAAATCCTGCGAATGCGGATCGCGTGGAGGAATACAAGCGGCATCTCACCGATCACGAAGCTTTCTTCGATAAGCCGCGTTACGCGATTCTATCGAACACTCTAGAAACTGAGCCACTGAATATCTTCGATCATCATGTATTCCGCCCCGGTCTCCACGATTCCTGGTCCGGTGGCGTCAATGTCTCGGTCGATCCTGTGACAGGCACGAGAAACTGGTTTCAGGCCGGCACCACTGAAGAAAAATTCCTCTTCAATACCGATTCCTTTGCCGGAGCCATTCTCGAATTCCCCGTCTCGGAAATAGACTACACCGCGAACAATGATTACCGCCGCAAGACCGGCATGGAATACATGCTGAATCGTATCGTCCTCAGCGGCGAGCATTCCTCTGCCGCCGCGCACACTGCAACCATCGGCGGCCAAGATATCATCTTCACCAATAGCCTTAGCGGCACCCCGCCTCAGATTGCGACGGACGCGACGGGTAGTTTTACTTATAACTTCGGCTTAGACATCATCCTCTACCACGACCTCACCCTCACCGGAGATGGCGACGCGACACTCGTGCTCAACGGAACGGTATCCGAATACTTCACTCCGCGCGGACTTAGGAAAGCTGGGGCAAGCGAAGTTTCCCTCGGCGGTTCCCGCACATACTCTGGAGATACCGCAGTCGATGGTGGCACCCTCACCCTCGGTCAGGCAAACGCGGCAGACGAAGGCTCTGCAGTCTCCATCGCCGCCTCCGGCGCAACTCTCAATCTCACTTTCACCGGGACGGATACAGTGGATCGCCTCTTCATCGGCGGGATCCAACAGCCCGCCGGAGTCTACCGTGCTGATGGCGGCGCAGGTGCAGGCACCGGAATCCCACAGATCACCGGGCAGGGCACGCTCACCGTAATTTCCGGCCCAGGAGTTTCTTCCGGATACCAAAGCTGGTCTGAGCAGAACGCCCCCGGAGCCCCCTTCACCGGAGACCACGACGAAGATAACGTGCCCAACGGGATCGAATACTTCATGGGTGAATCCGGAAGTACCTTCACTCAATTGCCCGGCCCGGATGCCAGCGGAGCCATCGTCTGGCCGATGAGCGCTAGTTACATCGGCAGCTACGGCGATGGATTCCGCATCGAATCCTCACCCGACCTCTCGATCTGGAGCATGGTGCCATCAGCCGATATCTCGATCATCGCCGGCGATTCCGTAAGCTACATCTTCCCATCAGGAGAAGGCATCTACTTCGTGCGTCTCGCCGTTGACGAAGAATAGAACGCCTTTCAAAGCAACGTATGCGTTGATCCCAGGACGCGGTTTTCTGGTGTTTTTCTAAAACTCAGCCAATACTGTATATTTTTAAGCAGTAATGGCTGGTTCTTCCATAAATTTCATCGGGCGCGCCCACGAGTGGCACCTTCTTTCCGATTGGCAGACCCGCCTTCCCGGCGGGCAGCTCACCGTGGTTCATGGGCGCCGGCGCGTTGGCAAGACCCGGCTCATCAACGAGGTTTTTAGCGGGAAAAAGATCCTCCGCTTCGAAGGCCTAGAAGGTGGTGCCACGGCCGCTCAGTAGAAGCTTTTTCTCGATGAGTTTCAGTGGACCTGCGCCGAGCGCACCGATCTCGTCAGCCGGCTGAAACTCATCTGGGACACCCGCCTTTCCAATCTCCCCGTCCATCTCATCCTCTGTGGCAGTGTCTCCTCCTTCCTCGTCAGCCATTTCGGCAAAGGGCCGCACTACGCCAAGATCCTCGCCACCCTCGCCAAGAAGCGCATCGCCAACCGCCAGGAACTCACCCGCGCCTGTGGCCTCACCACCGGCGGAAGCCTTTCCGAATACACCGAAGAACTCGAACTCGCCGGCTTCATCGAACGCTACGTCCCTCTCGGCCGCCCCGCCGATTCCAAGATAAACCGCTACCGCATCTCGGACGCCTATCTCCTCTTCTATTACCAGTTTATAAAACCCACCCTCAAACAGATCCGCGCCCCTGGCGCAAACCTCCCCGCCGCCCGCTTCCTCCCCGAAAAAAAGCTCACCCCCTGGCGCAGCCTCGCCTTCGAGCGCATCTGCTGCACCCACGCCCACCGCATTGCCGAAAAACTCGGCTTCGGCGCAGTCGCTTACGAATCCGGAGCCTGGTTCCAGCGCGCCGACTCCGACTCCGACCCCGGAGCCCAGATCGATCTCCTCTTCACCCGCGCAGACCGCGTCGTCACCCTCTGCGAAATCAAATACCAGACCGCCCCCGTGGGGAAATCCATCATCAAAGAAGTAGAGAAAAAACGCGCCACTTACCGCAACCCCAAAGCCCAATCCGTAGAGCCCGTCCTCATCACCGCTAGCGGAGCCACCCAAGACCTCATCGACACCGGCTTCTTCACTCGCATCCTCACTCTCAAAGACCTGTTTTGAAAACGAGCCCCCGGCAATAGCACCAAGACAGGTTCTCCAGAAGCAAAACTTTAAATTTGGATATTGAGTGTTGGGTATTGGATATTCAAATCCGGAGCATCAGCCGCTCAATGTTCGGTTTTTGCATATTCTGAAAATCAGCCAATACCGTAAATATAAATGCACTATTGGCTGATTTTTAAAATAGAAAGAACCGGCGAATGTATTGGCGGAAATCGGCAGAGGCTCGAATATAGAACTGGATGTTAGAAGGAACGAAGCACCAGGTTTTCCTCTCCAGTGTACAACGGGAGTTTACCGCCGAGCGTGCCATGCTGGCGGAACGTTTCTCTTCTGACGTGCTCTTGAAGGAGCATTTCGAACTCACTATTTTCGAACGGATGCCTGCTGCCTCGTTTTCTGCGGAGAAGCATTATCTGGAAAGGGTCGCGAAATCGCAGATGTGCCTTTTCCTTGTCGGAAAGGAATATGGGAATGCGGCAAAAGGGCAGCCATCTCCTACGGAGCAGGAATTTCAGATCGCCCGCGAGCATCACGTAGAATCATTCGCCTTCATTGCTGGCCGCCCTGAATCGAAGGCGGAAAAAACGCAAAAGCAGTTTTTAACGAGCATAAAAGAGCTGCTCTCCTACCGCCGCTTCGGAGATGCGGAAATCCTCTGGGAAGAAGTGCAGCGCGTCTGTATGCACTACCTGCAACGGAAAGGCATTATCCAGACGCGGGACTTCGATGCGATGGTCGCCCCGGATGTGAATCTGAAATCTATCGACCGCGAACGCCTCAATCATTTTCTCGATATCGCCCAGCATAAGCGGGCATTCCCGCTAAAAACGGGCACCGCTCCCAAGAAGGTTCTCGCTCATCTCAAAGTCTTGAGTGCTGGCGTGCCAAAAAATGCGGCGGTGCTCGCGTTCTCCGCGAGCCCCCAGGAATTCTTCCCCGCCGCCACCGTGAAGTGCGCCTCGTTCCACGGCACGCGTGTGGAGAAGCCGATTCCGGATCACCGGGTAATCCAGGGAGATGTGTTTTCCCAGATCGATGGTGCAGTTGATTTTGTCCTCAGCAAAATTTCTACCCGGGTCGGCCTGCGTGATCAGTCGAATCAAGCTCCGATCGACTACGAAATCCCGCGTCCCGTGATTGCGGAAGCGATCGTCAATGCTGTCGCCCACCGCGATTATCGGAGCCCCGCCAGCGTACAGGTGATGCTCTTCACCGATCGTCTAGAAATCTCGAATCCTGGCGCGCTTGTGCCCCAGCTCAGCGTGGCGAAATTGAGGCAAGACCACGCGTCTTATCCGACCAATCTTTTACTCGCCGAAATCCTCTACCAAGCCGGCTACATCGAGCGCTTCGGCACGGGAACCGGCGAGATGTTCCGCCTCTGCAAAGAGGCCGGAATCCCTGCTCCGGCGGTGGAATTAGACGAAGGATTCCGCATCCGTTTCCAGCGTCCGACCCCCCAAGACACCCCCCAAGACACCCCCCAAGATGGGGATAAAGATGCGCGGAAAATCCACGCAAAAACGAGTGAACTTCCTCACCGTTTGGTCATCATATTGGATGGGGAAATGAGTCGCTTGGAGATCACTTCCGCGCTGGGTCTCCAGGATATAGCAAATGTCTCGAAGGTCTACCTCACCCCCGCACTGGAGCAGAAATTAATCGAGATGACGCTTCCGGATAAACCGACGAGCCGGAATCAGCGCTATCGGCTCACGGCGAAAGGTAGAACGCTTCAGAAAAGACTTGGACAGGACTGAGCCTTTCTAGGGGTGTCGGATGCAGCGGAGATTTTCCGGGAGAATCTCTTTATCCGCACCGGCGAAGAGGGCGGTGGCCCAGGCGTCTGCGGTGGTGCAGGTGGGGGCGATGATACTTACGCTGCTGCCGGGGGGGGTGGGCTACTAGGTCGCCGGTGTGGGGATTGGTGATGTGTTTCTGGTAGAGGTTTCCGCTGGTGGCGGCGGCGCTATCTTCGAGGGTGATGATCCCGCCGGGAAGCTGCACTGGCCAGCGGCCGGCGGCGTAGACTTCGCCGACTAACTCAAGGACGAATTCCGTAAGGCCGTTTGCGCGGAGCGCTGAAACTGCCTGATCCACTGCGTAGCCTTTCCCGATGGCGGAGAGGTCGAGATTCGTCCCTCCGGGGCGCGGGGAGAAGTAGCCACCGGTATCGGATTCAAGTTTTTGGGAGAGTGATAGGATTTTTTCAAGCTCGGGCGGGGAATGGGAGCCTGCATTCAGAAGTGTCCGATGAAGAGAATGGCTATTTCGCGTTAGTCCGGCTCGCGGAGGTCAGCAAAAAATATAAGGAGGGCCGAGGTGCGGGGTGGCTTGCGCAACGCTTTGATGAGGAGCGCGATTACCTTCTTGAGGTCGCGAGCGATGCTACACGAAATTATAGGCCGCTCTTTAGTGAAATTGTTGATCGTTTTCCAAAAGGTGCTGTGCTCGAAGAGCTTACTTCTGAGCAACTGGCGGATTTTGCTGCGGTGTCGATGTCAAACAATGTCCTCACAAATACAGTGAAAGAGATTGGGCTCCTTGCGGCACGTCGGGATCTTATTCAAAGCTACGTGGCACTAGAGCGGGCATGGGCAGCGGGTGAGGAAGTGCAGGCGCTCGAAGATCTAGTCCCCACCTACCTCCCCGAAATCCCCATTGATCCCTTCGACGGAAATCCCCTCAAATTCGATCCTGAAAAACGTGTCCTCTACTCCATTGGCCAAGATCGGATCGATAGCGGTGGTGTGGTGAAGAAAGAGGGGGCGATGCGCGACCATAATGAGATCGTGATCGCATTCCCCGAGCGCTAATTTTCTCGCGCGCGCCGCCATCCGTAGCCAAGCTGCCGCATGGCATTCGAAACCGGTTTTATCTCCGCAGCGATCTTCCTCGCCGCCGCACTTGCGGCGATTCTTTTCGGGAAGTGGTCCGGGCTTGGTGCGGTGCTCGGGTATCTTGTGATTGGTGCGGCGATTGGGCCGTGGGGGCTTGAGCTCATTGGTGGGCATGAGGGGGAGGAGGTGACGCATTTTGCGGAATTCGGGGTGGTGCTGATGCTTTTTTTGATTGGGCTGGAGCTGCGTCCGAAGATGCTTTGGAAGATGCGGAAACCGCTGCTTGGGCTCGGTGGTTTACAGGTGCTGATTTCGGTGTTTGCCATTGGTGGAGTGGCGATGCTTTTTGGGCTGCCTTGGGGACAGGCGCTTGTGGTGGGGATGGTGCTGGCTCCTTCGAGTACGGCCATTGTCTTACAGTCGCTAAATGAGCGGGGCCTGCGGCGCACGGATGCGGGGCGAGATGCGTTTTCTGTGCTGCTCTTCCAGGATGTGGCGGTGATTCCGCTGATTGCTCTGATTCCGATTGTGGCTGCTTTTGGATCGGGGGCGGAGGCGGATCTTGTGGAGAGTGTGACGAAGGCTGCGGAGCAGAGTGGCAACGTTTCGTGGATGGTGAAATTTCCGCCGGCGGTGCGGGGGCTCATTACGATGGGTGCTGTGGTGGGGGTGATTGGAGTTTCTTGGCTTGTGATGCGTCCGCTCTTTCGTGCGGTGGCTGGCTCGAAGCAGCGTGAAGCATTTACGGCGGCGGCGCTTTTGCTGGTGATTGGTGTGGCTCTCGTGATGAGTCGGGTGGGGCTTTCGGCGGCGCTCGGTGCTTTTGTGGCGGGTGTCGTGCTGGCAAGTAGTGAGTATCGCCACGAGCTCGAGGCGGATCTGGAGCCTTTCAAAGGCCTCTTGCTTGGGCTCTTTTTCATCGGCGTGGGGATGGGGATCGATTTTGGCCATATCCGAGAAAATCTCGTTGCCGTGCTCGCTGTCACTGGTGCGCTGATGGTGGTGAAAGGGATCATTCTCTATGGCTTGGCGCGTGCGAATGGTGGGGGGAATTCCTCTGCTTTATTGGTGGCGGCGTCCCTTGCGGCTGGGGGGGAATTTGCTTTTGTGCTCGTGAAGGTCGCTGAAAAATCCGAAGCTTTGTCGGGTGAAACTGCGCCTACTCTTATCGCGGCCGTTGCGCTTTCCATGGCGGCTACTCCGCTCATGATCCTTGGTTTCGGCAAGCTTTATCAAGGTTCGGAAGCGAAGAAGAATATTTCGGATACACCGGAGCGTGAATCGGATGTGGAGGATGTGGAAGCGCCTGTCATCATTTGTGGATTTGGGCGTTTCGGCCATGCCGTGGGTCGGCTCGTGCGTGGCCAGGGCTTTGATTGCTCTGTGCTTGATCGGGATGGTGAGCAGGTGGATCTTCTCCGCGATCTGGGGATCCCGATTCACTATGGTGATGCGGCTCGCCCGGATCTTCTCGCGGCTGCAGGAGCGGAACATGCTAAGGCGCTTCTTATCTGCCTCAAAGATCGTGATGCTTGTCTCAAAATCGCGGCGACTGCTCGCGACTTATACCCAAATCTAGAGATTTTTCTCCGTGCTCATGGGCGTGCGGATGCTTACGAGATGCTAGAAGCTGGAGAGGAGAAAATTTATCGTGATACTTTAGATAGCTCTCTTCGCATGGGAGCAGATGTCCTTGAGCATCTTGGAATGCAAAAAAGCGCCGCTGAAAAAGCCACCGCGCTTTACCGCAAAGGTGACGAAGAGGCGCTTCGCGAAATGCGGCATCACCGACACGATAAAAAACGCCACATCAGCGCAGGAAGAGAGTCGATAAAAGCGCTGGATGATCTCATGCGTCGGGAGAGCCCGTGTGTGGATGAGTAGCTCGACATCGGAATGTCGAGCTACAAAAATGGCCCGACCTGGGGATACAGGTCGGGCCATGGGGGAGAGTTTTCCTAGTTAGTTAATTTTGATGAGCTCGACGTCGAAGACGAGCATGCCGTAGGGGCGGCCGCCGTTGGGGGTGTTGCCGTAGGCGAGTTCGCCGGGGATCCAGAAGCGGCGCTTTTCGCCTTCTACCATGAGCTGGACGCCTTCGGTCCAGCCTTTGATGACTTGATTGAGCCCGAAGCTGCTCGGCTTGCCGCGCTTTACGGAGCTATCGAACATTTTGCCGTCGGTGGTCCAGCCTGAGTAGTGGACGGTGACGTTGCTGGTGGCGGTGGGGTGGGTGGTGCCGGTGCCTTTGGTGAGGACTTTGGAGGCGAGGCCGCTTTCGGTCTTTTTGGCGTCGGCGGGGACGGCGGCGACGTCTTTGGGGACTTCGGGGGTGGTGCCTTGCGCGAAGGCGGTGCTGGTGAAGGCGATGAGGGAGGCGAGGGCTGCGAGGAGGGTAGTTTTCATGGTGATGGGAGATTAGTGAGGGAAGAGGCTACTGCAAACGGACACCGAGGTGGGAGGCAGCCACGCGCTCAAGGCCGGGGATGCCGCCATTGATGGGGGTGTTTAGGAGACGCGCTCCATTTCCACTTTTAAGCGCCATGGCGGTGGTGCCTCCGCCATCGAGATTGATGCCATTACTGGCACCGAGGTCGCGGAGGATTTTGCCGATTTCGCGTTCGGAGGAGCCCAGGCTTTTGCCGGGTTGGCGCCCATCGAGGACAAGAAGATAGAGCGTATGCCCATGGGCAGAGACTCCCGCTGCGGTGCGGGGGTGAAGGGGAGTGGTGCCGCCTTGGGGCTGGCGGTTTTTCAGGATGATCTTAAAACCAGCGACGGCGTGGGTGGCTCCGATGGCGCTGGATGAGGAGCTGATGGCGGCGGTGCCGGGGCGAAAGCTGAGGGCGGGGTAGCCATTTGCGGGTGAGACAATTTCCCCGGCAGCGATGTGGAGGCCGGCGATGTCTTGTGCCTGGCCTTCAAAAAGATGGATGGGGGAGTAGGGGGCGGCATTGATGGCGAGGAGGCTGCGGGTCTTTTTGAGGAAGGTGCTGGTGCGGAGTCCATCGGTCTCACCGGGGCGGGTGCCATTGCTAGAGGTGGTGATGATTTCGAGGCCGGGGGTGGTGAGATCGATTTTGGCGACGGATCCGGTGAGTGGGCGTCCGACATCGGCAGAGAAATCGAAGCGCTCGAGGAGAGCTACGCCGGGTGCAATATTTTCCCAGGGATAGCTTCGGCTGGGAATCGCTGGCTCTGGAGAGGGCGCGTGAGCGAATGGGGGATCGGAAGGCGCGGGAGCCTGAGGCGTGGTGCAGCTTCCGAAGAGGAGCGAGATGAAGATGGCGATATGTGGAAGGACTCTCATTCGATGAACCTGGATGGGGGCGGCATTTCTTTTAATTAGCACTTTAAAAGAAAAATGAAAAAGATCGAAATAAACAGACAGGTCTGTTCTCTGTGTAATTGTTATGAAACACAATTACCAAGTATCAGCCACTCTCGTCGCCCTCTTCTTCACCCTTGCTGCATTGCTCACGATTGCGACGGCTTCAGCAAATGAATCAAAGCCATCGGAGGCAGCGACGATGATTGAAAAATGAGGGGTGTGAGTAGAAGTGCCTCGGGGCGGCCGTTGTATGAAAAGTGCCCTTTCCCCATTGGGCACGACCTGCCATACTCACACTCACTCAACGATGAAAAACCTCACCCGTAAACAGATCCATTCCCGCCGCACGGCTGCCGCGGTAGCCGGGGCGGGCGGCTGGGTCGCGGCTGGGATGCTCTATTTCGATAGTGGATCGGAGGGCACTTACGAAGAGTCTTTCACTTCGCCACCAGTGGATGAAATCGCGCTGATGGGCGATCCTAGGGATGGATTGGGTGCTATTGGCGATGCTCCCTTTGATAGTGTGCGGAAAATTCTGCAGGAGCTGAGTAATGCTCCAGGCTTTACGGCGGCGCAGATCGGTTTCGTCCTCTTGGACGCCTCCGGCGAAACGCTCGTCGATGAAGGCGGGAGCACTGCTCTCGTGCCAGCCTCGACGCTTAAAACTGTCACTGTGGCGACCGCGCTGGAGACCCTCGATCCACAGTTTCGATTTGAGACTCGTCTCCTTAGCACTGCGCCCGTCCGTGAAGGGGCGCTTGCCGGTGATCTTGTGATCGCCGGTGGAGGCGACCCTACTTTTACTCGCGGAGATCTCACCGCTTTCGCTGCCGACCTCGCCCGCCGTGGCGTGAAAACCGTCTCCGGGCGCATCATTGCCGACGCCCGGCACTTTACCGAATCAAGTGGAGCACCCGTCTCCGATCATTGGGTCTGGGGCGACATCGGCAATGCCTTCGGTGCCGCCCCCTACGGCCTCAATCTCGATCACAACCGCTTCACTGCCTATTTCACCCCCGGCACCGAAATCACGTATCCCGCCGCCCTTCAGCGGACTGATCCGATCGTCCCGGGAGTTGTGTTCACCAATGATGTGACCACCGGCCCGGCAGGCTCTGGAGATGGCGTCGTCATCTACAGTGCACCTTACGCTCGCCGAATTGAGCTTCGGGGCACCGTGCCGCTGGGTGAAGCCGGGTTTCCCGTAGGCGGAGCAGTGCCCGATCCACCGCTTGCCGCCGCCATTGCCCTCCGCGATGCGCTTGCTCGCGCAGGGATTGTGGTAAGAGGAGTCCCCACCACGGATCGTCTCCTCGCCCTCGCGGGCGAAACCGTCCCCCCCGCGCCGATCGGTTTTACCGTGCATCGATCCGCCACTCTTGAGGATATTTGCCGCCACCTTCTTGGTGTCTCGGATAATCTCGAAGCCGAATGCGTCTTTCGTAGCTTGGGAGCTGGTACCGGCACTGATCTTCCTCCTGCGCAATTTCTCCGCGATCACTGGGCCGCCCGCGGCCTCGGCCTCACCGGCCTTCGCATGGAAGACGGCAGCGGCCTCGCTCGAGCAGATCGCATTCGGGTAAAAGATCTCGCCGCCATCCAGCACCACGTACTCTCCGGAGCCGCCGCAGGCGTCTATCCCGGCCTCCTCAATTCTGGCGCAGGAGGACGCGTCCTCTCGAAATCAGGCACCATGTCCGGCGTCCGCGCCACTACGGGCTATCTCACTCCCGCTTCAGGAGCACTTCCCAGCCATAGCTTCGCTCTGGTGCTTAATGCCTTCACTGCGCCCGGCTCCGATGCCGATGCTTGGCGGGATCGCATCCTTCGCGAAATTCTCGTTCTTACGAGCCCCACTGTGGAATAGATAAAAAAAGCCCCCGCCGATCAGATCGGCGAGGGCAATTATAGGTAATTGGGCTCCAGGATTTAAACCCTGAATTTTCAAGAAAGCGACTGTGCCTATTTCGCAGCAGCTGCTTCGGCAGCGCGTGCCTCAGCTTTCGCTGCGACAGCGGCACTCGACGCGTCGCCGATCCGATCAAGGCCGCGATAGGTCTTGAGCTTTTTCTCGACGAGGCCGCGTGACACAAGGTTCTGCAGCTTCTCGTATGCCCGCAAACGGAGCATTTCTTCGCCTCCGCTTACAGCATTACGCTTTTTAAGGTTTTCATAGACACAACCAAAAAGGTCGTTGAAGTGATACGTCTCTGGAAGAGAGAGTACGTTAACCAGTTCATCCGTTACGTGGTCTGGGACTCGGCGGGTGAAGCGGGTTCTACGTGTTGTTGCCATAGGAGTCACCCTACCACGATATTAGGCTCTTCGCCACGCGTTTCGACGACGAAGAGACGATTTCGTCACCCGGCTAGAGTGGAAATTATGATAATTCCGCATTTGAGCGCGGATGTAAGGGCTTTGTATTGCGATCTTTAGACGATGCTAAGGACTTAGAAGTCACATGACAATATAAAAACGAGAAAAACTGCACTTTTTGCATCTTTCGCTATTTTTCACCATTTCGCCCACCGCCAGAAAAACTCCCTACTACCCGCACCCCCTGTGGATCCGCCTCGAAAAGCTCTAAGCTTGCCGGATATACAGCATCTTCATACAGCGCCGCCAGCCGTTTCCCATACTCCTTATGCGTACTCAAAGCCCGGGGAAACACATAGATCGTAAAGCGATCAGGAATTGCCACCAGAAGCCGATCCCCGAAAATGGGCTCAAATTTCGCCACAAACCCCGGAGCAAAAACCACTGAAGCCGTAATCGCACTCTTTGATTTCACCACCGCCACCGCCGCATGTCCCTCAGAATCCTTCGTCACCACCGGCTTCAGCGTCTTCAAATGAGCGTCCGCCGTGGTGCCAGCAGTTTTAGAAAATGCTGCCCAAGACACCCCCAGCTCCGCGAAAGCCTCCGGCGAAAGCTCCCGGAGCCCCGCCGATGTCGTGAGCGCCGGGATCAGCACCGTCCTCCGCGAGCCTGGGATCTTCTGCCCATGCTTGTGCCACATGAAAGAAGGCTCCGGCAGCAATACATACTTGCCACTCTCCTCCGCCACCGCCGCCCCCAGAATTAAAGGAGCAAGAAATAGAAGCACCTTGCGGCGAAGAGAGGAGGGGCGTTTCATGAGAAGCATATGATTACGTATCTAAAGGGGACACTCGCCGAATCCATCCCAAACCGCGCCACGATCGACATCGGCGGCATCGGCTATGAAGTCGCCATTCCACTATCCACCTACGATACACTCGGAGCCATCGGCGGACAGGTCAAAGTGCTCACCCACCTCCACGTCCGCGAGACCGAGCACTCCCTCTTCGGCTTCGCCACCGAAGAAGAGCGCGATCTCTTTCGTCTCCTGATAAACCGCGTCTCCGGCATCGGTCCCAAGCTCGGCATGGCCGTCCTCTCCGGAATGGCAGTCAATCAATTTAAAGCCAACGTCGTTAATGGCGACGTCGCCGCCCTCTCCAAAATCTCCGGCCTCGGCAAGAAAACCGCCGAACGCATCGTCCTTGAGCTCAAAGACAAAGTCGGCGTCGCCGAAGCCTGGCAAGTCTCCAGCGCGGAAAACTCCTCCCCCGAAAACATCGCCATGGCCGATGCCGTCCTCGGCCTCATCGCCCTCGGCTACAAACAAGTCGAAGCCCAGAAAGCGCTCAAAGCCATCCAAGGATCCAAAGACGTCGCCGATGGCACACCCGATGCGTTTATCCGCGCAGCCTTGCGGGTGCTCACGAGAGGCTAATAGTCCCCGAACGCACGTCGAAGAGCGCCGCAGACGTAAAATCGAAGAAGCGGAGCCATTTCATCTGGACTAAATCGCTGCCTACGACATCAGACGTAATCCAAGCATGTCCGAATCTACGTACGTACTCACTCCCGAAGCTCTCAAAGCGGCCACACCTGTGGGCGGTCTCTTCGATGGTAAATCCTGGGTGCTCTCCCCCGAGCCATTTCGGCTTTCGAAGGCAGAGGTAAAAGAGCTCACCGGTCTCGGCCACCGGCTGCGCGTCTTCCAGGAAGCATGCGAGCGGATTTACCTGCGGAGCGCAAAAGGCACTGTCCCCAGCTACATCGCAGAATATCTCGATGCGGGGAAACCGCCCTGGCTCATAAAGCACGCCCAAGCAAAAGGCGTCCGCAGCACGCTTCCCCGCGTCATCCGGCCCGATCTGCTCCCGCAAGAAAATGGAGGATTCGCCATCTCCGAGCTAGACTCCGTCCCCGGCGGGATCGGCCTCACCGCCTGGCTCCAAGAGACCTACGCCGCTGCCGGGTTCGATGTACTCGGGGGCGCGCGTGGAATGCGCGATGGATTCGGCTCCATCCACCCCCACGGCGCCGATATCCTCGTCTCAGATGAAGCCGCAGATTATCGCCCAGAAATGGAATGGATCGCCCAGGATCTGGCCGGCGACTGGGCAGTGAAGCGAGCGGAGGACTACAAAGTAGATCCCCAACGCGAAGTGTATCGATTTTTCGAACTCTTCGACCACGCAAATATCCCCGCGATCCGGGATCTTGCCGCCGCAGTTGAAAATGGCCTCTCCCTCAGCCCGCCCATGCGGCCTCACTTCGAAGAAAAGCTCTGGATGGCGCTCTTCTGGCTCGCTCCGCTCCGTGATCTCTGGGCACAAGAGCTACGCGGGAGCCAGCTCAAGGCGCTCAAAAAAATGATCCCCTACAGCTGGATCGTCGATCCCGCACCCCTTCCACACCATGGAGTGCTCCCTCGCCTCGAAGTGAATAGCTGGGACGCCGTGGGGAAATTCTCTCAAAAAGAGCGCGAACTCGTCCTCAAAATCAGCGGGTTTTCCGAGCTCGGCTGGGGGAGCCGTGGCGTCACCATCGGGCACGACGTCTCAGGCGAAGCCTGGAAAGACGCCCTCACCACCGCAATCAGCAGTTTCCCCGAATCTCCCTACCTCCTCCAGGAATTTCGCCCAGCACGCATCACCCAGCATCCAATCTGGGATCCCGAGACCGGGCAACGCAGAATGATGGAAGTCCGAGCGAGACTCTGCCCCTACTACTTCACCAACCCCCAGACGCAGAAAACGGCGCTAGGTGGTGTTCTCGCCACACTAGCGCCATCAGATAAAAAGCTCGTTCACGGAATGCGCGATGCCGTGCTCGTCCCCTGCGCTCCTGAAATCGAATAAAAAACAGGTCGGAAAACCGCTATTTCTTCCCCGTCCCCTTAAGGAAAGGCAAGCCCGTACGCTCGTTTTCAATGACTTCCTTCCCCTCAGGCAAGGAATCGCAGGCACCATCCTTAATCTCGCCGGCGAAGAAATAGAGCTTCGTGATCCCACCGTCCTTCCGCGTCTGTTCGCGGAGATGGAGATAATAAGTCTTGCCGGATTTTTTGCTGACTACGCTATAGGCCATGGTGTGAAAGGGGTTTTTGGGGTAAGAAGACGTGCGCGAATACGCACGACACCATTTCGCCACAGAATAGGGCAAAAGGTCAACCTTCTTTCCGGAAAAACCGCCTAATAATACACCAAAGTAGCTCAGCGTGAGCCCTCTGGGCGGCCTAGATCAGGCCGGCTTTCTTGAGCGTCGCGTAAGCGCCGTTCTTATTCACCGTCTTGAGAGCCTTCGCGGTGAGCTTTACCTTCACAAAACGGCTGAGTTCAGGAACCCAGATACGCTTCGTCACAAGGTTTGGCGAAAACGTGCGCTTCACCTCCTTCACGTGGTTGAGGCCGATACCGCCATCTTTTTTGGCGAGACCCTGGTGAATGATTCTACGACCGCGCTTAGGGCGGGCTCCGGTGATGCTGCAGACTCTAGCCATGACTCAAAAACGTGTAAATACGTGGGAAAGTTTTTAAAAAAACCCCATTTTGGGGGTCGGCAGGATTAGCAAGAAGGAAGGCGCAGTCAAGTGTATTCGATCTTCCCGAAAGCGCGTGATCGTGATATAGACGACAAATGTTGCAAACGTCTCGAAAAAAAACGCTTCTTTTTGCCATCCTCGCCGTCATAGCCGTATGCGTCGCCGTACTCGTAGTGCTCTCGCAGACTTTACCCTCCAAGGTTGAAGTAAAGCGCTCCATCTACATCGCAGCCGACGCCGGAAACGTCTTTCCCCTCGTGAACAACCTCGAAAACTGGGAAAAGTGGTCGCCCTGGCTCGAAGCCGATCCCGAAATGAAGATCACCTACAAAGGCCCCCGGGAAGGAGCCGGAGCCATCTCAGAATGGGCCAGCGAAAAGAGCGTCTCCGGAGCTCAGGTCATCGTCACCTCAGTGCCGGATCGACAAGTCGAGCTCGCAATCGACTTCGGAGGCCAAGGCATGGCCGCAGCCCAATTCACCTTCGAAGCCCCCGATACGGACACG
>CALAIY010000105.1 GCA_937922595.1 uncultured Verrucomicrobiales bacterium | reverse complement strand
AAGAGGAGCCTTAATCGGTTTCTTTCGAAGCGCATTTCCTCCTGAATTTTAAATAATCTCCCCAAAGCCCAATTCTAATCTCTTTTTAATAATGAAACTTTTCCCATTTCCATTTTTCCCTGCGCTTGTCGCACTTTCTGCTGTTTCAGCGGGCACGGCGCAGTCCGCAGTGATTCTCGATGATGGCGCCCCATTTGATTTCGCATTTACGTCGCCAGTGGTCTATACCTCCGGTGGTAGTTTTGATTCTGTCGGCACCTTCACAGTCGTCTTTGAGGATGTCTATGCGACGGACTCCGAAGTCAGTACTCTGGTTCCTGAGGATGGGAGTGGGGTGAACTCTGATACAATATCTGTTAGCGATACAATCACGATCCAGAAAAACGATGAAACACCACTCACGACAACTGTCATCTCGTATATTGCAGGTTTATTCGATGGTGACCCCTCCCGGGATGTGGAAATCGAATTCATTTTATCTACTCCACAGCTCCTTTCACTCAGTGCAGGCGACACCATCACGATTTCTGGAGGCGCGATCTTTGCTCTTATTCCCACATTTACGAGCCTTGGCGATACCGTCAATACCCGGCTGCTAACAACAACAGGCAATATCTTTGCTGATCCTACCGTCGGATCAGCCACTCTCGATGTCGTGCCTGAGCCGTCATCAACCGCCCTTATTATTTCAGCTATGAGTCTTGTGTGTTTAAAGCGTCGGCGTAGCTAGCCCGCGAGCGAGCAGAATTATAAGAACGCTCGGGTATGATTATATACCGTTTTACGACGATGAGTAATGTGCTGATTCAATAGGAATCGGACAACTTCGCTAGGCGGCTAAAGAAGTGGCGGGCTTGGTTGAAGAGGAGGGGGAAGGCTTCGGGGAGGCCTTCGAGAACGAGGTTGAGGGCGTCGGAGGTGGCGTTATCTTGGGTGCAGCGGTGTTCGGTCATGGGTGTCTTTAGGTTGGCTTTGAGACCCCAAAAGACGTCCCTGTGCCGGAACGGTGCGGGCTGGGTAGCCTCGGGCGCTTTTACAGAAGAGATGGTGCACTAGCGATTTATTTAGGAACGACTCCTAAACTGTTACACGGGGCGTGCTCACGTTTTTCCAGATAGATACACAATAAGAGCAGCTGCCAATTCGAATGGTTTGAGCATTAGGTATACGATATCGGCGGCGAATTGATACTTCACATGCCTCGCCACGAGTGGCCCCACTTTATTGTAGAATCGACGAAACATCTTATGAGTAACGGGAGATCGCGAAATCCATACGCTTTCAAATTTCCAAAATGTTTTTATCTGTTGGTTAGCGAGTCGAATTGAACCTTCCCATTTGATTTCCGAGAGTGGCCCAACCACTACTTTATGCCCACCCATTGCCGCCGTCACAACAAAACAGCCTGAGCGATTTTCTGGCAGTGAGGCGTAGTGGCTTCGGCTCCAGATCAGACTGATCGCCCAGAATGGCAGAGAGCCGAGTAAGGTGAAAACGTATGGCTTAATACCAACGTTCGCCATTTTCATGGCTCGATTGCTGAGTGTTGAATGCCAGACAGCAACATACAAAGGAACAAGTAGCCACCAAGAAATTATATCCTGAACTCCATGAACGAGCAGCCCAAATAGAAAACAGACAGCACTCGTGACTGATCCAATGAAGAGCCCTAAGATAACCCATAGCGGAGGCTTGGCTGCAGGTCTTAGAATCTGACAAACATAGAACGCGGCGCAAGCCCAGATCACAAAAGGCGTGAGCGCTAGCTTTCCACCGTGGAAGCAGTCCACCCATCCCCAGACACATCCGCCCTTGTAGTCTGGAACGAGAATCGCACTCACTAAGAAAATAAGAACCGGAAACAACACACCCAGAGCGGATAGGATTGCCGCACCAAAAAAACGTTTCCACGATCTAGTTCGAAGTGCCGGTGGCAGCGCAAATCCGGAAAGAATCAGGATGATTACAAGGCAGAATATGATGAATCCCATTTTAATCTTAGCGAATTGAGCTAGGAATATCCATCATCGGAAGCCCACCTCAGCGATGAATTCACGCAATCTTCCTGCGTATGATTTGAGGTGCAATCGATTATTGAGGCAATTGTGTTCTAGATTAGGAAGAGAATCAAAAAAGGAAAGTGAAAGGATGTGGTAAGGGAATTCGAATTCATGGTAGGCATCCAGTGAAGTGTCTGGAGTAGCGATTCTGTAACGAACTGTAAGTGAACATACTAACTGTATCGAACTCGAGGTTTTCGCCAGAAACTGTTGGGAGTAATTAGTGGTTTACGATTTACCGTCCAAGACCGTGAGGAATTGGGCTGGAGTGTAGGCCAAGATCTTTGATCTTTTGAAGTCTTTGAGGTTTCGGGTGACAATGCAGTCGACTCCGGCGGAGCGGGCGGACTCGTGGAGGACCGAGTCCTCGTAGTCTTGGAAACCAGTTGCGAGCGCTGTGGTTAGTGTCGGTTTGCCGACTGCGGCGACGCCGAATAGGCTGAGGAGTTTTGCTATTTCGGCGCGGCAGTTCTTTTCTCCGATCTCACGCTGGGCGATGTAAAAAATGGTCGTGACGGTGGTGGCGCAAAGGAGCCCATTGCAGTAACCACGTTCGATAGCGGCGAGGATGGATGCGGAGTCTTTTAGATGAGGCGTTCTCTGAAGCATGACGTCGAGGACGACGTTGGTATCGACGAGCGCGGTCATCGGTGTTTTTCCTCTAGGTAATCGATGTAATCCTCTTTCGCGACTTTCGCTCCCGCCAGGCTTCCAATGAGTGACGCGGTGATCGGTGGATAGTCGGTGTTATCTTGCGGAGATGGCGTCGGCGAAAGAGAGCGGATGAAACTGGCAAAGAGTTTGGAGACGGAGGTGTCGCGGGCGGCGGCTTCTTGCTTGGCTGCTTCGATAAGGTCGTGCTCCAGGCGCAGGGTGAGTTTCGTTTGCATGACGTATAGAATATGGTGAATTATACGGCGCTGTCAATCGGGGTGAGATCCAGTGGCCAAGATGGAGTCTAATTCCCCGTGTTTAGGATTTCTTTTTCTGGTTCGCCGGTGGCTGGGACTAGGAGGATTAGGGCTACTCCTGCGGAGATAGCTGTCATTAGGACGGGGGCTAGGCGTTTTAGGGTGCCGTGCGCGTTCTACCATTCGCTTTGTGAGGAAAAGATAGAATAATATGAAGCAAATCGTGAAAAATGACGAGAATTGGCTCCTGCCTCCTAAAACGAACCGTCCGAAGCGCGGACACTAACTTGAACACGAAAAGTTCGCGATCGTGAACCTAAGGTTACCGTACGCCGACGAAACGAGCTTAGAGAAAAAGACAAAAAAGGCCTTGTAGTTATCTGATACTTCTGAGCCCATTTCTCTCCGATAACAAATAAATTTTTTAACAAAGCCTGAAATTCTTTGCGAATCCTTGCTCCCATAGTAAATTTATAGAGTGTTCCTTGAGAAACTAAATTCCGACGTTCTACCTTGTAGAGTACCCATGCGATCGCGGATCCCATTTTCTTATCGTATAGACCATTTAGCGTTGAGGCTCGCAATCTGCTATATAGTCTATTTTTCTGCACATGCTCACGCAACGCAGGGTGTCGATGCTGCAACCAGCTTCGGAACTGGATTCTTCATAACCGAAAAAGGTCACATTGTGACCAACTACCATGTAATAGATGGTGCCGACGAAATTCGTATAAAAATAGGAAGCGGAGAACCAGTAGGCGCTAAAACTGTTATTACACTGGCTCCATATGATTTAGCGATCCTAAAAATTTCTCCCAGCAAAGCAACCCCTTACCTGACTCTTGGAGACTCATATCGCGCTCAACTAGGTGAATCAGTTTTCACCGTCGGCTTCCCGCAGCCCGAGAGCCAAGGCTTTTCACCTAAACTTGCAAGCGGTGAGGTAAGCGGGCTTTCGGGTTATCAAGATGATATAAATCACTTTCAAATAAGTAATCCGATCCAACCTGGAAATTCGGGTGGTGCACTCGTTCGAGATAACGGCGAAGTGATTGGCGTCATCGTCTCAAAATTAGTAGGTGGTGAAAATGTGGCTTACGCGATCAAGTCGAGCAAGCTCGCTGCTCTAATCGAGATAACAGAAGGACTAGGAGAGACTGTCCGATCCCAGAAAGTTCGCAGCTTTGTTGATAGGCTGACCTCAATCTCGAAAGCGAACGCCGCGACAGTTCAGATATTCGCATACAACGATGGTGAAACATCAGAACCTGAAGCAAAATTACAGCCGATCCCGGCAAAAAACCCAATATTCAAAGGTATCCGCGTAAATTATAATATACTCCTAACCAACACAAAGACAAAAAAAGAGCATAAGGGAATCGGATCGCTGTGGTGGAATGACGAAGAGGCCACTGGAGGATACAAGCTTACAGGAAGTGACCGCCTCTATCACTTAGCAGGAGATATGAAAACCGAGGATTCAATGAGAATCCACGAAGTCACGGACGGAGTAATCACTGCGTCCGGCACACTATCGGTTCGTCTGTATCAGAATATCGAAGTTTTGTCGGGCATCATCCACAATATAAACGACAAGCGCAGTTTCACTCTCCGCCTCACAGCGAACGGCATGTAACGTAGGAAGCGCCTTAATAAGAAAGGGGGTCAACAATTCCTGACCGTTTACCTTTTCGTGAACCCTTTTTTCTCCAAAAAATGGGAATGGAGAAATACATGTCGGTTAGGCATTACGACCTCTTTTCATTTAAATACAAAATATAAATACAAAAATACAGGTCTCAAATACATGTAGTTTCACACTACACGACAAAATTTGAGGCTAAAAATGGCGATTTGAGCCAGTTAGTGAGTTCTTGCCGTTGTTTTGATGGAAGGAGCGGATTGTTGAGCAGTCTCAGTATTCCTTCAAGTCCTTGTCGAAACAGACTCTTACGCTGCACCGTTCGATTCGTTTTCTGAGTTTTCCTCAGATGTAATCCCCAGCTGAAACTGATAAGGAACGCCAGTGATACCAGCGCGAATAGTTTCTCAAGCTTACCCCCGTCTGTCATGTGTGTCTGCGGCCTGGGTGACGGCGATAAAGGATGTGATTATGACGAAGGTTTTCATTCTTTTCGCTTGGATTAGGGAGGGGTTGCAGGAGGGTTTTGCCGGTCACGATTTTGGGCTTATTGGAAAAACCGAAGGGTGGGATAAGTCGTTGTGGTTGCGGCTTTGGGCTAGCCGGTGGCGGGGGCTTTTTGTTGGATGGCTTTTTGGGCGGGTTTTTGGCAGAGGTGGAGGAAGAGGGTGGGGGTGATTAGGAGGCCTAGGAGGGTGGAGCTTAGGAGGCCGCCGATGATTACTATGGCTACTGGGTTTAGGATTTCTTTTCCGGGTTCGTTGGCGGCTAGGACTAGGGGGATGAGGGCTACTCCGGCGGAGAGGGCGGTCATTAGGATGGGGGCTAGGCGTTCTAGGGTGCCGCGTTCTACCATTGCTTTGGTGAAGGTTTCTCCTTCGTGGGCGATTAGGTGGAGGTAGTGGGAGATGAGCATGATGTTGTTTCTGGCGGCGATGCCGGTGATGGCTATGAATCCTACTAGGGTTGCTATGCTGATGTTATTTAGGGTGATGCTTGTGTAGAGGATGGCTCCGATTAGGGAGATGGGGATGTTGGTGAGGACTAAGGCGACGAAGCTGAAGCTTTGGAAGTAGCTGTAGAGGAGGAAGATGATTACTAGGAGGATGATGGCGCTTGTGATGGCGATGATCCTGGTGGCTTCTTGCTGGGCTTGGTATTCGCCTTCGAGGGAGAGGGAGTAGCCTTTGGGGAGGGTGAGGTTTTGGGTGAGGCGGGCTTGGAGTTGCTCGACTGCGGCGTTGAGGTCGGTGGTGGTGGGGTTGATGGAGACGACGAAGCGGCGCAGGGTGTTTTCGCGGAGGATGGTGTTTGGGCCGGTGGCGCTGTGGATGGTGGCGATGCTGCTGAGCTGGACGGGTTGGCCGGTTTTGGTGTTGATGGTGAGGGCGGCGAGGCGTTCGGGGTTTTCCCGGATTTGTTGGGGGAGGCGGATGACGAGGTCGTAGACGCGCTGGCCTTGGTAGATTTCGGCGAGGGCTTGGCCGCCGATGAGGGCGGCGAGTTCGGCGTTGAGTTCGCCGGGGGTGACGCCGTAGGCGAGGGCGCGGTCGCGGTCGATTTCGATGCGGAGCTGGGGGATGGGGGCTTGTTGCTCGGTGCGGGCTTCTTCTAGGCCGGGGATGGCGCGGGCGATTTCGGCTACGTTTTCGCCGATGGTGCGGAGTTCGCTGAGGTCGGGGCCGTAGATTTTGATGGCGATTTTGGCGGAGACGCCGCTGAGCATGTGGCCGATGCGATCGGCGAGGGGGCCGCTGAAGGCGGAGAAGGTGCCGGGGATGCTGCGCATGGTGGCGCGGAGTTGGGCGAGGGTTTCTTGGCGGTTGGCTTCGCCTTCTTGGTTGAATTCGACGTCGAATTCGACGGTGGATACGGGGACGACGTGGTCTCCGCGTTCGGCGCGGCCGACGCGGTAGCCGACGGTTTCTACGCCGGGGAGGGCGAGGAGGAGGTCTTGGGCGGTGCGGGAGAGGGCGGTGGTGGTTTTGAGGGAGGTGCCGGGCGCGGTGGTCATGGCGATGACGGCGGTGGGCTCGCGGAAGGGGGGGAGGAAGTTGCCGCCCATTTTGGTGTAGGCGATGTAACTTAGAAAGAGGAGGGCTGCGGTGATGGCGCAGACGACGAGGGGCATGGCGAGCGCGAATCGGAGTAGGGTGTTTTTAAAGGCTGATTTGAGCGTGCGGACGATGAAGCCGTCGCCGTGTAACTTGCCGGGCTTTGGATTTAATAGGTAGGAGCTTAGGACGGGGATGACGGTGAGTGAGACGATGAATGATGCGGCCATGCTGACGATGGTGGCGATGGCGATGGGGGTGAAGAGGCGGCCTTCTACTCCGCTGAGGGCGAGGAGGGGGATGAAGACGAGAATGATGAGGACGGTGGCGTAGAGGATGGAGGAGCGGACTTCGCTGGAAGCGCGGGCGATTACTTCGAGCTTGGGCTGGGGGAGGGGGGCGGAGGCGTTTTCCCGGAGGCGGCGGAAGACGTTTTCTACGTCTACGATGGCGTCGTCTACGACCATGCCGATGGCGACGGCGAGGCCGCCGAGGGTCATTGAGTTTACGCTGAGATCGAATAGGTCGAAGACGAGGATGGTGATGGCTAGGGAGAGCGGGATGGCGGTGAGGGTGATGGCGGTGACGCGGAAATTGAGGAGGAAGAGGAAGAGGACGAGGGAGACCATGATGGCGCCGTCGCGGAGGGCTTCTTTGAGGTTGCCGATGGAGAGGTCGATGAAGTCGCGCTGGCGGTAGAGGGTGATGAGCTCGACGCCTTCGGGGAGGGTGGTTTTGAGGTCGTCTATTATTGCTTCGATCTGGTCGGTGAGGGCGATGGTATCGAAGCCGGGGGATTTGCGGACGTTGATGATGACGCCGTCGCTTCCGGTGCCGGAGGCTTTGGTGCCTAGGCCTGCGTCGCCGCGCATGGGTTCGGTGCCCCAGAGGACTTGGGCGACGTCGGTGATGCGAATGGGGCGGTCGTTTTGGTGGGTGACGGTGGTGTTGCCGATGGCGTGGAGGTCGGTGGTCATGCCGAGGTTGCGTACCATGATTTCTTGGTCGCGGCCGGTGAGGAAGCCGCCGGTGGTGTTGCTTACGGCGTTGGCGGTGGCGTTGCGGAGTTGCTCGAAGGTGATGCCGAGGGCGAGCATTTTTTGGGGATCGGGCTGGACTTGGAGTTGCTTGATGCCGCCGCCCATGGAGAGGACTTCGGCGATGCCGGGGACGGCTTGGAAGCGGCGATTGATGGTCCAATCGGCGAGGGTGCGGAGATCGGGGGGGGCGGTTTTTCCGGTGGGATCACGGAGGCCGATCATCATGATGTCGCCCATGAGGGAGGCGACGGGGGTCATGTAGGGGGTGATGTCTTCGGGGAGGAATTCGACGGCGCTGGTGAGGCGCTCTTGGACGAATTGCCGTGCTTGGTAGATATCGGTGCCCCAATCGAATTCTACGAAGATGAGTGAGAGGGAGATGTCGTTGGTGGAGCGGAGGCGGGAAACTCCGGTGACGCCCATGAGGGCGTTTTCCATGGGGATGGTGATGAGGGTCTCGACTTCTTCAGGGGCGAAGCCGGGGGCTTCGGTGAGGATGGTGACGGTGGGCTTCGTGAGGTCGGGGAGGACATCTACGGGAAGCTCGAGGGCTTTTTTCCCGCCGAGTAGGAGCAGCACGAGGGCGGCGGCGAGGACGAGGGCGCGCTGGGCGAGGCTGAATCGGATGAGGGCGTTTAGCATCCGATTGGCGCCTTCGGCGGAGAGTAAGAGAGGCCTTTGGCCTCCGGGATGGGAAAGGGGAAAGGGGAAAGGGCGGGACCTTTGGCCAGCAGAGAATGGGATCTGTGTCGATCGGTGTTCATCTGGGGTTTGATTTCTTCCAGTAGAGTTGGGCGAAGACGAGGGCGGCGAGGGTGGCGATGCCTGCGTAGATTGCTAGGGCGGGCGATGCTTTGCTTTCGGCGGTTTTCTCTGATGTTTTTTGGTCTTCGGTGATTTCGGATCCGTCTTCGTTGTGTTCGTGGCCGTGGGCGGCATCGAGGGCTTCTTTGAGTGAGATGCTGCCGGCTCCGGCGAAGCTGAGGGAGTAGGCTCCTTGGGTGACGACTTGGTCTCCGGGGAAGAGGCCGCTGAGGATTTCGACGAATTGGTCGTTTTTCTCGCCGGTGATGACGGGGGATTTTATGAAGGCGTTGGGGAGTTCGTAGTCTTTGATGAAGACGACGGGATTGGCGGTGTTGCCTTGGAGTGCGGCGCGGGGGAGGGAGATTATTTCGGTGCGGCTTGCGGTGATGAAGGTGAATTCGGCGCGCATTCTGGGTTGTAACTTCCCTTCGGTATTGGGGAGTTCGAAGATTCCTTGGACGGTGCCGCTTTTTTGGTCGGCTTGGATGCCGAAGCGTTTCATGGTGGCGATGATGGGGGCGCCGCCGATGGCGGGGATGGAGATGCGGGCGCGGAGGCCTGGGGTGATTTTGGCGGCGTCTGTTTCGGGGATTTGTGCGATGGCTAAGAGTGTGGAGTGGTCCGAGATGTGGAGTAGTTCGTTTTTAGGTTCTATAGGTTGGCCGATGCGGACGCGAGAATTGGTGATGAGCCCACTTTGGGGGGCTTTGAGGGCGATAATGGGCGGGGGATTTCCGGGCTGGCGGCTTTCTACTTCTACGAGGATTTGATCTTTCCTAACGGTGTCACGAATGAATGCGTGTACTCGTATGGCGCGTCCTGCGATTCGGGAGGAGAGGACGGAGGTGCTGGTGGGTGGGGCTTTGATGCGGCCGATGGCGAAGGTGGTGGATTCGAAGGTCTGTGGTGTGGCGGTGACGGTGGTGATGCCGAGATTTTTCACGCCGGCGGCATCGAGGATGATGGTGTTTTCCCTGGCCTCTGTGGGGGAGAGGAGTGTGATGCAGGAGAGGAGGGCGAGCGGAAGGAATCTCATTTTGGGGTGGGGATGGGATAGGTTCCGGAGAGGAAGCGAACTTTGGCATCGAGGAGGTCGTAGGTGTTGTGGAGCTCGATGGCGGAGGTGTGGAGTTTTAAAAGTTGCTCTTGGGCGCGCTGGATTTGGATGAGATTGGCTTGGCCGTTTTGTTGGGCGGTGCGGAGGTCGGTGAGGTTTTTCTCGGCGAGGGGGAGGGCGTCGGATTGGGTGGATTTGAGGAGTAGGTAGGTGTCGTGGCGTGCTTGGAGTGCTCCGGCGAGCTCGCTGTGGATGGCGAAGTTTTTGGCGGCTTGCATCCGGCGGGCTTTTTCGATTTCGATCTGGGCGTTTTCGATGGCGATTTCGTTTTTCTTTCGCAGGGGGAGGGGGATGGAGAATCCGATGCCGAGAAAGGTATTCGCTTCGAGTCCATCGGGCGCATCAACGGCGCGTTCGCGTTCGGCGAAGACGCGCACGGCGATATCGTCCCAGCGCTGGGCGAGAGCGAGGGTGAGCTGGGCTTGGCCGAGGGCACCGGAGGCGGCGAGCGCTGCGTAATCGGGGCGATTGCGCAGGGCGGTGGTGAGATCGGGCTTGGTGGAGGGGGCGGATGTGGGGAGGGTGGTTTCGCCGGAGGCGGAGATTTGTTTTCCGGGGGGGAGGCCGAGGAGGTGGCGGAGGCGGGTGCTGGCGGCGTTTACTTTGTTGCGCGCTTTGCCGAATTCTTGCGCGATGAGGGCGGTATTGAGCTTGGCTTGGGCGGCGTCGAGTGCGGATGCTTCGCCGAGCTTTACTTTGGATTGGAGAAAGAGGCTGATTTCTTGGCTGAGGGCGAGTAGCTCTTCGTCGAGTGCTCGGAGTCGGCTGGCGGAGCGGAGTGTGATCCAGGCTTGGTCTACTTCGTAGGCGAGCTGTCGCTGGCGTAGGCGGAATTCGATGGTGGCGAGGTCGAGGTGGCGCTGGCGGAGGTTTTTTTCATGGCGAAGGCGTGAGGTGAGGGGAAAGCGCTGGCTGAGGGCGAGGGCGATGGTGCTTTCATCGTCGTTGAGGCCGAGCTGATCGGATGAGGCGGAGAGCTCGATTTCGGGGTTGTCTAGCCGTCCTGCCCAGTGGGCTTGCGAGCGGGCGCGGTCGATTTCGAGGGCGGCGACGGCGAGTTCGCGGTTGTTGTGCAGCGCGGTGCTCATTGCTGCTTCGCGGGTGATGCTGGTGGTTTCGCTGGAGGCGGTGGGTGTTGCTATGAGAGTGCCGAGAATGGCAAGTGCGGCGAGAATGGGGGCGGGAGGGTGCATTCGAGTGACCGTAGGACGCCGGGGGGCGCTCAAAGGTTTACGGTAGGGGGTAGTGAACCGCCGCAAAGTGGTTTCGCTGCATGAAATTTTTGATTTTTTCGTGGGGCTTTTGGGGGCGCCGAGGGGGACGCGGGCTGTATCCTAGGCTCCGGCTAGGGTGCTGAGGAGGTAGAGAACGAGGCCTACGAGACCGATGAGGAAGAGGGAGACGAGGACGGCTCGGGCGCGGCTGGCTTGCTGCTGACGCTTGCGGTAGCGAGGTGAGGCGGTGGCGGAATCGGGGTGCTCGTCGCTGGCGAAGATGCCGGAGCGGAAGCGCTCGCCGGGGGCGGGGATGAGGTCGCGGGTGGCGCGGTGCTCTCGGACGGCGCGGACGGGGATGCTGACGATGGTGTGTTCGAGGCGGGCGACACGGTGGGTGAGGCGCTCGAATTCGGAGGCGGTGGTTTCGAGGCGTGCCTCGATATTTTCGAAGGCGCTGGGTCCGACGACGGAGGTGGCGGCGGAGGGGGTGGCTCCGCTGAAGAAAGGCTCGGGGGATGAGGCCATTTCGTGGTTTTTCCGGAAGGCTAGGTGAAGCTGCGGACGATGGCGACAACGAGGAGGATGGCGCTGATCGGAAGGGTGAAGGCGAAGCCGGCTTTGAGCCAGAAGAGGAAGCTGGCGTCGAGGCCGGAGGTGGTGGCTTGCTCTTCGGATGCGGTGGGGTCGCTGGCGAGGGGGGCTTCGGGGCCGAGGAGTTTTTCGGCGCGGGTGAAGTCTAGCTCGGCTTCTTCGATGATGCCGAGGGAGCGGGCGAGTTCGCCGCGGAGGTCGTCTTTGCTCCAGGTCTCGGGGTGGAGGGCATTGAGGGATTCGATGTGGGTGCCGAAGGCGGCGCGGACGGCGTCGAGGTGAACGATGCGGGCTTCGGCTTCGGCGCGTTCGTGGTCGATGCGGGCGAGGGAGCGCTGGAGGCGGTCGGTGATTTGGGTGCGGCCGCCGAGGAAGCGGGTGCGCATGCGGGTGAGCTCTTCGAATTCGTTTTTCTCTTGTTCGAGCTCTTGGGTGCGGCGGCGGACGCGGGAGAGTTCGTCCTGGGTGTCGGTGAGCTTGGCGTCGAAGTCCTGGGAGACGGGGGCAGAGGGGGAGTCGAAGCGGAGGGAGAGGTCGTTGGCTGCTTCGTCGAAGGCGCTGAGGCCTGGAGTGGGAGCGGCGGTTTCGCCGGCGAGGCGATCGGAGTTTTGTGTGGGGGAGGAGCTGGTCATGAGGAGGGGAAGAGCAGGTCTTTCGCTTCTTGTGATATTACAGTTTTCCTAAAAACTCCAGGTTTTTCACACGGGAAAAGGCTAAAAACATCGGGATACCGCCTATAATGAGGGAGATGATGGCTAGAATGGCGATGCCGGAATAGGGCGGAGGAGAAAAAAGGTAGGTCTCGTCTTTGGGGATGTTTTTCGGGAGATCGACGACCATGGCGAATTCTGGGCGGATGGTGAGGAAGATGCCGAGGGAGATGTAGAGGAAGGAGAGGAGGAGGCAGAGGGTGCCGCCGAAGCCGGATACGATTTTGGCGGGGTTTGTTTCGCGGAGATTGGGGAAGAGGGTGCCGAGGGAGGTGGAGAGGGAGGTGAGGGTGAGCGCCATAATCGAGATGCTGCAGGCTAAAAAGGCGATTCGCTCAGATGGGAGCGCGAGCATGGTTCCTGAAAGTGTGACGAGAAATGCGGTGCTACATCCGGTGAGGACTGAGGCGAGAGCGAATTTTACCCAGATGACGGTGGTGATGGGGAAGGGGGCGAGGCCAAGGATCCAGAGGCGGCGTCCTTCTAGGCTGAATTGCGGGAAGACGAAGCGTGTGGTGAGGGTGGAGAGTGCTAGCGAGCAGACGCCGAGATTGAGGTAGCTGAGGATGATGGTCCAGAAGGGAGAGGAGGCTGTGTATTCGATGTTCCCAAGATTGATGACGTAGAGAAAGAGGAGCCCGATGATGACGGCGACTTGACCCCACTGGGAGGGCTCTCGGATGAAGGTGAGGACGTCTTTACGGATCAGGGCGCGGATGTGGCGGGGGAGAGTTTGCGCGAAGCGCGGTTTGCAGAGGAAACGCTGGGAAAGGTCGCCGAGGCCTGGGCGGGAGGAGTGGATGGCGCGGGCGGCTCGAGCGCGGTAGCAGTGGAGCCAGGTGGGGAAGAAACGTCGGCTCGCAGATACGGTGGTGACGAGCCCGGCCATGAGGGCGTAGCTGGAGAGGAGGAGTATATTGAAGCTGCCGCCGGAGCCGCGCGTCCAATCGAGCAGGGCGGTGGACATCCAATTACTTGGCATGAAGGGATGCGTGCTCATGGCTGTGTGCTTGAGCACTTTATTGAAGGCGAGTGCGATGGAGGTATCGGCCATAGAGTCGCCGCTCATGGTGTCTTTGGTGTCGAGGAAGGCGTAGGCGGCGTATCCGAGTAGGAGTGTGGCGGCGATGATTCCCCACCAGCGGTTTCCCCGGCGGACGATGACGAGGAGCAGCCACGAGGAAATTCCTGCGGGGAGCAGGAGAAACGGGATGTAGGCGAGCGCGATTTTGAAGTAGAATGCGACCGGCGCGCCGACGAGGTGGCCGTAGGCGAGGAGAAGTGGGGCGCTGAGAAAGACGAGCCCCCAACTAGAGAAGGCGAGGGTCTCGATGATGCGGTAGGAGAAAATAGCGCGGTGATCGATTGGGAGGGTGAGCAGCCAGCCAGTCGTCTTATTCTTGAAGAGCGAAGCATATCCGAGCACTGCATTGGAAAACACCAGCATGATGAAGAAGAAAAAATACATCAGGTGAATGATGCGCTCGCTAGCCAGTGCGCCGATGGCTGGGACGCCGAGCACGTATTTCATCGCGTGGAAGAAAAGCAGGTAGCCCATCACTAGATAGGCCAGGGAAAACGCCACCACGGTGGCGGTCATAAGCTTGGATTCGCGTGCGGTAGTCCGGGCATGAGTGATACCCATGCGGATATTTGCCCGGGTGAGGAGTCCGATTTGTTGGAAGAGATTCAAAGGAGGGGGTGCCAGGCGGTTTTATAGAATCTATATCCGGCAAACCCCCGATGCCGAATGCGAATTGCGTAATTGCCGGAAGGCAGCGTAGTTTGATCTCGATGAAACGCTTTTTTCTCCCCCTCATTCTCGCGCTCGCTGCCCTACCCGCTGCCGCCGAAGAAATCCCCCAGCTCACTGCCCAGCAGATTCAGGAGCTCGTGCGCTATAGCCACTCGCTTCAGCAGGCAGACCTCGTTGGCCAGATTAAAGCGGATAATGGAGCCAAAGCGACTTTTGATCTCAAGATCAGCGGTCAGCGGATTCGCTTTCGCTTCCGCAATCCGGAGCAGACCATCGTCCTCGATAGCCTTCACGGCGGCTATAAGCTTACCGAAAGCATACTGGGCAGCCCTACACTGACAGTTCCTCCATCAAAATATGGCGAGCAGATTCGTGGCACCGATATGCTCTACGAAGATCTCGCGATGCGCTTCCTCTATTGGCCGCAGACGAATCTCAAAGGCGTAGAAACGATTAAGGGTCGCGATGCGTGGAAACTCCACATCGTAAATCCCAATCGCCGCAAACGCATCGGCCCCTACTCACAGGTCTACATCTGGGTCGATCAGAAAAGTGGCGGACTCATGAAAATGGAAGCCTTCGATTGGGATGGGCACCGCGCAAAAATCTACGAAGTGAGATCCGCCCAGAAAATCAAAGGTACCTGGATGCTCAAGAAAATGGACATAGAGACATACAAAAAAGGCAAACGCACTGGCTCCACGTCCCTTCGTCTTCGTGAGCGAAAGTAGTTCCCCGGCGCACCCCGCTGTCGCGGAAACTCTCTCCTCCGTATTTGGATTTTCCTCCCTGCGTGAAGGCCAGGGAGAAGTCGTAGATTGCCTGCTCGGCGGGCGATCCTCCCTCGCAGTCTTCCCCACAGGCGGCGGTAAAAGCCTCTGTTACCAACTCCCCGCGCTTCTTCTTGATGGCGTCACGGTCGTCATTTCGCCGCTGATTGCGCTGATGAAAGACCAAGTGGATTTTCTGGTGCGTAAAGGTGTAGCCGCCGCGCGCATGGATTCCACACTTGATGCCGCAGGCGTGGCTGATCTTACTCGATCGCTCCGAGCCGGTGAAGTGAAGTTACTCTACATCGCCCCCGAGCGATTAGTAAGTGCTCGATTTCGCGACTTACTTGAAGAGCTAGATATCTCCCTCCTCGCTGTAGACGAAGCCCACTGTATCTCCGAATGGGGGCACAACTTCCGGCCGGATTACCTCAAAGTCGCCCAGCTCGCCCGCGACCTCAAAATTCCGCGCGTCCTTGCTCTCACCGCCACTGCCACTCCCAGTGTTTCCAAAGATATCTGCGATGCTTTCGCCATCACCAAGGCGGATCACATTCAGACGAGCTTCCAGCGGGAAAATCTTCATTACGTCGTCACTCGTTGCACTGCCGATGAGCGCCGCCAGGTTCTTCTCGAAAGGCTCAAAGATCCGAGCGTCCTTCCCGCAATCGTCTACGTCACCCTCCAGCAGAGTGCAGAAGTCGTGGCCACCTTTCTCCAGAAAAAAGGTGGGCTTAAAGCGCGAGCCTACCATGCGGGGCTTTCTGCCGAGGTCCGCTCAGAAGCGCAAGACGACTTCATGTCCGGGAAAACCGATATTATCGTTGCGACCATTGCATTTGGTATGGGAATCGATAAGTCCGATATCCGTAGCGTCTTCCACTACAACTTACCCAAAACGATCGAGAATTACGCCCAGGAAACAGGCCGCGCCGGTCGCGACGGTGCCCCCTCTCACTGCGAACTTCTCGCCTGCGGTGATGATCTTGCGGTCCTCGAAAATTTCGTCTACGGCGATACTCCCGGAGACCGACCACTTCGCTCGGTAATCGAGCATGTTTTCGGACAAGGCCAAGAGATCGAAATCTCCCAATACGCCCTCGCGGGTTCCTTTGATATTCGGCCACTCGTTTTAGCTACGGCGATCACTTATCTCGAAATGGAAGGTTACATATCCGCTCAGGGAATGGTCTACCGCGAACTAAAGCTTAAATTCGAACGCGATGAATCCCGCGTCCTCGCTGGATATGATTCCGAGCGCAAAGCTTTCTTAGAAGCGATCTTTGCCACCTGTAAATCCGGTTGGATGTGGAAAACGCTTCACCCTGCTGAAGCTGCTGAAGCAATCGGTGATACCGAAGAAAGGGTTCGCCTTGCGATTACTCATCTAGAAGATGCCGGGGATATTGTGGTGAAGCCTAGCGGCGTTCGGCATCGCTATCTTCTGGTGAAAAAGCCCGAGAATAAAAGCGAGCTTCTTAGAAAGCTATCTATCCTTTTTGCCGCTCGCGAAGCCGGCGATATCGAGCGCATCGCCCAAGTCGTCGCCTACGCCACGGGCGGCGGCTGCCACGTGAAGTTCCTCCTCGAATACTTCGGCGAACCCATGCCAAATCCCTGCGGGAAATGTGGAGGCTGCAAAATTAAAGACACAGGCGGCGACCTACCCACCAGCCCAGAAAGAGAAATCTCTGAAGAGGACGCCACCGCCGTCCAGGATCTCCTAGCCGAGCGCAAAACCGCCCTCCGCACCGCCAGGCAACTCACAAGATTCCTCTGCGGCATCTCAAGCCCCGCCGTCCAGCGCGCGAGGCTTACGAGGCATGATGCCTTCGCTTTGCTGGAGGGGATGGCGTATGTGGATGTTTACACCTATGCCGCGTCGTTGCTGCCCGAGTGAGAGTGGTTGGTAAACTCGGGATCCGGTGCTGATATCCGGTGTGATGATTGCCGAAACCATTTCTGCACTCCGATCGCTCAATGCTTCCCAACGGTTATTCCTAGCGAGCGAATTTTGGGAGTCTGCTCTTACGTCTGACGTTGATATTTCCGCGTCCGACGCGCTCATGGCTGAGCTGGATAAGCGCCACGCGGAATATAAGGCTAATCCATCGGGGGTGACTTCTTGGGAGGATGCCAAGGCGAGGATTCGAGCATCGAGATCCTGATAGGCTGCAAGATCTTACTCAGCGATACAGGAGATAGGGTTTCCGCCGCTTGGTAAAGGATTCGAATTCACTTTGCCATCCGGAAACGAGTTGCGGAATATCTGTGTTTTTACCGAATTTAGAGGACGGGTGTAAAAGCAGTGTTTGGAGTTTTTCGGGATTTAAATCCGCTGCGTGTTGATCTACTAGCGCCGATGCAAGCCAGGCGAAAAATGGGAGGGGTTGAAATTGATCCTTATCTGTAATTTTGAATTTCAGACCATGGCAGGATTGTCCGGCGAAGATGCTTGAATCTGGGGTGAAGCTTGTTGGATTCACTGTTAAGCCTGGGAAATTGGGGAGTGCTGCGAGTAACTTCGCTGAATCGATATAGGGGGCTCCGATATGTTCGAAAGGCGTCTTCGTGCCGCGTCCGACGCTGAGGTTTGTGAATTCTAGGAGACCGAGTCCGGGATAGAGTCGGGCGGCTTCTAGGTTTCGGATATTTGGGGAGGGGTTTACCCAGGGAAGTTTGGTTTTTTCGTAAGGCATCGAGCGCTTCCAGCCTTTGGCTTTGATCACGGTGAGGGTGATTTGGATCTTTTTTTCTGCTCGGAATAGTCCTGCTAGTTCGCCGACGGTCATTCCGTGAACGATGGGGATTTTGTGGTAGGCGATAAAACTCTGTGGACCGACGGGTAATGGTCCGGAAACTCTTTCGCCGCCGAGTGGGTTTGGGCGGTCGAGTACGATGAACTCTGGCACGCCTGCGCTTGCGGCGGCTTCCATGCACAGACCCATTGTCGAAATGTAGGTGTAGAAGCGGGTTCCTATATCTTGGATATCGAAGACGAGCGCATCGAGCCCGGCTAGGTGGGCGGGCGATGGTTTGCGGGACTCTTCAGTGTAGAGCGAGTAGATTGGCAATCCTGTCTTCGAATCGTGTCCATCGCCAACGGCTGCGCCTGCTGCTGCATTTCCTCGGATGCCGTGCTCGGGGCCGAAGAGGGCGGTGAGGGTTACTTCGGGAGCGGAATGGAGAAGATCGATGGTGGGTGACTTATCTCGAGCAATTCCGGTGGGGTTTGTGATAAGTCCGATCCGTTTTCCCTGGAGCTGCGCGAAGTTATCCGCCCGCAAGACGTCGATTCCGTTGAGGGCTTTCGCCTGGGCGAGAGTGGTGACGGAGAGGATTAGTAGAAGTATGCGGATCATTTTACTTCCCACGTGGCGATGAAGCGTTTTGCGATAGCTGGATCGTTGAGGGCGATGGCTCCGGGGGGGAGGGGTTGTTTTTTTGGTAGGATTGCGAGTGTGGAGCGTTGGTAGCGCTCAGGTGCGTGGCGGGCGAGGCCGAGGGCGATTCTTCCCATGGTGAATCTTGGGTTTAGCTCTACGAGGGGGCGGAGTTTGATTTGGCCTTGTTCGGTTTTGAAGAAGAAGGCGTCGATGCCGAAGGCTCCTTGGTGGTTGTGGGCGGTGAGGTGATTGATTAAGGCGGGCTCGATGGTGTATTTTAGATAGTGGAGGAACCAGTTTTTCTTTCCTTCGTGGAGGAAGCGTCGGAGCTCGGTGGGGTGGCCGGCGGAGAATCTTGGGGTGACGCTGGCGGCACGGAAGGTTCCGGATTTTGAGTTTTCTAGGTGGACGAAGCCTTTGCGGACGAGGTGCTCGCCGGGGATGAATTCGTATTGGATGGAGAAATCTGCGATGCGTTCGAGCCAGGGTTCGGCGATGAGGGTTTCGTGGCCTTCGATCCAGTTGGTTTCTGGGGTGGTGAGGAGGATGCGGTCGCGCCCGGCGGTGCTGAAGGGGGCTTTGAGGATGAGCGGGCGGTGCTGAGGTATGGTGTCGCGGGTGACTGGCTGGGGGCGGAAGGCTCCGTAACTTATTTGGTCGGGCGCGTTTTCGTGGATAGCTTCGATGAGCTGGAGGTCGGTGGCTTTCGAGTAAAGCGCGGGGTCGGGCTGGGGGAATGGTGGGTCGAATTGCTGGTAGCTCTTGGGTGTCCAGGCCCAGGGGAGTAGGTTGCGGAATTTGTGATCGCTGATGTCTGTGGTGAAACTGGGGAGGGCGATGCCTGCGGAGTGGAGGCTTTCTAAGTGGGCGGTGCCTGGGATCTCGGGGACGAGGGTGAGGTCGTCGGTGCCTGCGAGAAAGGCGGGGAGGATGGCAAGATCGTGGGCGATGGCTCCGAGGGCGGAGGGGGGAGTTTCCCCGGCGGCTTCGGATTCTGCTGCGGGATTGAATTGGTAGAGATCCGGGCTGCGGCCGGAGGATCCAGTGGAGATGCGTAACTTGGTGATGAATTCTTCATCGAGCCCGGCGGCGCGGCGGCCTTCTTCATTGAAGGGATTGGTGCCTTTGGCGCGAGAGGGGGTGAGGGGAAAGGGGAGGCGGGTGCTGTAACTATCCCAGTCGCTGCGGGATTGGTTTTTCCATTTACGGAACCAGGTGAGGCCGTAGTGGACGTGATTGATTTCATCTTCGTAGATCCGCTGGAGTATCTTTGCGGTGTCGTTATCGCCGGAGTCTTTGAAGACGCCGGCGAAGTGGCGAGAGAAGTCTAGGTTGGCCTGCTCGAAGGTGAGGGAGAGCCGGGTGACGTAATCGAGGGGTGTCTCCATATCGCCGACGCATTTCCAGAAGAATCCATTGAGTGGCTGGTCGCCGAAGGTGACGCCGCATTCGTCCATGCGCTTCATGTATAACTTCGTGTGCATCTGCTCTTCTTTGAGGGTCTTCACGATGCCGGCGCGGAATTCCTTGGGGGCATCGGGGAATTTCAGAAGGACGAGGGCCATGAGCTCGGTGGCGAGGAGTTCGTGATTGGCGAAGAAGTGGAGGAGGCGACCGCGGTGGGCATCGTCTTTGAGTTCGTAAAAGCTGGGGACTTCGGCGCGGATGCCGTCGGGTTGGAAGGTGAGGCTTTCAGGCCTGCCGGGAGCCGGTGGCGTGGAGATGGCGGTGCCTGGCCGCGTATCCGTAAGATCGGCGGGAGGCGGGGTGAGCTTATCTTCGAGGGTGGTGGAGAGGAGGACTCGTTCTGCGAATTCTTGGATTTGCATGGGGGGCGTGGAATGGCTCGTTTCGGTCGAAAGTGGTGTCCTCGGTGAGTATCGTGCTTGAAGGCTGGGGTGGCGAGCGCGAAGAGGGGACATGCGTTATACAGAAAAACTGGCGGCACGGATTACAAAAACTGGCTCGGCTCTTTGTGTGGGATTGGATCCTAGACCTGGTGAGGGTGGGGTGGGGGAGCTTGAGGCATTTGTGGAGCGTATTATCGAGGAGACGTCGGAGTTTGCTGCCTGCTTTAAGCCGAATATGGCTTATTTTGAGGCGTTTGGGTCGCCGGGCGTGGCTGCATTGGAGCGGCTGCTCCAGCGTATCCCATCGGATATTCCGATTGTGCTAGATGCGAAGCGCGGAGATATCGGGGAAACGCAGAAGTATTACGCGAAGGCGTATTTCGAGACTTGGAATGTGGATGCGGTGACGCTCAGTCCATACATGGGCTACGATTCCGTGGAGCCGTTTCTCGGCTACGAGGGAAAAGGCGTTTATCTACTGGCGGTGACGTCAAATGTGGGTGCGGCTGATATTGAAATGGTAGAGACGGCTGCTGGTCGCAATGTCTTCGAGCACGTCACGGATTTTGCGTCTCGCTCAGCGGGGAGCCCGTGTGATGTAGGCTTCGTGGTGGGGCTCACCAATGCTTCTGGCGAGGTGCTTGCGAAGATGCCGGATGCGCCGCTTTTGATTCCGGGTCTTGGTGCGCAAGGTGGAGATCTCGGCGCGCTGGCGGGATCTGGGAAAATCGCGCCAAACGTCATCAACGTTTCGCGTGGAATTCTCCAGGCAGAATCGGCTCGCGAGGCGGCTCAGAAATACGCCGCGCAGATTGCTGCGGTTCTCAATCCTCAGTAGGTGAGCACTGAGCGCACAGGCGCGTGTTGCTCAATCCGCTTGCGGCCTTCGAGAAATTCCAACTCAATGAAAAACGACACCGCGAGGATATTTGCACCGAGACCGCTTAGTAGAAGCGCCGCCGCGTCTGCCGTCCCACCCGTGGCCAGCAAGTCATCTACAAGGAGCACGTTTTCACCCTTCGCCACGGCATCTTGGTGGATCTCCACCGAAGCCTCGCCGTATTCGAGTGAGTAGGATTTTCCATTGGTCTTCCAGGGGAGTTTTCCCTTTTTTCGGATGGGGACAAAGCCCACGCCAAGCCGATCACAGATCGCAGCACCGAAGATGAATCCACGTGCATCAATCCCGGCGACCTTATCGATGCGCTGGCCATCTGCCGTCTCGATCAAGGCATCAATGGCCAATCGCATCACTTTCGGATCCGCTAATACTGGAGTGATGTCCTTGAAGACAATTCCCGGTTTTGGGAAGTCTTGGACGTCGCGGATCGTATTGCGGAGAAGATCTAAAGATTCAGGAGACATGGCGCGTATTCTGAAGCCCCTCCCGACGTTGCGCAAATCGCTCGAAGCCACTACGCTTTCTCCCCCATTTTGCCCCCCGACCGCCTAGCCCTCATCCTCGCCACCCTCTGCTTCCTCGGAGGCTTCGGCTACGCTGCCTACATGCTGGGAGCCAGGAAAAACCGCGTTGCCCGGGCGAATATCTTAGTCATGGGCGCAGGCTTCATCTGCCAGACGACGTTCCTCTACCTCCGAGGCGAGCAAGTGGGGCGCTGCCCCCTGACGAATCTTGCCGAAGTCCTCATCTTCGTGAGTTGGTCGGTCGTACTTCTGTATCTCGTCATTGGTCCAGCCTTCCGGCTCTCCCTTCTAGGCGTATTTACCGCACCGCTCGTCTTCGCCTTCCATTTCATTGCGCTTCTCCTCCCGGCTCGACTCTCCACTCCGCAGCCCATCGAAGGACATCCTGATTTCTGGCTCGAAATCCACGCCTCCGTCTCGCTCATGGCCTACGGAGCCTTCGCCCTCGCGTGCATCGCCGGCATCATGTATCTCATCCAAGACCGCCTGCTGAAGCGCCAGAATCTGAATGAACTCTTCTTCAGCCTCCCGCCCGTGCACCACCTCTCTCAGGCCACCGTTCGCCTCGTGGCCGTCGGTTTCATCCTTCTTACGATCGGAATTGCTGCCGCCTACGGCATGGAAAACCGCCCCACCGGCCTCAAGCTCGCCCTCAGCTACGCCGTCTGGGCACTTTATGGGGCGATCATCGCCACCAATTTTCTCCACAAGCTCTCCTCGAAAAAAATCGCCCGGATCGCCGTCCTTGGGTTCCTCCTCCCCGTATTCACCCTCTGGATCGTCTCCAAGCACTAGGCGTTTTTCTCCCTCCACGTTTCCTATCCCGTGTCCTTCATCTGCCTCGGCCTCAATCACAAGACCGCCCCCGTCGCCCTCCGCGAACGGGTCGCGTTCCGTGAGTCCGAGCTTCCTGAAGCGCTCCTTGATCTCTGCAAATGTGGGCTCACCGAAGCCGTCATCCTCTCCACTTGCAACCGCGTCGAAATCTACGGTGCCACCCCCGCTGAAGCGGAAACAGCCGCCCTCGAATCCGCGCGCAAATTCCTCCACGAACGCTTCGCCCTCGACGACGCCACCCCCGCCAACACCTTCTACCACCGCCACGGCCAAGACGCCCGCCGTCACCTCGCCCGCGTCGCCTCCGGGCTCGACTCCATGGTCCTCGGCGAGACCGAAATCTTCGGCCAGGTAAAAAAAGCCTACCAGCACGCCCACACCGCCGGAGCCACCGGGCCGCTCCTCAATCGCCTCTTTCAAAACGTCTTCCGCATCGGTAAGCTCGTCCGCACCTCCACCCACATCACCCACGGAGCCACCTCCGTAGGCTCCGCCGCCGTAGAGCTCGCCGGCAAAATCTTCGGCGACCTCAAAAAATGCCGCGTCATGGTCCTCGGCGCCGGCGACATGTCCCGCCGCGTCGCCGCCTCCCTCAAATCCCGCGGAGCCGCCAGCATCATCGTCTCCAATCGCTCCTTCGATAAAGCCACCGCCCTCGCCGAAGAAGTCGGCGGTCGCGCCGTCAATTTCGAAGCCTGGGAGCAAGAAATTGGCAATATCGATATCATCATCGGAGCCACCGGCGCACCCCACCCCGTCATCCACCCCGCCCACGTCACCGGCGCACTTCGCAAGCGCCGCGGCCTGCCCCTCTTCATGATCGACATCGCCGTCCCCCGCGACATCGACGCCGCCTGCGCCCAGATGGACGGCGTCTACCTCTACGACATCGACGCCCTCCAAGCCATCGCCGCCGACGGCCTCCGCCAGCGCGAAAAACAAATCGCCGCCTGCGACATCCTCATCGAAGAGCAACTCGGGAAACTCCCCGCC
>CALAIY010000104.1 GCA_937922595.1 uncultured Verrucomicrobiales bacterium | reverse complement strand
CCAAACCAAGTTGTCCTGGTTCCTGTGGCCGTGACGAGCGCTGGTTTTCCACCTACTTTTGCGGTAACGATATCCTCGGGGCCGCGACCTGATGGGATCGATGTGCAGGAGCTTGCCACGAGCGGGAGGAGGGCGAGAAGGATGCGCACTATAACTTGTAGGTGAGCCCGAGTTTTACGAGGTCTTCTTCGGCGAAGTCTGGCGAGCGCCTCCCGCGCTGGTAGCTGGCGCTTACGGTGACGGGGAGGCGTCGAGCTGAGAAATCGAGCGAGACTTCGTGAAAGGTGTGGCTGGTGTTGGCGGAACTGAGGGGGGTTAGGCCTTCGAATCTGTAGGTGAGCTTTACGAGATCGTCCCGGAACCCGAGGCCGGTCTCGAAGCCGTAGCGGAAGAAGCCATCGGAAAAACCGTCGATCACGTCTCCGAGCTGTGCCCCACCGCCCAACTCAAGACCGAGGTCGGGGCGGAGGTAAAAATAGCTGCGTGAACCCTTCTTGGCCTCGCCAGAAGTTTCCTGGGAGACGCTACCGGCTACCTCTGGGGCGGTGCTGGCTTCGATGTTAATCTTGTCCTGGTCTACCAGGTCGAAAAACCCTTTAAAATAGGAGCGGCGGCCGATCCAGAGGGTGCTGTTATCATCGCCGAAGATCTCTCTTAAAAGCCCGGTGACGGGGGTGTAATCCAGGTCGAGGTGGAGCCGTTCTTCGCCGCCGAGCACATCCTGCTCGTAGATGAGGCCGATGCCGACGGGCTGGCGCGAGCGTACGTTTCGCTTCTCTAGGAAGCGGGGGAAGAAGTCGAACTCGGTGCCGAGGTAGAACGAGCGCACATCCCTCTCGGAGCCAGGTGCGGTGTTGCGCTCCCAGCCGACGCCTGCGGAGGTGCGGAAGGCGGCGGCGCTCGGGTCGTAGTCGAAGAGGCGGGTGCCAGCGATGCCGGGCGTGTAGAGATCGAAGACGATGGCGGCTTCTACATCTGCGCTCGAGGTGTCGCTGATGCGGTTTTCCTGCCAGTTGAAGTTGGCCGGTTTGCGGTCCCTGCCGCGGGTGAGGAGTTTATCCTGGAAGCGGAGGGCGAGGATAGGGCTATCCATGACCCCGTCTTCGGGGAAAGGGAGGTAGTCGCCGTCGGGGTTGTTGAAGGTGGGGATCTTTTCGTAAAGCGAATCGTTGTTCGCATCCTTTGGTGTAGGGAGGCCGAAGCGCGGGATTTTTACCAGGGTATTGTCCGGGCACCAGACGAGGCCGAAGGACTCGTGGTACTGGGTGCCAAAGATGCCTTTTTGAAACTCTTCTTGTCCATCGGCGTGTAGTAACTGCGCGAGAATCGCAAGAGTGGTGAGGGTGAGGGTGAGGAAACGCATGTGAAGCTCGGGGTAAGGGGGTTGGGTTAGACGATCTGCTCGAGAGCTTCCGCCTCGGCTTTTCCGCTGCCAGCTCCCTCATCGGCGCTGGCATCGAGGATCAGGACTTCGGGTCCGCCGTCCGGGGTGAAGTAGACGCCTTCGCGCCCGGCGTTGTTGTATTCGATTGAAACGTGGTTGCCACCGAGGGTGCGGAACTGCATTTTCCAGGGACGTTCGTGGTAGTCCCGGCGCTGGCGGTAGAGCATGCTGATGGCGATGCGCTGGCCGAGGAGGGCGGACTGGGAGTAGTCCGTGCGCCAGTGGACCCCGGCCATGTTGCGCCCGATTGAAATGTTCGAGATAAGTTTGTCGAGCTCGGTGCCTACGGTGATGGTTTTATCCGAACCCCGGGGGAGGGCCCGCAGTTCCCGATAGTCTTTTTCGGGGTTAGGCTCTTGCGGGGTGAGCTTGAGGTCTTCGAAGGTCTTACTTCCATCGAAGAAGGCTTTGAGGACAGTGACGCAGGCGGCGGCGACCGTGGCGTGTCCAGCACCGTAGGCAGGGTGGATCGGGGAGCCCTCTTTGAACGACATCGGGAGGAGAAAGGTGCCTTCGGCGGTACGATTGGTTGCGGCGTTGGCTTTCTGAATCTCGGAGGCTGCCCTGGAAGACCGAATGATCTCGAGGGCTTTCCCGAGGGCATCCACGGCGGATTGGCGGTCGCGTTCTTCGGTGCCGAGGGCTCGCTCGACGAGGCCGCCGTAGGCTTCGGGGCGCATCCGGAGGTTCATGACCCATTTTTGATACCAGACCGACTTTAGGGCGCGGGTAGCGACTTCGGTCACGAGAGAGAGGACGTGGGGGACGCCGAAGGTGCCGAATCCTTCTTCGCGCGGAAAATCCTTTCCGTCGTTCCGTTCATCGAGCGTGCCATTTCCTCCTGTGTCGCTGCAGCGGCAGCCGTAGGGGAGATCACTACCGAACTTCTCCTTCGAAGGGGCGCCGATGAGGATGAACGCAGCGTTCAGGTAGGCCTGGTAGAGTTTATCGAGGTGGACATAGCGGGCGAGGCCAGACATGTCGTGTAGGTAGGTAGCCTTACTATCGCTAATCTCCTTGGCATCTGTGCCCACAGAGGCACCTCTTTGGACGGCGAGCCAGTTGTCCCAGGTCGTCATGTGGGGTTTGCTGTGCTCATCCTGGTCGAGTTCGGCACGGAGGCGCTCCCGCTGGTCGAACGACTGCGAACCGTAGGGGACTTGGAGGAGGAGAAATTGGGAGATAAAGCCGCCGCTGTGTTCCCGGTGTTCCGGATCCCAGTCTCCTCCGCGGAAGAGGGAGTTGGTTGTTAGGCTACGTTTGGTGTAGGTTGGGGCGTTTGGCGTAGCGGTGTTTGTGTAGAGCTTCAGCTCGGATAGTTCGCTGATTGCTTCCTGAACTCCGGGGTGGGTCTCCCATTGGTCGAAGGGTACGGTGCGGAGGAGCGCCATCCAGTAGAGTTCGATGAACTCTCCGGCGGTGGTTTCGTCCTGGCCGCAGTGTTCGGGTGCTTTGGGAAGCCGGAAGTAGAAGCCTTCGGCGCATTCGCGGTCAGCGGCGAGCCCGGCCTGGGGGTTGACGAGGGGACGCCCCTTATCTGGAAGCTCGATGGCTTTGAAGAGCTCCGGCCTGTGTTTGGCAAGGGCGACCTGGAGTTTGGCGAACGCGGGCAGCTGATCTTCGCCGATCTGTCCGAAATCATTGTGATGGAGACCCTTGTGGTAGTGGAGCTCAAGCTGCCGTTTGAGATCTTTCGCCGTTGTGGAAGCATCGAGGCGCGAAAGTTCTGAAGATTCTGGGGCGGACGAGACGGGGTGGGGTTGGGGGTATGGGGACATTGCTCTCTCTGGTGGGGTTGGATGGATTGGGTAGGTGGGTGGGGTTTCTACTGGGTGTATTGCCCAAAATTTGACTGCGGCTACACCGTCCGGACAATATTTTGTGTTTCAGATGAGATTTCTATGCCGTAACCGGGGGCGGCTTTGATATCCTGAATGCTGAAAGGCCTTTCAAACGACTCGAAGTATTGGGACTGGAGGAGGCCACGCTCATCGGCCTGCGCCGAGAGCACACAGCAGAATGCAGTAACGTAGGTACAGAGATTTGGAGCCTTCATTATTCGTTACTTATTGCGACTACGACGAAGTGTTCCCAGAATGCAGGAAACCACGATCATCGAGGTTGTGTGTGGCTCTGGTATAGCATCGAGCGTTCGAACGATGAATCGATCGGTTCCCCCAGATGTGTTTACTGGATAAGTTGCCGTGACGCTTACGTTTGGATTTAGGCCGATTGAGGAAAAGCTTTCACCTGCGATGAGTCCCGAGTCCGAAACGAATGTGCCTGAAATGTAGCCTGCCGGGGTGCCTAAGGAGATTGCTCCAGAATTTGATGAAAAAAGATAGTAGTCGCCGTCTAGCCCTGTCGTCACCCCACCGGGGGAAAAGTCGGAAATATTGTTCGCGGGCGAGAATAGGGGCGAAAAATCCGGGACTGTCGCGATAAGGCCAGGTGCAGGATCGTAAAGATTGGAGGGGGCGCTGGTCCCGCTCCCTGGCCCTACAGCCGCAAAGCGATCATCGATATTTATAGATGTGCCTCCATTGAACCCTGAGAAAAAAAGCGGAGCGTTCTCTGGAATTAAGAGGCTTCCGGATACAGAGATTGCAACGCCAGAAGGGGTATCGGTGAGAGTGATGGTGAGAGCAGAGTGGCTAATGGATGAGCCGGCTATAAAGAGGGTTATTATAAGAGCTGTATGTTTCATTGTTCGGTGTGATGCATTGAGGTCTGAGCCATGAGCGCTCCGCGGTTTTCGAAGCCTAGTTTTTCTAGGATGGCGGCAACGTGTTTTTCGATAGTTCTTGGTGAGCGGTCGAAGATGATGGCGATTTCGGGATTGGTTTTTCCTTGGAGGAGGTAGGGGAGGGTTTCGCGTTCGCGGGGGGTGAGTTGGTTCAGGGCGGACTGGCCGCAGTGGGGGGCTAGCTGGGTATTTAGGCTTTTGGTGGCGAGGAGGCGTTGGCCGGCTTGGGAGAGGTGGGTTTTTAGGATGTCTAACTTGAAGCGGGCGGATTTTGGGATGGGATGGCGGGAGTTTGCGGTGAGGAGGACTCCGGAATCGGCGGCGAAGAATACGTGGCAGGCGAGCTGGTGGTGGGCTTCGGCGTGGCGGTAGACTTCGTGGAAGATGGCGGTGTCTTTGAGTTGGGTCTGAGTGGCGAAATCGGAGAGGGCGTGGACTCCTTGGAAGAGGCTGAATTTGGTGCTCATGCCGAGGGAGTGGAGGATTGGATGGGTGGAGATGGTGGCGGCGAGTTCCTCGGGGCGGCTATCGAGTGGCTCGGCGTGGGACTGAGTGGTGCCCATGTAGGTGACGGCGAGGGTGGAGCCGTGCTCGTTCCAGCAGATGTAATCGACGGGGAGGATGGGGGGGAGTTGGTTGAGGGTGAGGAGTTCGAGCGTCTTTGCGTCGGGGGCAGCGTAGATGGCTGCGATGAGGTGGTGGAGTTGGAGCCAGTCTTCGTGGCTGAGTTGCATGGGGAGGGAGATGGCGAAGAGGAAATTTTTTTGAAGGTGGTTTTATGTGGCGTTTTTGGAGGTGGCGTATTTCCTTTACTATCTTGGTGTAATTGGAGGGGGTTGGGTATGGGTAGATCTACCCGGGTGGAGTGATTTATGAGGGAGATGGAATTATATTAATTAAATATAATTAAGTTTACTGGATTGTTCTTGAGTTCTATTGTGTCTTATCAATTTCATTGATCGAGGGTGATTTCTACTCGGTAGAATCGGCGAGAGGGCGGGATTTCAAAGTTGTTGAAGTTTTCGCTAATAGTTCTTTGCCCATTATTGGTGGTGCGTGTTGTTACGCCGGTGCTTTCCCAGTTTTTTCCATCCTCGCTTGCAAATAGCTCGTAGGTGCGGGCTGGAATTACGGGAAATGTAACTAATGGTGAGAGAATCGTTGTTGGGGTGTTTCTGCTCAGGATCTCGACATCGAATCCTCCTTTATCGGGTAGTGTGGGGTTTCCGCCTGCTAGGAATTCGAATAAGTTTGTGCTGCCGTCGTCGTCGGGATCAGCTGAGTCGGCGGCTTTGTTACCTTCTAGGCCGTGAGCTATTGCCCATCGTTGAGATACAGTGATTTTGTTGGTGCTGTCATCGGGGTTAGTTGAATCGAGAAATTCTTGAAAATCGGGGACTGAGTCGCCGTCGCTGTCGGTGAACCGGGAGCTTTGCTCGGTGTTTCCAAAGTGTTGTGTTTCCCAATTGTCTGGGAGTCCGTCTGAATCGTTGTCTGTGTTGTTGAGGGCGCGCCGTCCTTGGGTTGTACCCTGTCGCAGATATTCACCCGGTTTGTTGGGGGATTCGGTTCGGACTCCTGCACTCCAGATGAATTCGTTTTTGCTTAGCTTTAGAGCGATGTTGGTGAGCTGATTTTGTTGGGGGTTAGTTTGGCGTGCGATGGTTTCGAACCGCCATTTTCCAGAGAAATTTGTTCCGTAGCGGAGGTTTCCGCTGAATTCGTCGGCTATTGATTGTCCGGAGATGTTGAAATGGCTCGAGGCATAATCGGTGAAAAGCAGGTGGGCGTTCCCAGTAGAATCGAAGCGCAATTCTGGGGTGAAGCCTGTTCCTCGTTCCCCATCCCCACCGTTGTATCCATCGGAACGGTCTGCGATCACTTCGCTCGTCCATGCCCCGGAGCTAGACTTCGTGTGGTAGCGTAACATCATCCGGCGAAGTGATCCGGTGGGGACTCGGCTTGCGTAGCTTGAAACTGCGTAGGGTTTTTGGTCGGCTTCGTTGAATGCTAGAGCGGCACTTTCAACTGGAGAATCATCAATGCCGAGCTCCCAAGAAAGGATGGTTTCTGTTTGCCAAGATCCACTTGAGTTTGTGAGATAGATGTATTCAAGGCCACGATTTCTGAATCCGAGGTGAAAATTCCCAGAGCTGTCGATATCGACTGTGAAATTTCGGTCGTAAGATGAAAATGCAATTCCTGTGTAGAGGTGGGGGACTGCTCTAGTCGAGATAACATTCCACTCAAAATTGGAAGAGGTGCGCTGGACGTGAATGAGGGCTTTCGGTGTCACTATTCCGAAGCCACGTTGTAGGACAAAGAAGATGCCTATTTCTCCTTCAGGCGAGGTTACGGCGCGAAGGCTGTAGGGGCGTACGTTGTCACCTAAATCGGGGTCACCGGAAAGTGCATTTGAAACGTACCGGGGCGCTAGTGAGCGGGTCACTCTCGCGCTGTTGCTACCTTTGGGGATTGTGTGTACTACGATAGCGGGGGGTGTATCGAAAAACGAGTTCTTACTTGTGATTAGGTGGATGGATTCTGATTTATCGATGACGATAATGGTGTCAGGCGCCAGCGCTGGATCGTGGGTGTATGTCTGCCACGATCCATTTGTAGCCTGAGTGCGTAGCCAAGTCCCGTTGGAATCTGAAACTATTTGTGCGATCCTGCCATCATTGAAAAGGGCAACCCGGCCTTGCGTATTATTGTGGTTTGCAAAGGATAGATTGGGGAGAACAAAAAACGTAAATAGAATGATACGCTTTAGGTAGGAGAGATGAGATCGGGTAGTGTTCATCGTGTTTGAGATATTAGCGCGCCGCGATTTTCGAAGCCTAGTTTTTCTAGGATGGCGGCTACGTGTTTTTCGATGGTGCGGGGGGAGCGGTTGAAGATGATGGCGATTTCGGGATTGGTTTTGCCTTGGAGGAGGTAGGGGAGGGTTTCGCGTTCGCGGGGGGTGAGTTGGTTCAGGGCGGACTGGCCGCAGTGGGGGGCTAGCTGGAATGGCGCTCGGTTAAGCGGCGGCTTCGGGGATTTCGGGGCGAGCCTTCCTTTCTGGTTTGTCGAGGATTTTTAGCTCTGGTTCGCCGTCGAAGTATTTCTCTAGATACAGGTGCCGGGGGCGCTTGAGCCAGCCGTAG
>CALAIY010000103.1 GCA_937922595.1 uncultured Verrucomicrobiales bacterium | reverse complement strand
TGAACGAAGCCGAATTACGGCAGTTCGCCGATTGGGCGCACGAGGGATCCGCTTTTCTATTGGCGTACGGTGTCCCAGAATCGAAGAATCAGCTAAAGCAGTATGACGAAGCCTTCACGGCTTGGCAGGGCGCATCCGATAAGCTGCACTCTGATCAGGAAGTCATCAACATGCTCGGAGCGTACCTGGGACAACGAATGGTTGGCGATTTCGACATGGAATAGGTGATGGTTACCGATCAGTATGGTCAGGACTATGCAGTGAGACACACAGGGCTTACGCGTCAAAATTGAGCCCGAGGAGTTTAGCTAGATAGCTCCTGTCATGAGACGCGGCTAGCTTTCGCCTTTTTACCGACCATTTCTTGTACTTCCCTGAGTCTGTCACTTTCAACAAATTTTGGGCGAGGCGCCGCAGCGTCGATTGGTTCGCCGCCGCGTTCCCTGTCCTTGCCCTGGAAGCGTCTTCCCCAAACACCACGTCCAGGCTCCAGTGGAGTGTGTTTTCTATGCTCCAGTGCTCCCTTACTATCTTGGCTAGCGCCTTGGCATCAGGTGCCAGACTTGTAATGAAGTAGCGACGCTCAACCGCCTTTTCCTCTCCTTGCCCACGTTCGAGTTCCACCGCGACAACGCTCCGTAGGCCGTCCCACTCATCATAATTAGTTACCCATTGCCCCAGGTCGTCCCCCAGTGTCCAGCAGCGCCGGCGTTCGGTGCGCCCATGTCCTTTTTCTTCCGAGACGTGCCCTGGCACGAGCCCATCATCTATCATCCCGCCCAAGTAAGCAGTTACTTCTTTGAGGAGGTTCCCTTGGTTACCTTTGAGCGCAATCGCGTAATCGGCTCCTTTCTCCCTGCATTTTGCTACGATCTCTTTCTGGCACGCCATCGCGTCCGCCGTGATCGTGCACCCTTCAATATTCAACATGTCGAGCAGCTTCGGGACCGCTGTGATCTCATTGCTTTTGCCTTCTACTTGGAGCTGGCCGAGCGAGATCCCTTGGGCGCTGGCGAAGGCTCCAACTATCGTAAGCATTTCGCCTGGAGCCCCTTTTGTGCCCCGGCAAGCCTTGCCGTCGAGGGCGATCACGCCTTCTCCCCTCTTCTCGCGGACGCCGTTAACCCAGAGTAGGAAGGCGTCGAGAAAGAGTCCCGGTTCGAGCGCGATGAGCACTTCGCGGAAAACGTCGTGGCTCGGTATCCCGTTCGGGAGTTCAAGAAAGGTCGCTAGCCACTCTTCGTTGAGCTGCCCCCAGCCCTCCATTTCGGTGAACTCGGTGCTGCCGCAGAGCGTGGTACAGAGGGCGATGGTGAGGATGTCGCCGAGCTTATGTTTGCAGCGCCCGAGTACGCGGGAGTCGGGAATGTCGGCAAAGATTCGGGATAGGTCGTGCGCCTGACCTGTAGGTTGGGGCTTGGAGGTAAGGCTGGATCGCTGCATCCATAATTACTATACACTTTTTCTTGTAGGTCCAGCGATTAATTATAGTTTTTAGCGCGTAAGCCCTGGTTCCTTTGGCGGTTTTCTCGATTCGCAAAGGATATCGCGCCCATCAGAAAAAGTGGATCGTGCTTTCGGCTTCTATCGGAATATTATTTGTTTTAATGGGTGCTATATTACCGGCGTTCGGTAGTTCCGGTGGAATTGAGGGCGCTTCGTCCGTAGGGGCTCATTCTGAATCTTCCGCTACACCATCGGAAGCCTGTGGTGAGGGGTGTGCGGAAGGAGGCTGTGCTCTTACTGCAAGCGAAGGTGAGGCTGCGCCAGCTTCGGGCTGTGTGGATAACTGCTGCCCGAGCTTACAAGTGGATGAGAGCGGGAATACGAGGCTACACGTCCCCTCGGCAGCGATCATTACCACTCTCGGTGGGATCTTTTTGATCGCCGGACACATTGGCAATCTCTGCTCTTGTGGCCACGTGTGCAGAGAGAGCAAATGCTCTAGTTGCACGGACTAGATGGGGGGTGAGGTAAAAGCTATTCGTGAAAATCCTGGAGCGGCTTCACCCCGAAATCGCCTTTTTGGAGGGAGCTGATGGCGAGGAGGCTGGCGTCGCCTCCGCGCATGGTGCTGATTACTGGGACGCGCTGGGTGAGGGCGGTGGTGCGGATGTGCATTCCATCAAGACGGCCGCTTTCATCGGTGGAGGGGGTGTTGATGATGAGGGTGATCTCTCCGTTTTTGAGCATGTCGATCACGGTTGGGCGGCGGCCTTCGTGGAGCTTGTGTAGCGTGGTGATGGGGACGCCTGCGGCTTTAAGGATTTTGGCGGTGCCGGCGGTGGTGTGAATCTTGAATCCTAGGTCGTGGAATTGCTTGGCGATGGGAGCGACCTTTTCTTTGTCCGAGTCTTTCACGCTGACGAATAGATTGCCTCCGGTGGGGAGCGGGGCTCCAGAGGCCATCTGGCTTTTGGCGTAGGCGAGACCGAGGTCGGAATCGATTCCCATGACTTCGCCAGTACTCTTCATCTCGGGGCTGAGCGTGGTATCGACTCCGGGGAATTTGGCGAAGGGGAATACGGCTTCTTTCACCGCGATATGCGGCGGGATAACTTCATCGGTGAAACCGATTTCTTTCAGCGTGCGTTCGCCACTCATAACTTGGGCGGCGTATTTCGCGAGGGGCTGACCAATCGTCTTACTTACAAACGGCACAGTGCGGGAGGCACGAGGGTTTACCTCGATGACGTAGAGATTGCCTTCTTGCACGGCGAATTGGATATTCATCAAGCCGATTACTTCGAGCTCTTTGGCGAGTGATTTGGCGGCTTTGGTGATCTCGGCGAGCATCGCATCGCTGAGGCTAAAGCTTGGGATGACGCAGGCGCTGTCGCCACTGTGGACGCCGGCTTGCTCGATGTGCTCCATGATCGCACCGACGACGGTCGTCTCGCCATCAGAGATACAGTCGACATCGATTTCGATGGCGTCCTGGAGGAACCGATCGACGAGCACTGGGCGGTCGGGGCTGGCCTCTACTGCGGTGTCCATGTAGTGGGCGAGTTCCTCGTTGTTGTAGACGATCATCATGGCGCGACCGCCAAGGACGAAGCTAGGGCGAACAAGAACGGGGAAACCGATCTTACTGGCGACTTCGATGGCACCTTCTTTAGAAGTCGCCGTGCCGCCGGGAGCTTGCTTGAGATCTAACTTATTGAGGAGCCCGATAAAGAATTCTCTATCTTCGGCTTTCTCGATGCTTTCGGGGCTGGTGCCGATTACATTGACTCCGTGACGCTTGAGATCGGCGGCGAGGTTCAGCGGGGTCTGGCCGCCGAATTGAACGATTGCTCCCCAGCAATCTTCATTTTCGTAGATATTGAGGACGTCTTCGAGGGTAAGTGGCTCGAAGAAAAGTTTGTCGGAGGTGTCGTAGTCGGTGGAGACGGTCTCGGGGTTTGAATTCACCATGATGGTCTCGAAGCCGAGATCTTTGAGGGCGAATGCAGCGTGCACGCAGCAGTAATCGAATTCGATTCCTTGGCCGATGCGGTTTGGGCCACCGCCTAGGATCATTATTTTGCGCTTATCGCTGGGGCGAGATTCATCTTCATCACCGTAGGTGGAGTAGAAGTAAGGTGTGGCAGCCTCGAACTCCGCGGCACAGGTGTCTACGAGGCGATAGGTCGGGATGATTCCTGCGGCTTTGCGCTCGGCGCGCACGGTGTCTTGGTCGGTGCCTCGGGCGAGTGCAATCTGGACGTCGGAGAAGCCAAGTTCTTTGGCGCGGCGTAGATCGAGGGTGGCGAGGTTTTCACCAGCGGTGACGATCTCTTGTAAGTTTGCCAGGAACCAGCGGTCGATGGCGCAGAGCTCGAAGATACGATCAATGCTCCATCCTGCGCGCATCGCGATAGGAAGGTAGTAGATACGCTCGGCGGTGGGGATGGAAATTCTCTGCTCTAACTTCGCTTCGTCGAGCACGCCGTTTTCGTCGAAGACGTCGATCGGATCTTTGCCATCGAAGCTGAATCCACTGTGGCCGGTCTCAAGCGAGCGCAGCGCCTTCTGCATACTTTCCTTGAATGTGCGCCCAATGGCCATTGCTTCACCCACGGCTTTCATCTGGGTGGTAAGTGTCGCGTCGGCAGCGGGGAATTTTTCGAAGGTGAAGCGGGGAAGCTTCACGACGCAGTAATCGATCGTGGGCTCGAAGGAGGCGGGAGTTTCCTTGGTGATGTCGTTTGGAAGCTCATCGAGCGTGTAGCCCACGGCGAGCTTCGCCGCGATTTTGGCGATGGGGAAACCGGTCGCCTTTGATGCGAGAGCGGAAGAGCGGCTCACGCGGGGGTTCATTTCGATCACGATCATGCGACCGGTCTTGGGATCGGTGGAGAATTGGATATTCGAGCCGCCCGTCTCTACACCAATTTCACGGATGATCGCGAAGCTTGCGTCGCGCATGATCTGGTATTCGCGATCCGAGAGCGTCTGCGCCGGGGCGACGGTGATGGAATCGCCAGTATGCACGCCCATGGGATCGAAGTTTTCGATCGAGCAGATGACCACGCAGTTATCCGCGTGATCACGCATCACTTCCATTTCGTATTCCTTCCAGCCGAGAAGTGACTCCTCTACGAGGACTTCGGTCACGGGGCTGAGGTCGAGCCCGTGGGTCACGATATTTTCGAATTCCTCACGGTTGTAGGCGATACCGCCACCGCTGCCGCCGAGGGTGTAAGCTGGGCGGATAATGAGGGGAAATGTCCCGATCTCCTTCGCGATCACTTCGGCTTCGGCCATCGTGTGCGCCACGCCGCTGTGGGGGACGTCGAGGCCGATTTTGAGCATGGCCTCCTTGAAGAGGAGGCGGTCTTCTCCTTTTTCGATGGCTTCGGCGTTGGCTCCGATGAGCTTGACCCCGTGTTTCTCTAAAGCTCCATTTTCTACGAGCGACATTGCCGTATTCAGCGCGGTCTGTCCGCCGAGCGTCGGGAGCAGGGCATCCGGTTTCTCCGCGATGATGATTTTTTCGACCACTTCAGGAGTGATCGGCTCGATGTAGGTCCGGGCGGCGAATTCCGGGTCGGTCATGATCGTCGCCGGATTCGAATTCACGAGAACGACGGTATATCCCTCTTCCTGAAGGGCTTTGCAGGCCTGGACGCCGGAGTAATCAAACTCGCACCCCTGACCGATAACGATGGGGCCTGCGCCGATGAGGAGGATTTTTTGGATGCTGGTGTCCTTGGGCATATTGATGGAAATTTGGGAGCCCCGGTGAGGTGTGTTCGAAACCGAGGCAAAACTGGGACTCTATTCGCGCAGGCGGCGGGGATTGTAAAGGGGAGCGGGAAGGTGGTGAGAAAATGGGGGCTCATTTTGTAAGAGGCAGGATCTCCGCAAGGATGGTAGAGGAATTTCATGAGCGAGACCAAAATCACCCGACTCCTCTGCCAAGGATGTGGAGCCGATCTCGATGTTTCGGACGGAGTCCGGTTTGTGACGTGCAATTACTGCAGCGCCAAACTTGAAGTGGTGCGGGACGATTCGACGACGCACACGCGGGTGCTTGAGGAAGTGGCGGGTGACGTAAAGGTGATTCGAATGCAGAACGAGTTGGAGCGAATCGACCGCGAATGGGAGGCGGAAAA
>CALAIY010000102.1 GCA_937922595.1 uncultured Verrucomicrobiales bacterium | reverse complement strand
TCCATTTTTCGGATGAATCGGGATCGATCCCGGCGATCCGATCAGCGAAGGCTGAGGCCACATTGCTGAAATTCGGATTATTTTCATGCGTCGAAAGCCATTCTCCTAGAGCCGATAGTTGGTGATCACTGGAGCTTGAGACCACATCAAGTAGCAGTGACGGATCCTCTTTTTCAATTGCCCAGGTAGCAGCCTCTACCGCATTTTGTCTCCCCCATCTGTGAGCCAAATGCCTAAAGGCACCTTCATCCACAAATTTACTCGCAGCATCTCCTTCTAGCCAGACTGCTAAATTTGCTAAGCTCGTTCTCGCAATGCTACTAGATAATCGCTGAAAGACAGCGCTCAGCAGCTTCAACACCTCCACTTTGGACAATCGCGAAAGCTGATCCGTCGTCAAACCAAGACCGTCTTCACGCGTCCCGTCCTCATAAACGGGAATCCCTACTGATCGGCAGGCACTCGAAAGCCAAACACTGTCTCACGAATCACACGATGCGTTTTTCGACCAAGAATGCTCAGCGCGGCACCGACCGCAGTCGGCTCGCCTTGGGCGGCGCGGTGCTGGAATACGCGCATCAGGCTGAGGTCTTCAGTGATCGTGAGAGCTTCAGAGTGGAGTTCCTCCGAGGCGTTTGACAATTGGGGGAGATTTGTCATACACACATCATATATATAAAAACCATAATTGTAAAGATTATTGTGTTTTTGCTTCGGCTCTGTTCTTACCCAAGTGTGAAGGATGCTCAGAATCATTAGCACCGCTCTCACCGCCCTCTTTCTTGCTGCCTGCACCCCCCGCGACTCGCCACTGCCAGAAGTGAGCTACGACGACATCGACTATAAAAAAGGCATTTACGTCTTCGAGGAAACTCCCTTCACTGGCTTGGCCACCACCACATTTCCAGGAGGGGCACGCCATCAGGAGTTTCGCTTTCGCGATGGTCTCCACCATGGAATCATCCGCGAGTGGAACGAAGCAGGCACACTGCTCGTAGAAACACATTTCGAGGCAGGAAAGCGCCACGGCAAAAACACCTATTGGCATCCCGACGGCTCACTCGCAAAAGAACAAATTTATGAGCACGGCGAGAGTATTTCCGAAAAAAAGTACCCAGCACAACCACGCTGAACCTCAGCCCACCACCTTAGGCAGATTCAATATAATCGAGTAAAGCCTTGTTTCTTCGCCCTCAATTTGCTAAACTAATTGCACCCCCCTAAGGCGTCATGAACGGTTCCCCCGCAACCCATATCGATGCCTGCTCCACCATTACTTCCACAGTCTTCATGGACGAGGCGCACCGCCTCACATCTTCTCTCACGTGGAGCCTTCAGTGGCACGCCCGAGGAACATGAAGCGTTTTACCAACTTGGTAACACCTCTGGCGTCGCTGCAGCGGTAGATTCACTGATCAATCAGACTGCCGATCTCTCCGCAAATCCTCTCCCCTCCTGGCTCGAGGGGTTTTCCAATGGCGATTTCGAAGGCGACGCCGAACTCCCCTATCTCTATCGTGAATCGACTCTCATCGGGTGGTTCTACCAGCAGTGCCGTCACGGTGCCCCCGTCGCTGCAAAAATGTGGAAATTCTGGATTGATCACTTTCCAGTCCAAATCGCGACGAGCCCATTCGACACGCGCTTCGTCGTCTACTCGCGCTACCTGGATCTCCTCCGTCAGAACGCGGTGGGGAACTTCGATACTCTTTTACGCGAAGTCTCGTGGTCCGAGGGAATGATGGCGATGCTCGATCTACAGCAAAGCCAGAAAGGTCGCGTAAACGAAAACTTCGGCCGTGAGCTACTCGAACTTTTCACTCTCGGAGTCGAAGGGGGCTATACAGAATCCGATGTTCAAGCCGCCGCAGACGCCTTCACCGGTCGGCGTTTTCGTAGTAATCCGCCCTACACGAATTTCAGACACGAAGCTTACTTAGACAATCAAATTGGGCTCTGGGATGCCGAGACAAGCACCTGGCATCCCGAACAATACACTTACATCGATGAAAGTGAAAAAACACTCCTAGGCGAAACACTTCCCAGCCTTGAGCGCACGCTGCCTGGCGATCCAAGGATCACCCGTGGCGACCCAAACGAACACGGCGAGCTCGCCATCACCATCATCCTCAATCAACCGCAAACCGCGCGCTACCTGGTAGAGAAAATCTGGCGCTATTTTGCTTCACCGGAAATTCCTCCAACCATCCTTGCCGATCTCGCCGACCGTTTTCGCAACGATCATAACTACGAAATCACCCCGCTTCTTCGAGATATTTTCCTCAGCGCCGCCTTCTATGCCCCGGAAGCCATCGGCACCCAAATCAAAGATCCTGTCGATCTTATCATCTCATCGCAAAAAATGCTTGGTGCTGCCGATACCGGAATTGCCACCACTTCAGAACTTTTCGAAGAACTCGGCTACGTCCTCTATGCTCCGCCGAATATCGCAGGCTGGCCCGAGCCTGATGGCGAGGGAAACCAATGGCTAAGCACCGGCTCCATGATGTTCCGCCTCAATCTGCATTCCCTTTTCACCCATGGAGAGCGCAGCCTATTCCAGCGCTCCTGGAGAATTCCGGACGCGAGTGATGCGCCCTATTCCAGCGAATTCCCCTTCCCCGATTTCATCGATCTTAATGCTCTTATTCCCAAAGTCGTGCGCGATCCAAAAGACGCAGCACTTCTCATCGATCACTTAAATGATCGCCTGCTCCCATTCCACCGCCTCCGCCCAGATCAGCGTCGCTCGCTGATCCAGCACATTCGCCGCACTCGCTCGGGATCTGATCTCGAAGGCGTCTACCGCGAAGTGATTCGCCAGATCGCAAGCCTCCCAGAATTCCAGATGCAATAAGACCATGCGCCGCAACCCTATCCACGATCTCCCCGGCGCGTCACGCCTCACCCGGCGCGACGTCCTCCGCACCTCGCTTCTCGGAGCAGCCGCAAAATTCACCGCCCCCGCATTCATTGGGGAGGGATTTTTAAACCAAGCGATGGCCGCAAGCGATGGCCCCGGATCTGCAGACGGACCGATCGTCCTCGTCGTCCAGCTTACCGGTGGAAACGACGGGCTCAATACCGTCGTCCCGGCAAACGTATCTGCCCAGAATGCCAGCAGTATTTACTACGACGAGCGCCCCAACCTCGCCGTCCCCGCATCCAGCGTACTCAATCTATCTGATGGCTTTGGCCTTCACCCCGCACTCTCCAGCCTACACTCTGTGTGGGGCGAAGGTGATCTCGCCATTATCAACGGCGTTGGCTACAATAATCCAAATCTATCCCACTTCGCCTCCACAGACTACTGGCACACGGCGCAGCCAAACGCCCCTGTCCGTGATGGATGGCTCGGCCGTTTTTTCGACCACCAATGCAGTGGCACCGGTGGCTGTGAGCCCACCATCGGAGTGAATATCGACTCCCGCCCAAATCTCGCATTCTTCTCCGAAGAAGGCACTGCTGGCATCAGCATGGAACGCCCCGATGCCTTCCGCTGGCGTGATGAGGACTATGGCTATCAAGTTGAAGACCCCACGATGGAATCGCTCTACCGGCGCGCGACCGGGATCGATCACCCGCTCGTCTCAGGAATTTCGGGCACCGATCCAGCCCTCGCCTACGTCCAACAAGCCGCTCAATCTGCAATGATCAGCTCACGCACAGTAAAATGTGCCCTCGAAGCAGGTGCCACCACCTTCCCCACTTCCAGCAAATGGGACGACGTGGAAGACAACAATTACTTCGCCCGACGCCTCCGCGAAATCGCCTCGATGATCAATGGCGGGCTCAATACCGAAGTCTATTACGTCGAGCAAGGTGGCTACGACACCCACGCAGATCAAATCGATCCAAATGCCGCCATCGCCGCCCTTGGCGGACGCCACAACCAACTCCTCACCGAGCTCAATGAAGGTCTCGATGCCTTCATCTCAGAAATGAAGGCTCAAGGAAATTGGGATCGCCTCTGTATCTTCACCGTCTCGGAATTCGGTCGCAAAGTAATCGAAAACGGCACCAATGGCACCGACCACGGTGCGGCGGCTCCCGTCTTCGTCATGGGTGGCGGCGTCAATGCCGGACTCTACGGCAGTCTCCCAAACCTCAACGAAGCCAACCGCATCAAAAACGACAGTCTTGCCGCCACCGTCGATTTCCGCCAGATCTACAAAACCGTCCTCCAGCAATGGCTCGGAGTCCCTTCGGGAAACATCTCTCAAGTCCTCCAAGGCACCCCCGGCTCGCTACCGACCATCCCGTTCCTCAACGCATTTTCCTAACACGGGCATGAAAAAAACTACAGTCCCCACCTTCCTCGCTCTCGCCGCAGCACTCCCCGCCTCCGCGCAGGTCACCTACGAGACCATCACTTCCGGAGCCGAATACTCCGATGCTCAAATTAATAGCCGCGGAGATATCGCTTACATCTCGGAGACTACCGATAATTCTAGCGCCTGGCGCCTCTCCGCAGGCAGCGCGACTCCCCAGCTCCTGGCCACCTCCGGCACCACGACATCTCCCTTTCGAGGCTATCAGAATTTCAGTAGTCTAGCCGATGGCGCGGACTACCGAGTGATCATTGAATCCGTGCGCGATCTCGATCTCGGTGAAGATGGCAACGCCGCGTTCATCACCGATTTTGTAAACGAGCCCGCCGGCGATCAATACCGCATCCGCGATTACAACGACAGTGCCATCTGGGTCACCGGAGATGGCACCATCATCGATCGAAGTTCTCCCGAAGAAGCACCTCACCTCCAGTGCTGGCTCGTCTGCCTGGAAAACATGCGGACTTACCACTTCATCGAAAATGGCGTCCAAGTATTCGGCTCAGACGGCAACGATTTCCGTTACTACGAACTCGGAGCCCCCGTCGTGGGCACCAACGGCCAAGTCACATTCAACGCCGTAGGCAGAGACTGGCGCATTGTGACGCCGCCCGATGTATTCGGAAATGTCTTCATCCAAGGGACATGGATCTATCGCCGCCCTTCGCCCGGAAATACATTCGATCCCGAGCGATTTATGGGCCGCCCCCCATTCGTCGCCGTGAGCGGTGCAACCGCATCCGGCACCTCGGGCACCCTCGTTTCCCCCTCCACCACACCAGCTCCAGATTCCGGAGACGGCATCGTCTCCTCATCACTTGAAGGCACCACCGCCTTAGAGGCTGATGGCCTGTGGACAGCATCCGGCGGAAATCTCACGCCACTCGCCATCGCAGGAAATAGTGCGCCCGCTAGTGAGGGAACCTATTATGAATTCGGATTGCCAAGTAATGCCGCCTCAGGTAACGCCGCCTTCTGGGCGGGACTTACCGACAGCGAGGCCATTTTCATTAAAAGATCCGGAGATATTTTCACCACAGTGGTCACCGGTGCACCAGCCCCTGGCTTCACCGGAGGCGCCACCATTAGCTCCCTCGGAGACCCCGCGATCAATGCGATCGGCACTGCCACTTTCACTGCTAGGGTCGGCGATATTCCTGCCGTCTACGTCGGCAGCACCCCCTCAGCCCTCCGACTTGTTGCCCGTGCGGGCGAAACCGCCATCGGTATCAGCGGCGCTCTTTTCGAAAATTTTGGAGCGCCCCGGATCAATGCACTCGGCCAAGTAGCCTTCCCTGCAAAATTCCGCCGCGCCGATGGTTCACGTGCCTTTGGAGTCTGGGCAATGGACACCAACGGCGACCTCCTCAGCATCGCCCACGCCGGCGGCTCTCTTACCGGAAAGACCGTCGCCGATCTCGCCCTCTCTGATTTCAGCAACAGCGGCCAAATGATCATCAACACCACCTTCACCGATGATAGCAACGCCCTTGTCCGAGCCTCCATCCAGCCGGCATCAATTGATGACTTCGCCACCTGGGCCGCAGTAAATATCCCCAGCACCAGCGAACGAGCTCCGCTCGATGACCCCGATCAAGATGGCATCGCGAATCTCGCCGAATTCGCCGCAGGCACCGATCCCACGACACCTAATATCGGAAACGCCCCCGAAATCGTCCTCCTGCAAACGCCCACCAATGGGACACTAATCGAAGCCTCCTTCCCTACCCGCCTTCCCGCAGCAGGCATAAATTTCGAAGTAGAAGTCTCAGCCGATCTCACCAATTGGACCGACGATGTAGAAATCATCAGTGCCACGCTCACCGGCGGTGGTATGCAAGAAATTGTGGCTCGTGAGACCATCGGCTCAGCCAGAAATACAGGCCGCTGCTTCCTCCGCGTGACGCTCTCGGATTAGGAAAAAGAAGAACTACGAAATTAGCTCATCAAGATCTAAATCTTCTCCCCACAACGTATCTTCGTTCATAAAATTCACGACAGAGGAAGACGTTCCCTCAGCATCAGAGCTATGATCGGGCGTCCGCAAGCGGGCAGGCTTATCCTTGAGCTTCACGCCTCCGGAGACCGGCTGCACGATTGCCAGCGACCGTGAAAGTTCCTCGTCGAGGAATTTATTGATGTCCTCCTTGAGCGAATCGGGGGCATTCTCCCAATTTGCAGCAAGAAGCTGGCTCACGAGGCCACCTGTCTGCTCCGCGAAGAAATCGCTATCTTCGTCGGTATAATCAACGCCGATCTCTGCTGGCCGCAGCTTTTCAGGAAGTGCCTTTGTAGATCCGGTCGCCGACGCCTTCACACTATCGAACTCCACACCCAATTCCTCAGCGATCTCTTCGGGCATGAGCGAAAGATCCATCTTTATCCAACTCGCCTGCGTCCCCGGAACTTTTTTATGAGGAGAGGCTACGAAAGGCACCCTAATTGAAGCTGGATCCCTTACATCGGCAGACGCAGTCTCGGGCGGCTTCTTTTCAGAATCCGCTTTGCTAACTTCCGCTGGTGGCGAAGGTTTTTCTGGGGGAAGACCTCGTAACACGTCATGGACATGTTACGAGGAATGAAGGGCTCCGTCAATGAAGCATCACTAACTCCCTGCTACGCAGAGGCTTCCAAAATCTGAGCGAGCACATAAGGAAGAATTCCTCCTGCACGGTAGTAGTCAATCTCGACAGGTGTATCGATACGAACAATGAGCGGGTAGCGACTCTCGCTACCATCAGCCAATTTCACGACTAGCGTCACTTCACTACGGGGCTGTGTGTCATTACTGAGCCCCACGATGCTAAAGGTAGCATCATGCTGTGCGGTGGCAGCATCGTAGTCGGCGCTGTCTTTGAAATTCAGCGGAAGGACGCCCATACCCACCAAGTTACTTCGGTGAATGCGCTCGAAGGATTTTGTGATCACGGCTTTTACACCGAGAAGGCGCGTGCCTTTGGCCGCCCAGTCACGCGAAGAGCCCATGCCGTAGTCTTCACCACCAATCACGATCAGCGGGGTGCCGGCAGCCTGGTAAGCATTGCAAGCATTGTAGATATGCGTCGGCGTGCCGGTATCGGTGGACTTAGGATTCTCGAGCGCAGGAACGTCAGTTTCTCCGAAGTAGGTCGTGTAGCCACCTTCGGTGCCGGGAACCATAAGGTTCTTAATCCGCACATTGCCGAATGTACCGCGAGTCATCACGCGGTCGTTGCCCCGGCGAGAGCCGAAGCTATTAAACGAAGCTTCCGCGACGCCATTGTCGCTAAGATATTTACCAGCGGGCGAATCTGCTTTGATTGCTCCAGCGGGGCTGATGTGATCGGTCGTCACCGAATCACCGAAAATTCCCAGCGGGCGGGCATCGTGGATATCTGTAATATCAGAAAGTGAACCATCATAGCCTTCAAAGAACGGTGGAAGCTGAATGTAAGTGGATGAATCATCCCACTCGTAAGCGGCACCGGTCTTGCCCGGGATCTCAGCCCACTTGGGATTAGCGCTATTGAAATCGCCGTAGAGTTTTTCGTAAACCTCTGGCTTGAGTGCACTGGACAGGAGATCTTTTACTTCCTGAAGTGTAGGCCAAAGATCAGCAAGGAAGACGGGCTCCCCGTCCTGATCTGTGCCGAGAGGATCCTTGGTGAGATCAAGATCAACGCGGCCCGCAAGTGCGTAGGCGACTACGAGCGGCGGAGACATCAAGAAATTCGCTTTGATCGCTCCGTGAATTCGAGCTTCGAAATTTCGATTCCCGGAAAGGACTGAGGCGCAGACAAGATCGCCCTCTTTGATAGCTCCATCGATCGTGGGGTGAAGCGGCCCAGCATTGCCGATGCACGTCGTGCAGCCATAGCCGACCGTCTGGAAGCCGAGCGTATCGAGCTCTTTCTGAAGATCAGTGGCTTCAAGATAGTCAGTGACAACTCGGGAGCCTGGCCCAAGGGAGGACTTCACATAGGAAGCGACTTTGAGGCCTTTCTCATTGGCCTTCTTCGCCACAAGTCCCGCGGCGAGCATCACGCTTGGGTTTGAAGTATTCGTGCAGCTGGTGATGGCGGCGATGAGAATCGAGCCATGGCCGAGTTCGGTATGGGTGTCGATCGCAGTGATGGTCTCGCCTTCGATGAGCGGATTATCGAACTCGCCTGCTGGGGAGTCCAGGTGAATGGGAACCCGGGTGTTTCGCGCGTCAGCGGGGAGACCGAAGCCACCTTCAGCAACGGGCATCTCAAACAGCGCATTGAAGCGATCAGCAAGATCTGGCACGTCAATGCGATCTTGCGGGCGCTTAGGGCCAGAGACTGCTGGCACGACAGTGCCGAGATCAAGCTCGAGCTCATCCGTGTAATCAATATCGCCTTTCTTCGGGATGCCGAACAACTCCTGGGCGGAGTAGTAATTTTCGACAGTGCGGCAAAGCTCCTCACTGCGCCCAGTGCCACGGAGGTAAGAAATCGTCTCCGAATCAACCGGGAAAAAGCCCATGGTCGCACCGTATTCTGGAGCCATGTTTGCAATCGTCGCACGATCAGGAAGAGACAACGCCTCAGCACCCGGCCCATAAAATTCGACGAACTTACCGACAACACCGTGCGCACGAAGCATCTGCGTGACCTTAAGAGTAAGATCAGTAGCCGTGACGCCCTCAGCAAGCGCGCCATGAAGGTAAACACCGACGACTTCAGGAACGAGGAAGGTGACCGGCTGGCCAAGCATTCCGGCCTCTGCCTCAATACCGCCAACTCCCCAGCCTACGACTCCCAGACCATTAATCATGGTCGTGTGCGAGTCCGTGCCCACTAGAGTATCGGGATAGAAAACATCCGTTTTGTCCAGCACGCCTTTCGCGAGGAACTCAAGATTCACCTGGTGAACGATGCCGATCCCTGGAGGAACCACCGAAAATGTATCGAAGGCTTGCTGCCCCCACTTCAGGAACTCGTAGCGCTCGCGGTTACGAATGAATTCGATCTGCATATTGCGATCGAGCGCGTTTTGCGAGCCAGCAAAATCGACCTGCACCGAGTGATCGACCACAAGGTCTACCGGCACAAGCGGCTCCACCGCACTCGGATCCGCGCCCTGCTTCACCGCAGCATCGCGCATCGCAGCCACATCCACGAGAAGAGGCACTCCCGTAAAATCCTGAAGAACGATTCGAGCAACCGTGAAGGGAATCTCGTAGTCACCTGGGGCTTTCGCATTCCAGCCCGCGAGATTCTTCACATCCGCATCGCTCACTTTCTTTCCATCGCAATTTCGCAATACGGACTCAAGCACAATCCGAATTGAGACAGGAAGGCGGTCAAGGTTTGGAGCAACACCCGCATCACGGAGCGCTGGAAGTGACACAAATTTGCCATCGGCATCGCTGCCGGTTTTGAAGGAACGAAGGTACTGATCCACTGAATATCGAAAGGGTAAGAGAAATGGGTGAAAGCCCTCAGAGGGAGGGTGTGACTACTCATAGCGAAACGCCGGAGAGCCGCAAGAAAAGAGCCCGAGTCAGAAAAAAGAGTTTTCCCGAAAAAGAGTCTCGTTTTCTCTAGCCAGCGCCCCCCAACGCCTGCTAAAACTATGTATATCCCCGCCGGCCTTTCTATTAAGGCCTGCTATTTTTTAACTACAGTAAACCAAGCGCACCTGAAAGGGCGCGCACGAATGGAAGATTATGCGAGTCCTCTTCACGAGCCTATTTTTCGGTCTAGTCGCCATCCTCACTCTGGCATCCCACCCGCCAGTGGAAGCTATCTCCCGCGCCTTCAGGAACAATCCGACGGCCTCAAATGAGACTGCAGCAGCGAACACTCCGGCTAGCCCGACAGGAATCATCCCGGTTTCAGCACTTCCGGAGCAGCCATCAAGCCCCACCTCGAAGCCAGCAGTAATCCCCGAGCCAATTGCAGTGCCAGGCATCGAAATAGCAGCCACCCCTGAAACCACGCAAATTAAGCAGCTGGAAACCGAGATGGCCATCGCCGCCGCCCCTGAAGCGATCCTCTCATCCGAGGTTGAAACCTTATCTAGCAGCGAAATACCAGCTGCGGAGCCCAAGACACCGCCCACTAGTAGTCAGATCTCGGACACTCCAGAGAATCGCAAATTCATTCGCTCACTCAATCTCCACGCAGTGTATTTCGGAGCAGCCAAAACCGACCTACCAGCGAATTCACGTGAAGGAATCACCAAGGCTGCCGCCCGACTCGCCAGCCTGCCTGATGGCCTATCCGTAATCGTTGGCGGCCATACCGATGCTCACTCGGAAGCCACGAATGCCCCAGAAATCGGGGATCTTCGCGCAAGAACAATACTTGATGCACTCATAGCCGCAGGTGCCCCATCAGATCGCCTCGAAGCCGCCCACTACCCCGCTGCCGGAAAGCGCAAGAAAGCCTCCGATGCCTGGCGCGACCGCCGCGTAGAATTCCACCTCTTCCCACCCCGCTAAACCGATGAGCCCCGTATCTAGCTACTTTCTTATCACCGCCATCGTTATCACCATCCTTGGGCTTGCCTTCTACTGGCTCGGCCTTGGAATTGGCCGACGCATCTGGCGCACCCACCGCCGCCGCGCCGCCGACCTTCGCACTGAAATCGCTCGCCTCCGAGCAATGAGTGAAGACTCCCCCGCCTCTTAGCCATCCCTCCGCCCCCCCCCTGCACCATGGAAAAGCTCCAATTCGTAATCTCCAATCTCACCGCTAGCCAGCTCTGGGGATGCGCCCTTTTTGCACTCCTCGGTTTCGCCTACGCCTTTTGGCGCTGGCACCGCCCGCTCGCCCACCTCGAAGCCGAGCGTGATGCATTGCTAAAACGAGTCCCCGAAGAGTGCCGCCCGATTAATTTCGGCCTTGGAAACGCCCCACTCCCCCTTCCCGACGAACCTGGACTTACCACATCTGATCACTCCGAACTCGAAGACCTAATCGCCCAACGCGACGCCCGTATCGCCGCACTTGAGACCACCCTCACCGAGCGCACCAAAGAGGTCGCCGCTAGCCGCGCCGAATCCGATAGCCTTCGCTCCAGCGTCGCCGTCGTCACCGCGCTCGCTTCAACGAAAAGTAAAAAGCGCAACGGAAGATCTCCCGCAGCCTTCCCCCTCGATGAAGTCACTTTCGTGGATGATCCCGACGAGAAGCCCCCTACTGGCACCTTCGATTACGCACCACTCTTGGCGAAATACCCCGGAGAAACCGTCTCCATCGATAGCGGCCTCGGCATCATCTTCCCCGATCCCCCCACCGGACACGACGACCTTACCGAAATCAAAGGCATCGGAGCCATCCTCCAAGAAAAGCTCAACACCTTCGGCATTTATCGCTACCAACAAATCGCCGATTGGACCGACTACAACATCTGGATGGCCAATCGCCGCCTAGCCTTCACCGGTCGTATTCAGCGCGAAAACTGGGTCGATCAGGCCAAAAGTCTCACCACCAGCGAGCACCAAATAGCTTCGTAAAGGGAGCCAATCCAAATCCCACGCGGAGGAAGCAACCACTCACTGGCGCTCGTAAACACCCTCGTCGCGCTTTTCCAGCACGGTAAACCCAGCCTTCTTAGCATCGCTCACTGAGAGCGGCTTCGTGATCTTCGGGGTATTCACCCGAGTGATCTTCTTCTTCACCGGCTGCTTACACAGGAGACAATTCTCCAAAGCAGGACGATCAATGGGGCGTCGAAGCTCGAATCCTTTGACGCAGATACGGCAACCTTTCTCAAGATCGACCGCGACATATTCGTAAAATGGCACGTCAGGACATTATCGTAACGGTGCCAGTACACAAACCAGCGTATGCACGCTAGTTGATGTATCCCAGCAACCGCATGGTTGCCTCAGCGACCAACAGGTCGTTACCAACTCGATTTCGTAACGCCTGGAATCATTCCGGCGGAAGCGAGCTCACGGAAAGCAATACGGGAAAGCTTGAAGCGACGAAGGTATCCACGACGACGACCAGTGGCCTCGCAGCGATTCACAACACGAGTCGGGCTAGCATCACGCGGAAGCATCGTGAGACCGGTATAATCGTTCTCCTTCTTCAGCTGGCGACGGAGCTCAGCGTATTTATCGACGGTTGCTTGTTTGCGCTTATTGCGCTCGATCCAGGATTTCTTGGCCATAATTAGGGGGTGAGAGTTTTAGAGGCTGGCTGAGGGTTTGCAAGCTCTTTCTGAGAGGAATTGAGACGCAATTTCTCCATAATGAGGTTTCCCGAGAGCCCCACTCGGAATACTTGAAAATTGACGCACTTTGGCAGGGCGAAAAAGCCCTGTAATTTTGACGCTGCGCACCCATCCCACTTCCCCTTCTACCGCCAGTGCGAGGGCATTTTCGCTCCGGAGATCAGGCACCGCGACCAAAGCCACACGCACACCAGAAGGAGCTGCAGAGCGGTAAACCGCTTCCACAGCATCGAGATCCACAAGCTCGCCAAGCACTTTCACTGTGCGACCAAGCCTTTTCACTTCCGTAATATTACCGCGATCGTCAATCTCGAGCCGATCCCCTGTCACAAACCAGCCTAATTCATCCGCGATTCGCTCCAGCCGAAGCCCACTCCCGCTTTCCACCAATATTCCATCGGCCAGAGCCGCACCCCGCACCGCATCATCTCGAATTTCCCACCCTGGAAGCAGCACCATTTCTCCCGGCCGCCCTGGCAATTCAGTCGCCACCTGCGAGCCCGCTTCAGTCGATCCATAGCTTGCGAGCACCGGCCACCCAAGCGCACGAGCCTTTGCCGCAAGATCGGAATCAAGCCGCCCTCCCCCCACCACGACAGCCCTCAGCCCCGCCTCCGGCGAAACACCAAATTCCACAAGGTCGAAGATCTGAGCCGGGACAAGCGAGACCAGCGTCGTCCCATTCACCCGCAGAGCATTGATAAATCCCTCTACATTCCAGCGCTCCTCGAATACATCCGCCGCAATCCCCGCCAAAGCTGCACGGACGTGTATCGCGAAGCCGCCCACATGAACCGCCGGAATCGCACGTAACCAGCGATCCGCAAAAGAAACCTCCAAATGCGCATTCACCGCGCGCGCCGAAGCCTCAAGCGTCCTCCGCGTATGCACGACCCACTTGGGTGTTCCAGACGAACCAGAAGTCGCAAAAACGACCGTTTCCCGGCGAGACTCTTGAGCCAGCCACGCTTCCACCGCAGCCGCACCGCCCGGGAGCACGCGGTTTTCCCAATTTTCGCCTAGCAGAGTTTCTTCCAAGGCAACGACTCTAACACTTCGCCAAACCCCAAGCCAGCACCATCCGGGACTTTAAGAATCGGCGAAGCCTCACCCAAAACCTCAGAAAATACGTCCGGCTCAAAAAGGTGCTGTGTGACCAATCCATGAGTCTCTCCCGCCAGACTCGGATCTACCGCCGCGCACCAAGCCGCATACACCTGCCCCAATGGATGATCCATATAAGACGTCACCACACGACGCCCCACGATCTCCGCAGACACATCTTCCACCGCCGGCTTCATTACCCGAAGCGGCCACCGCGCCTTCCCTTCCTTTCGATCAATCGCCAGCGGAATCCCCGTCTGCCCCTCCACCAAAGCCCAATTGACGGCATCAAAAGCAAAAGGATCCTCCACAAAATCCAATCTCCCTTTCACCGCCACAGGAAGCTGCTCCGCCCATTTCACAAAATCATCCGCACTCGATGTCCCATTAAAATCCCCCCGCAATCGCAGGGCGGGATTCGCCTCCGCAACCGCGAGCATCCTTTCTTCCGCATCTTTCCCAAGCTTCACCTTCACCACCGAAAACTCATCCGGCACTTCCACCTCCGAATTCGGAAGTGAATAATGACTTACCGGAATCTCAAGTCCCTCGAAAAGGCTCCGCCCCTCGCGCCTCGCCGCACCATCAGCTGCTGCACAAACCATCATCCTCTCGATCAAAGGCGTCTTCCCGCCCGATTCTAAAGCGGCAAGCTGCTCATCCAGCGGCACATCACCAAGCTCTGGCCACGGATGCAAGCACCCAAAACCATCCCCAATCCTTACAAGCACACCATTAAATACATCACGAGCCGAAGCTCTATTGAGCGCTCCCGCAGAGCGCATTTCATATCGATGAATGTAAAGGCTCACAGCACACCAAAATGGAAAAGCCCCGCGAAGAGCACCAGCTGCAACGCTGCAACGCCCAGCATTTTATTATACACCGGCCCCGGAGGATTGGCCGTCACCACTCCACTCACAATCGCTCCGGGAACGAGTGCCACAAGCGGCCACCAGAAGCCGCCCCCCATCTCCACCTGCCGCAGCCAATACACCCCAAGAGCGTAAGGAAACAGACAGAGCGCTATAATTTCCACCTTTCCAAACACCTCTCCAAAACGCACCGCCAACGTGCGCTTCCCCGTCCCCGCATCCTCTTCACGATCCCGTAAATTATTCACCGCAATCAGCACCGTCGAAAGCGCACCCACCTGCAAACCAAGCACCACAGAATCCACTCCTCCCCACTCTCCAGACTGCACAAACACCGTCCCCGCCACCGCAATCAGTCCAAAAAACAGCACTACGAAAAGCTCGCCCAATCCCCGATACGCAAGCGGCAGCGGTCCCCCCGTATAGCCAAAACTAAAATACAAACTCGGAATCCCAATCAACAAAACCGGCCACCCCCGCTCCACAATCATCGGCACCGCCACCGCACAAGCCAATAGAAGCGTCACAACCCCCGCCCGCATCACTGAGCTCGCCGAAAGATCTCCACTCGCCGTCACCCGACGCGGCCCCAGCCGCTTCTCCGTATCCGATCCCTTTCCAAAATCGATTGCGTCATTAAAAAAATTGGTCGCAATCTGAATCAGCCCCGCACTCCCCGCCGTGGCTAGCGCCAGCCACAGGCAGAACTCTCCATAGAGCACATACGCCAGCACACACCCCACCCACACCGGCACCACCGCAGCTGGCAACGTCTTAGGACGCCCCGCCAATATCCAAGGAAGAACCCGACTCACGGAAAACGTGGGAACTTCGAAAAATCTGGCTTCCGTTTTTCAATAAACGCCTGTTTCCCCTCCTTTGCCTCCTCGCTCAAGTAATAGAGCAGCGTCGCATTTCCCGCCATGTCGAGAAGCCCCATCTGACCATCACAATCCGCATTCAGCGCACTCTTCAAGCAGCGCAGCGCCAGCGGCGAATGCTCCAAAATTTCACGACACCACTTCACCGTCTCCGCCTCAAGCTCCGCCAGCGGCACCACCGTATTCACCAGCCCCATCTCCAGCGCCTGCTCCGCATCGTACTGTCGGCAAAGATACCAAATTTCCCGCGCCTTTTTTTGCCCCACGATCCGAGCAAGATAGCTCGATCCAAGACCTCCATCAAAAGAGCCCACCTTCGGGCCAGTCTGCCCGAAGCGCGCATTATCCGCCGCCACCGTCAGGTCGCACACCACGTGAAGCACATGCCCCCCGCCAATCGCGTATCCCGCCACCATCGCAATCACTGGCTTCGGAATCCCTCGAATTTTTTTCTGCACATCAAGGATGTTAAGTCGCGGCACACCATCACCGCCCACATAGCCCCCATCACCGCGCACCTTCTGATCGCCCCCCGAGCAAAACGCCTTGTCGCCCTCACCCGTCAAAATAATCACCCCCACCTCTGGAGCCTCGTGAGCCCATTCAAATGCCACTAGCATCTCCTTCACCGTCTGCGGACGAAACGCATTGCGCACCTCCGGGCGGTTGATTGTAATTTTGGCAATGCCGTCCTCCGTCGTTTCAAGCCGGATATCTTCGAAGTCTTTTACTGAATTCCACATAGTAAGTTGCGAGTGCTACGCTCCCTAGAGCAAGCCGGACTTCTCCGCAAACGTCCGCACGATCACTGGGAAAAAATCGTGCGCCTCCCACGGCACCCGATGCCCGGCTCCCTCCACCACCACATGCTCGGCTCCAGGCAGCACCGCACACGCCCGCTTCGCCACTTTCGAATACTTCGCATCCTCCTCCCCCGTCACCCACAATACCGGAATCCGCACCCGATCTAACATCGGCACTAAATCAGGCTGATTCCCCAAAGACCACTCTACAAATCCCGCATCCAGCCCCTCTCGCCACTCCCGACTCACCGAGGCACGCGCCCGCCCCGCAAGCACCGGCTGAAGATCCCACGCCGTCTGAAAATTCGCCCATCCCTGCTCCCCCTTTTCCAGCATCCCCGCCCAGCCTCCATCCGATACCAGCCGAGCCTGCCGCTCCACCGGATCTGCCAGCCCCGGCTGCGCCGAAACGATCACCGCCGCCGCCCACGCCGAGCAATCTTCTACCAGCGCCTCCAGCGCCAGCCTCCCTCCCATCGAATATCCGAGCAAAATCGGCTCAGCATCATCCGCCGCCATCTCGCGGAGCCATGCCCCCACATTTTCCATCGATTGTCGCGCCGCATACAAATCGAGCGCTCGCACCTCCATCCCGCACGCCTCCTCAAGACCATTCCAGTCTGCGGGCGAACCCAAATTCCCATGAAGAGCCCAAATCATCGCGACATCTAACGATCAACTTCCACTTTGAGCAAGTATCTTAGCAAGATTCACCTCATCCTCGATTCCCTCCGCGAGCACAAGATGCCTCGCCAACATTCGCGCAAAAAACGGAGCCACCAACACCCCCTTCGATCCCAAGCCATTGAAAAACACCACCTCCGGTCGCGAAGGATGCCTCCCCATCAGCGCCTTACTCGCCGCAATCACCGGCCGCACCCCCGCCCGGTGCCCAGTCACTTCATAATCTGCTTTCAAAAATCCTCGCACCCGACGCTCCACATCCTCCCGCCCCTCACACGTAGGAATCGCATCCAGCGGCTCCCACGAATACGTCGCTCCCGTGCGAAATTTCCCCTGCCCCACCGGCAGTAGCCACGTTCCCACCTGATTCATTACCTGGGACGCATCATGAGCTGATTCCAGATCCAAGATCTCCCCCTTCGCCGCACGAAAGGGCACCCAATCGAATGGCGCGACGCCAGCCGCCGCAGCGCCCAGACAAAGCACCGTCCCACAACGACTCTCCGGCAAGCTTTCAAGATCGACCTTCCCCACATCCAAAACACCTTCCTCACGCCACCTCCCATGTGAAGCCGCCAAAAACGCCTCCACATCCAAATACCCACCACCCTTCATAACAAACCCTCCAAAAGGAGCATCCACCGTTTCCGGAAACGCCGCATCCCCATCCTCCACCCACTCCGCAATCTCAGGCCACTCCCTCTTCTTCTCCCACTTCACCCGCTCCTTCTCCGATCCGAAGACCCGCACAATCGGCATTTCATAATAAAACTTCGCCCCCAAACGCACCTCCAGCTCACGGTAAAACGCCACCGCCACCGGCTGCAGCTCCGCAAACCTCCAACTCACATTCAGCCCCTTCCCCGTCACCGGAGTCACTAATCCCGCCGCCACCCGTGAAGATGTTTCCCGCTCCAGCGGGTCTACGATTTTCACCTCCTGCCCCAGCCCCAAAAGCTCCCAAGCTAAAGTAGTGCCCGCCAAGCCACCTCCAGCAATCACCCAATCAGTCTCCATAAAGTGAAGTTCCGTATTCCCGCTTCGCTTCTAGCGATAATTAAAAAGATCCCCCTGCACAAACGTCCCCTTCCCCGCCTTATTCACTGCCACCAGGATCTTATCCTGCATATTTCGAGTCAGCCGCCGCCCCTTCCGCGCCCGCGCTACCTGCTTATGCGTCAGCTGCACCGGCGACGCCTCTACCAGATCGTGGTTCCCCAGCTCCAGGCGCGTCAGCAAAGCATCCAGAGGTTGTAATCCAAGGTTTCGTTCGATCTCATCGGTTGGCATATCCACCACTAGACACTTGATTCGCCCCAGAGGAAACCACACACTCACGCCCCCATGAGCCAACGCGTTTTACTCTCCACCACCTCCTACCAGGACACCCCCGGTCCCCACCACGAGCTTCTCCAATCTCAAGGCTACGACGTCCACATGGAACGCGGCCCCCTCAGCGAAGCCCAAATGATGGAGCTCGCAGGAGACTTCGATGCCTTCCTCTGCGGCGACGACGCCCTCACCCGCCAAGTCCTCGAAAAATGCTCCCCCCGCCTCAAAGTAATTTCCAAATACGGCATCGGCCTCGATAAGATCGACCTCACCGCCTGCGCCGACCTCCGCCTCCCCGTCCTCTTCACCCCCGGGGTAAACCACACCACCGTAGCCGAGCACACCTTCGCCCTCCTCCTCGCCCTCGTGCGCAACCTCATCACTGAGGCAAATCACTGCCGCGCCGGCGAATGGACCCGCCTCACCGGCCACGAACTCTGGCAGAAAAAAATCGGCCTCGTCGGCCTCGGCCGCATCGGCCAAGAAGTCGCCAAACGCGCCCGCGCCTTCGATATGGAAGTCCACGCTTTTGGGAACTACTGGCCACAAGAATTCGCCGAGCAATACGACATCATCCGCCACGACTCCATCGAAACTCTCTTCACCGCCGTCGATATCATCAGCCCCCACACCAAGCTCACCGCCGCCACCCAAAGCCTCATCAACGCCGAACGCATCGCCCTCATGCCCAAAGGCAGCTACATAGTGAACACCTCCCGCGGTGAACTCACCGACAACGCCGCCATCCTAGCCGCCCTCGATTCCGGCCACCTCGCCGGCTACGCAGCAGACGTCCTCGACCAAGAACCCCCCCCAGCCGACCACCCGGTTTTGCAGCACCCCAAGACCATCATCACCCCCCACATCGGCTCCCGCACCTACGAATCCGTCCCCCGCCAAGCCATGAAAGCCACCCAAAACCTCATCAACGCCCTCAGCAGCGGCGAAGTCTTCCAGGCAAACGACGCACCACTCCCCGAAGGCGTCATCAAAATCACCGAGTGATCCCAAAAAATCACAAGCTGCACAGCCACCTCGAAACCCTCGAGTTCTAGCCGCTGAAAACTAAACACTTCCAAAATGTCCGAATTCAAAACCGTCTCCGCCGCCGCACACAATGCCCTCGTCCAAGCCGCCTACGAGCACCGTGGCTTCACTCCTGAAGAAGCCGCCGCAGGCGCCAAGTTTTGCGAGATGGCTTCCACCCACGGAATCCGGACGCACAATGCAATCAAAGCCCTCCACCTCGATGAACTCTTCGGCTCCAAAGGCGGCGGCTGCACTCCCGGAGCCACCATTGAAAAGCTCCCAAGTAAATTCGAAGCCTCCCAAGTCTGGAACGCGAATATGAAGCTTGGCCAAGCCACCGCCTTCGAAGCCATGGAAGCCTGCATCGCCATGGCCGATAAATACGGCATCGGCCAAGTCAGTGTAGACAACGCCTTCCACTACCTCTGGGGTGGCGGCTACGTGATGGACGCCGCCAAGCGCGGCTACATCGCCTACACCAATTGCACAGCAGCCCTCGCCGAAGTAGTCCCCTTCGGCGGTAAGTTCCCCACCCTCGGAACAAACCCCCACTCCTGGGGATTTCCCACCACCGACGCCGTAGGCTACCCAATCGTAATTGACTGGGCCACCTCCACCGTTGCCATGGGACGCGTCCAGCAATTCAAACGCGAAGGGCAAACCCTCCCTCCAGATTCAGCAGTCGATAAAGATGGCAACCCCACTCAAGACCCAAACGCCGTCTCCGCCCTCCTTCCCTTCGGCCGCCACAAAGGCTACGGCCTCAGCCTCATCAATGAAATCGTAGGCGGCTTCATCGGCGGCTCCCTCCCCACCCTTCGTAGCCGCCAGACACCCGAAGGCGAAAAACGCACACCGAACTTCTACTTCCAAGTCATCCACCCAGATGCCATGAACTCCGGAGCCTTCGCCGCAGGCCGTGATCAAGCCGGCAACGTCAAAGCCGTAATCGAAGACATCCTCGGCCACGGCAACGATAACTGCCTCCTCCCCGGACAGCTCGAAGCACAGGCTGCCGCCGAAACAGCAAAAGCCGGCGGGCTACTTTTCACCGATGCCGAGCTAGGTGAGTTTAATGAACTTGCTGCGGAAGTGGGCGCTGAGCCGCTTGTTGGGAATTGATAGCTTTCAGTTTTGTCGATTTCGCGCAAAGCCAACTCCCACCCAAGCTTTGCACCAAATCGACATATGCCCTACAATTCCCTTGATTATATAGGGCGCGACGACCTCCTGAAGGCTTGCACCAAGCTCCTTGATCGTAAAAAAGCGTCACTCGCCGTATGCAAGGGCCGGCGACGAATTGGAAGAATCTCAGAGAGTTCCGCCGCAGCGCTGAGATCACCATCACTACTACGCACCCGGTCCCATTCACCGCGATCCCACTACCAGTTCGAGAGCATTCTACCGCGTCGAAATCGGGCTAGCTCCAGAATTATAAAGCTACCTCCGCACCTTGCGCCCGCCAAGATTTCGGTTCCGGAGCTTTTGATAGCCGATGGTTCCGACGAGGAGAGCACCAATGGCGATGACGGTGATCCAGCCCCAAGAAAGAGGAGGTTTCCTTTCCTGAGTCGCTATATTAAACGCCGGAGTAGAGGGGGAATAGCCGCGGCTTTCGTCGTGGGTGTAGAGACGAAAGCTGAACTGGCCGCCATATTCGAGTTCTTCGATACGCGCAGTCACATCCTCTCCGGATTGGGTGATTTTCACGCTCGTGTGAGGCACCCAGAGCTTACTCATTTTTCCAGTCATCTCCTGATAGAATAAGCGCTGCCGATCGAATTCGTAATCGTACGTGCCTCCATCCGGAGCTTTCCAAGCGATGGTAATGTGCTGTTTTCCCCGCTCAACAAGACGGGCATTTTTAACAACCGGAATGGACTTAACAATTTTGCGAGGCTTTCCAAAGCCCTTTTGGAAAATGAAAGTCTCTAATTTGCGGCGGGCATCAGCTACAGGATCACCGGTACCAACAGTCTTTCGTTTTCGGAAGCTTTCCTCGGCATCGCGTTCGCTAGCTTCAGCCTCGGCAAGGGCGGACTCAAGGTTTAGCATTTCGGATGAGACGATGGCCGGGCCATTATTGCCGCCATTCGGGTCAGCCAGTTCGCCCAGGCCTGAAAAGGCGCTATCTACAATTTCGGGAGTCACCACGGAAGCAGGCTGAGTGGGAGCCGGCGCTGGAGTGGATGCGTCATCTGCCGCCGGAGCTACTGGGGCAGCTTCGGGATCTTCGGGCGCATTTAATTCGCTGAGTTTTGCCACTACCGATCCACGCACGGGAAGCTCAAAGGTATTTTCGCCACTTACAAATCGGACTGTTCCTTCATGGAGACCAGAGGTAAGGGCGCGAATTCCGATAAGAACTTCGCGAGTATCGCCCGGAGCGAGAGTAAATTCACGATCTTCATCGCGCACAGAAAACGGTGCTGTGGCAGAAGCAAAAACAGAACCAGGCTTGCCGCCAGAATTTGTAATAGTAAATGCCGCGCGCCGTTCGCTACGCTCCAAAGCACGAGGAAGAATGAGCCTGCCAGAAAAATTTTCTTCAGCCGCCGTAAGCTTCGCGGGCTCTGGACCCGCACGAAGCTTCACTTTCTGGACGTGCGATTGCCAGCGAACAGCAAGCTCCGTTTTCACGCCATCCGAATCAGAAGTAGTCATCACGGAGACAGGGATCGTGACCGACTTTGCCGCAGGCACATCAATCTTGCGCGCGATTCCCACGCTTTCATCAGCAATGATATCAAGGCTTTTTGCCTCGTCGGTAGTATTGCTGATCTGAATGACGCCGCTACGCACTCCAGACACGGAATCGTAGGTAAGTGTAAGCGCCGGAGGATAAACGGTGAAAGGAGCGAGCCCAGTGCCATCGAAAATGGTAAATGATTTCGCACCTTCTCCACCAAGACTAAAGCGCGCTCTCTGCCCTCCAGAAGCAGTGGGCGCAAAAAGCACACGAAAATCAGCAGATTCACCGACCGGAACCCGAAATTTCTCACCAGGTAAAGCCGCATACCACGGTGCGGGAAGTGATGGGATACCATGATAGCCCGCCGTGCCTGTATTTTTTACCCTCACCATTTTTTCAACGCTTTCACCGATGATGACATCCCCAAAACTAAGCGAGGCAGGTAGCTCAAGCTCTGGCGTGGCATCCAGAAGCTGAACCGTAATGGTCGTCTGAGCGGAGATGACGCCTCCCTCGAGACGCGCGGCAAAGTGAAAGAGATCCGCAGTGGCCCCGGTATTTGGAGGACACGAATAGATCACTTTCGCACGGTCGAAAACACCATCACGCGTCATCGGAAACGGCCCCCGCACGGTACCCACCTGAGGCTTCGAGCGAAGGATGAAAACCACTTGCTTCCTCGTACTCGTGATCGCCTGAAGAATAATTTCCACCTCCTGCCCACGAATCACACTCGCAGATGCCGGGCGCACAGCAGGCGCAGGATCAGGGATGTCTTCGAGATTTCTCTTCCTTTTCCCTTTCTCATCAAGCTCCTGCGGAGCGACGACATCACCAAATGCAGAAGTAATGGCAACAACCGGGAGGAGCCAGAGAAACGGCTGCAAAATACGTGAAGAAAGTTTCATAGAATCGGGAAGCGAAGACTAGCGGTGGCAATCACCCTCCGCAAGAACGCCGCCCGCCACTCGTTTCTTGGGGCTTATAACAAGTTCGCGAATCAAAATCCGCAGCATTTCGCACACCCTTAATTTCTCATAGTTGCCGAAGAGCTTTGTTTCGAGTAGATTATGGTAATTATGGCAACCTTTTCCCCCCAATGGTTCATCGCTGCTCTTTTCATTTTGAGCGCGCTGGGATCTGCCGAAGCCCTCGTCTTTGGCACCTACACCCCAACGAAGCACAATCGCTTTGCCTCTGGATTTCCAGGGACATCAGCCACCGCCTCCACGAACAGCAACTTCCTCATGAACGGATACGATCTCTCCGGGATCGGATGGAGCCTCGCTGATAGCAACGACACCGCGACGATGATTTCACCACGACACTTTATCACAGCGAAACACGTTGCAATGGTCTCTGGAGGCTCGCTTCGATTTCTCGGAATCGATGGAACCATCCGCAATTACGTCATCGATTCACTAGAATCCACAGTGAACACCTCAAATGAAGCGACCGACCTCCTCATCGGCACTCTCGCCCAAGACGTCCACAGTAGTATCACATTTTACCCGATCGCAGACCTCCCTAACGAATCCGATTACTACGATAAGCCCATCTTCCTCCAAGGTCTCCATGCCCGCTGGGGAACGGGCACCATCAAGGACGACACCTCCGATCCGAATAATCCCTTTCTCACCTTCACGGTGCCATCCGCCAGCCCCCCAATCAATGCCACACGCGGCTTTGAATTTCGAGTAGACACGACCGACAACAGCCGAAGCCAAGACGATGTCTATTTTCAAAGCGGCGATTCATCCGATCCGACTTTCATCATCCTCAACGGCAACCTCGCTGTCATTGGAGTCCACACAGCCGTTGATGTCACGACGACCCTCAAGCGATCCTTCGATACCTTCGTCCCCCACTACATCGATCAGATAAACGCCTTTATTGCTCCAGAAGGGTATTCTGTAACGAGCGTAGGAAATGGCCCATCTCCTATGCTCACGCTTTCAAGCACCGATTCACTCGACCCTGCCCAAGGAGGAATCCCCTTCACTTACAACTTCACCGCGAACAACACATCGTCATTTTCGGCTATGAATATCAACGTCGAAATCACCCTCCCCCCCGGAGGAGTCTACGGCGGTTTTTCTGGACCTGGCTGGAGCGCCTCCCACACATCAGGTGTCGTCACCGCCTCACGCACCTCAATCAGCGGAAACAATTCATCAAATTTCCAGATCACCTACACGCCTCCGGCGGAAACCACCAGCGAGCTCGTCTTAAACGGCACAATCAGCGCATCGGGAGCCCCCAATAGCGGCACAACCTCGGAAACGACCCAGGTGTATCGACCATTCTCAGACTTCGTCAATGGCCTCACCAATACAACCGAAGATGGCGACCCAGACGGCGACGGTATCGCAAATCTCACCGAATACCTCCTAGGCCTCGACGCCGGAAATCACTCAAGCGAACCCAATCTCGCCCCCAGCGCAGACGGAACCTTCACTTACACCCGACGCCGCCGCACAGACATCACCGGAACCCTCATGGTTTCTCAAAACTTAACGAGCTGGACAACACTCACCGGAACGGAAACGACCACTCCCCTCGATTACAACTTCGAAACAGTAACGTTTGAACCGAGCACACCATTCGAAACCGGTGACCGCCGTTTCTTAAAGCTAAAGGTCGAAAACTAGCCGCTCGCGATAAAGAGACCAGGCGCATCGCCCTTCCCTACCCAACGTCGCGATAGCCAGGAATCTTATCATTCAGCGCACCCGCGCGAGTGAAATCCAGAATAGTGCCTCCAAGACGGGAGACCACATGGCACTTGGCGGCCTTTGCAAAGCCCTGCAATCCCTCAGAGGAGAGCTTACGAAGCTCATCCTGCTCACGCCCCTCACGAAGCTTGTAGCGCTTGCCAGCAGTCGTATAGACTTCGATGCGGCGAGCAAGAGTTTCGAGTTCCGGAGACATTGAGAAAATAAAAAACTGGCTCCGACAGTAGGATTCGAACCTACGACCTAGTGATTAACAGTCACCCGCTCTACCGCTGAGCTATGTCGGATTTTGATTCCAGCTTTGTGGGTCGCGAATCTCGCGAGATCATCCCGACGTGCAAGGAAAAACTACACGTTTCCTACGGAAAATAGAGAAGTTTCACGCTGTACTTCCTGCGGTGATTGCTTCTTTTTGCAAACGGCCACGCCCCAAGACGCTGCCGCACCCATGTAACGAAGCCAAGCACACCGGCTCCAGCCACCGTTCCACCAGCCACCGCCGGGCGGGCAACGGCATCCGCAAACGTCTGCACGCCCGGGTCAGCAGCCATGGCAATTCCTGCGGATGCTAGGAGGACTGTGAGAACGCTCACAGCCGCAAAAGCGGTTTTGCGAGAAGGTTTCATATGGATATATCGTCTAATTACAGTAATTATAGCACATTAAAAATCACTCGACACCCTATTTTTACCGCCTCTCCTCGCCTACTATCCCCCAGTGAAGCCTACGATCTCAATTATTTCAGCCATCGCGCTCCAAGCCACCACGGTGATCTCCGCGCCTCAAGCAATCACCAGCAGTACAGGCGTTACGATTACCGCGGAATGGATCAAGCTGGATAAAGGCACACTTTTCTTGACATTAGAGAATGGGACGAGCACTTCCGTTCCACTTTCACGCCTAGATTCAGCATCACAGGAGGCCGTGAAAAAATGGGCACTAGAGGACAACCCCTCCAAAACGGACACCCCAGCCCTTGAAGCCCTCCTAGAGACTGCCGGGCAACCGCTTTTCATAAACTCCAAGCCACTTTGGAAAGAAGCCCCCAAAGACGTCGCCGAGCGACTTGGGTGGCCTAGGGAATCCAAGACACCACGCCAATCCAGCTTCCGCGCCTACCCCCGCTCCAACTATCGCCTTTTCGGAGCACGCCCTTTTTCCGCAGCACTCTACGGCGTGGCAGGCGCCGTCGATAGTCTCTCCCTAGTCTACACAAACAAAGGCGATTTCTTCGGCGGGAAAAGTGGTGAAGCGCATTTCAATAACGATGAAGTCACCGAGGACGCGATCAAAAAATTCAAAGAGGCGATGGAAAACGACGAATCCGCTCTCACCAGCGCTCTCACCGCAGCCCTGGGCGAGCCGACCGTGCAGCGCTTCGGTGAAGGAAAGAGTAAACGCAAAGTCTCCCGCTGGGACTGGGGTGAGCACGCATTGCTTCTTTCCGCCGAAGAAGGCGAATATGTAGGCCTACTCATCCAGCCGACCACACTCGCCGATGAAGGAGGCAAAGCGAAAAAAGTCACGGATGCAGAAGTGCGTCCACGCATCCGAGCAAATGTCGAGCGCCGCGAAAATGGCGACGTGATCATCCAAAACCTTCCCATGGTAGATCAAGGACCTAAAGGCTACTGCGTACCAGCCACCTTCGAGCGCTGCATGCGCTATCTTGATGTACCTGCCGACATGTATCTTCTCGCAATGGCAGGACAATCAGGCCTCGGGGGCGGCACATCGGTCAGTCGCCTCATCTCCGCAGTCGAACGCGACGTTCGACGAAAAGGAAGGAAATTCGATATCCTTTCAGGCAACGATCTCCGGATGAGTCGACTCGCCAAATACATCGACAACGGAATCCCCATAATATGGACACTTCATTCCACCGACTGGTTCAATAAAAAGGCAAACACCCACACCAAAGCTCGACGTGACGTCGATGATTGGAAAGCCTGGGCCGCAACAACAGAAGAGGCACGCCGTGAAGTGAAGTCCCTCGATCCCGCAAGCGGCAATAGCCATGTCGTCATCATCACCGGATACAACAAGGAGACCGGTGAAATCGCCTTCTCTGATTCCTGGGGCGACCAGTATCGCGAACGCTGGGTCGTAGACGCAGAAGCCAAACACGTCTCTCAAGGAAGGCTCTACGTCATTCGCCTCTAGATCCATCTTCAGCACGGGCGCCCCTTTCCCAATGTCGCCTCACCAGCTTAAATCATCACCTTCATCACATTTGAGGTAGTGCTCCCCCCAGGTGTGAGCTTATCCATCATTGATGACTTCCCAAGAAACACCTCCGCTCACCCTCCTAGTCCTCGCCGCAGGAATGGGCAGCCGCTACGGCGGACTGAAGCAAATGGATCCAGTCGGTCCCGGTGGCGAGACCATTCTTGATTACTCCGTCTTCGATGCTGTCCGCGCCGGATTCACCCGCGTCATCTTCATCATTCGCAGCGAGATGCGCAAAGCATTCGAAGCACAAGTCGCCTCCAAATTCGGAAGCCAGATCGAGGTAGGATTTGCCATTCAAGACGCCGCAGATATCCCGCAGGGCTTCTCCATCCCCACCCAGCGCGAGAAACCATGGGGCACCGGACACGCCGTCCTTGCCGCACGCGATATGATCGACACCCCATTCGCCGTCGTAAACGCAGACGATTTTTACGGTCGCGATTCATTCGCAAAAATAGCGCAATTTTTCCAGGAGACCTCTGGCCAAGAAACGTCCTATGCCATGGCAGGATTCCGCCTCGCAAATACTCTCTCAGAAAATGGCACCGTCGCCCGAGGCATCTGCACTATCGGAGAAAACAATCAACTACTTGGAGTCGAGGAGCTTACAAAAATTTCACGCACCGCAAAGGGAGCCTGTAACACACCCCCCGATGGAGCAATCCGCGAACTTACCGGAGAAGAGCTCGCCTCAATGAATTTCTGGGCGCTACGCCCCGCCATATTCGCCCAACTCGAGGAAGAATTTCGAGCCTTTCTCAGCGTCCCCAATCGACTCAATACCGGCGAATTCTACATCCCCGCCGCCATTGATGCACGGATTAGAAAGGGAGACGCCTCCGTCACCGTCCTCCCCACCGACTCAGATTGGTTCGGAGTCACCTACAAGGAAGACAGACCCGGTGTCGTGAAATCGCTCAGCACATTAGTTGCCGCCGGCGAGTATCCCGGAGCACTATTTCCAGAGGGAACGGATAGATTCCCACGATGACGCCATCCTTACCAAAATCACAAAATCTGGCACCCCATCATCTTCATACTCATCTTCACTCTCTAATGCCACTTCTTCATCAGCCAAATCTGGAAGAGCATCCCCCAAGCCATAGCCTATCGTGCTCACCAGCCCAACCAGCTCATGATTGCTGTTGAAAATTCCACACCCACTTCCGCCAATCGCGTACTCAGCCGAGATTTCCATGTAGGTGGCCCCATCCATGAATGAATGCCTTCGCACGTGACCACGATCATACGTGTAAAACCGCCCCTCCGAATGGTGAATCATAATAACTTCCTGCCCACTTTCCGGCGCCTGAGCAGCGAGCGGGACGAAAGGAAAACCATCCCCCTCAACCCGAAATAAAGCGACATCCCTACTTTTTTCAGCAGCAAGCACAGCACTGACGCGGTGCAGCTTTCCATCCGTAGTCATTACAGATAGTGGCCATTTACCATTCTTGGCCACATGGTGATTGCTCAGGAAAAGCCCATCCGCGCTTACAAAAACGCCGCCAGCAGTCCAGATGGCACCCTTGCCACTTCCACCCACCACAACACCGGTCGCATGCGCAATCATCTCAAGATTCGGCCGCCCCGCGCCTTTAGAAATCGGAGCAGCAAGGTCGCATTGCTTCGCTGCCTCCAGAAACTTAAATCCATCCCACGCCTTCGGATTTTTTGCGACGAGCGCTGAGTGCCTCGACTTCAACTCGCTCATGATCAGTAAATCATTGATCGGCTCCGCAAAATTTTCAAACAGGATAAAGGAAGCCTCCTCCTCCGCCGCAGGCTCCCCACTATCCCCCTCAGGCTCAGTCACCACCGGATCTGCGTTCACATCCGGCTCCTGAGCCGGAAGCCACGACGCTGCCGCCATCGCGAATGCTAAGGTGACAGATAGGGTACAAGTGAATCGAATTTTCAACATCGTGACTACTAGTAAATTACTTTTTTGCAGGCCGCTTCATCAGCGCAATCCCAAGTTTTTTTGTGCTCTGCATCCCAGTCTCATTCAAATCGAATAAGGCAGCGAAGCATCTGCCGATCAGCAGATAGCCGGATAGGCATCGGTATTCAAGCCATGAGAAATCACTTCTTTAAAATTTTTGAACCAAAAATCAAAACCAGTAACCTACATCAATTACCATAGCCACTCCCCTCTCTCACCTACGCAGAAAAACAACAAAACGCCTTGCCTGCAATCAGTAAATAGCCGCTATAGTGCGAACAATCTCATTTTCAAGTGAAATTGGTAACCTCTTGTCAAACAGGGTCTCCTCCCACTCTTCCCCAATGACACCGAACACAGCACCTACCAGGGTATCACTGTCTGAAATTTCGCTATTTGCGGTATTCCAGACAGCGCTAAACCTTGCACCCACCAGTGACTCCCCCCGTCCTGGCGCGTCATACTGCGTGTCAGAACATTTCGCAGACTTTGCCATGGGGACAGCAATTTTATAACACCATCGTATGCCATCCCTCTCCCATCTACTTGCTTTCGCAGGGTTCACTATCGCGACACTTACGCCGCTAAGCGCCCAGGAAGCCCACTCCAAGGCAGAGCAGACATTCATCCGCATCGCAGCCCAACTCAAATCGGGCGAAGGCGAAGCTGCCCTAGCGCAGATGACCGACACCGCCGCTGAGGAATTCCTCCAAATGGCGATGTTGACCGTAGCCGAAGCTGTCGCCGCAGATGAGGAGATCCCAAAAACATGGCTTGATGGCACCCCTGTTTCAGCCACTCCCGAAAACATCGGCTTCGATTCATTCGAATTTCCCAAATGGTATCTCGATCAGAACGGAATTGGAGGCTCTCCCACACAAAACGAACACTTTGAAAAAAGCCTTTTAACCCTGCTCAAGCAGAACCCCGACCGGAACGCGGCAATAAAAGACCTCTACTTGATGAGCGAAGCACTTTTACCAGGAGAACTAGGTGCCAAAATCGTCCCCCCCAAAAACGGAGTCAAACCATCCTCAAATCGAATCTGGGTTGCTATCAATTACGGCGATGATGACATTGAAAACATCCCCCTACGGTTTGAGCCAGATGGAGAAACCCTCAAATATGCAGGCACCGACCAAGATTTCATTGAGCAACAAAGAAAGCAGTGGCGCTTCATTGAAAAGGAAGACCTACCTCTAGCCGGCCTCGCGGACAATGATCAGCAAGTCGCCCTTGCCGACTACAAAGACAAAGTAGTCTTAATTGATTTTTGGGGAACCACCTGAAAAGCCTGCATCAAAGCCTTTCCTCAGTTGAGGAAACTCCATCAAGACTACTCCAAACACGGATTCGAAATACTCGGCGTCGCAGGAATGGACACGAAAGAATCCCTCCAAAAGTGCTATAAAAAATATGGCTCAGTGACCTGGCGCAACATTCTCGATCCTGACTACAAACTCGTTGAAGGATATGAAATAAATGCATTCCCAACCTACGTTCTACTCAATCAGGACGGCAAGCATATCCAGGTAAAAGAAGGCCTCAAAGGAATGGAAGACGCGGTGAAACGGGCACTTGGACTTCACAAGAAAAACAAAAATGAACCGTTCTCGCCATTCCAAAGCCTAGCGAAACCCATCAACGATACGCTAATCTTCAATGAACTCATCCCGCGTCGAGATAAACTCATCGAGAAACACCCGAAGGCTTGGGACAATTTTGATATAGAACAGGCTCCGCTGCACTGCGACCTTCCAGCCCCCATCGGGGGAAAAGCAAAAACTCCTAACCTCACTGAAATCACGCAAGCGACAGGAATTGTAGTTGGCGGACAGGGAGACAGCTCCACCTGGACGGCTGGCGGCGTTTTCGTAAGCGCAGAAGGTTTATTCCTCACCAATCACCACGTCGTATCCGGCAAAAATGAGCCAGTCGCAGTAATGACAACCGATGGGAAACTCTACCCAATTACGAGAATTCTCGCCGCCCACAAGGAAGGCGATGTGGCTCTACTCCAGATTGAAGGAAGCGGATTCCCCTTCGTTCAGCTAGCCCCCCATGCACCAAAAAGCGGCGATGACGTCATTCTCGTCCATCACTCGGAAGAAAGATTCTACACCTACGATCGTGGCTACGTACGTCGTCACTCGTTCATGTACAACACCACATACATGGAAATCTCAGCTGAATATTCGACTGGAGGCAGTGGCTGCGGCGTCTTCGACAAGGATCATCGGCTCGTCGGTTTAGTGAGCACCATCGCACACGGATCTAAGGGAAAACTGACCAGCCCATTCCGAAATAAAAAAAATGATGGCGAATTCTCAAAACCGGCCATTATAATGCGATTGGCGTCCTCCTGGAAGCTTCTTCGCTCACTCTGGAGATAAAAATCACGCCAACACTAATACAAACGTAAACAAAATGCCCCAATCATTTTAAATCATGAAAACCTCAAAATATTCAAATCTCAAAACACTGGCAGGCTCAGCAGGCCTCACAGCAGCCAGTATCGGAGCTGCAGATGCCGCTGTCGTCCAAATTACTCTCACAGGTAATACTATCAACTCAGCCGGCAACTCGCTAAATCTCGATGTGACAGGTGATAGCAACCCTGACCTTGAATTCATGGATGGTACCGAAGGCTATTCTTTCGGCAGTGCTGGTGTTCGAGCCACTTTCGTTGGATATGGTTTCGCAGCGGCAAGCTTTTATGTTAGTAGCTTTTACGCGCTGGCCTTCGGTGAATCAAGCTCTAGTTCCGCCCCCCAAAGCCTGAATACACTCGTTCCATTCACCTTCACCGATGCTCTGATCAACGGAGGAGCGCTGACGAATGCATTCCTTGATGTCACAGCAAGCAATATCTCGGAAACGTCCCATGAGATCACACTCAACCGAGTGATTTTCGATGATGCCAACACCGCAGCTCCTGCTGAACCATTCGCCGCCATGGAGACTGAATTTTCCCCAGTACCTGAGCCTTCAAGCCTTGTTCTTCTTGCCATGGGTGCAGGAGGACTTGCTGCTCGTCGCCGAAGACGCGCCGCGTAGCACCTTATAAAACAATAGGCTCGCCCCGCTTACACACCTCTCTCATATGAGCAGAAAAATCTTGCTCATCGGCTGGGATGCTGCCGATTGGCGCGCAATTACTCCCCTGCTCGATGCTGGCAAAATGCCAGCATTGAGCAGGCTTATTTCCAAGGGCACGATGGGCAACATCGCGACCCTTCAACCGGTGCTCTCGCCGATGCTCTGGTCGTCAATCGCGACCGGAAAGCGCCCTTACAAACACGGCATTCACGGCTTTTCTGAACCGGATCCCGTAAGTGGCGGCATTCGCCCTGTCACCAATCTCTCCCGGAAAACTAAGGCAATATGGAATATCCTTAACCAAGAAGGGAAGGATACAATCACGGTCGGGTGGTGGCCATCTAATCCAGCGGAACCTCTTTCCAAGGGGATCATGGTCGCGAACGACTACCAACGAGCCTCAGGGTCAGATCCTGAGAAATGGCCGCTGAATGAGGGCTCCATTCATCCTTCTAGACTCGAAGATAGCCTCAGCGCACTTCGATTCCACCCATCGGAATTGTCAGAAGAAGATTTTCTCGCATTCCTCCCCGGAATGCGCGGGCTCTCCCAAGAGGAGCTCGACAAAGTGGCTACCGATCCACGCTTACAATCGCTCGCTAAGACTATTGCGGATTGCACCACGGTTCATGCGGCAGCTACAAAACTGATCCAGACAGAATCCTGGGATCTAATGAGCGTCTACTACGATGCCATTGATCACTTCGGTCACGGATTCATGAAATACCACCCTCCCCAAAAAGCGGGAGTAAGTGACGAAGATTTTCGTCTTTTTAATTACGTCATCGAAGCTGGATACCGCTTCCACGATATGATGCTAGGAACACTCCTAGAGATGGCTGGCGATGACACAACCGTCATCCTAATGTCTGATCACGGATTTCACCCGGATGATCTACGCTTAGATAGTATTCCCCGTGAGCCAGCTGGCCCTGCCGCGGAGCACCGCCAGCTCGGAATCTTTGTTGCCAGCGGACCGGGTATAAAACAAGATCACAGTATCTTTGGAGCCAGCCTTCTTGATATTTGCCCGACGCTACTCCATCTCTTCGGCCTCCCCATTGGAGAAGACATGGACGGCAAGGTTCTCACTGATATTTACGAGGCATCTCCAAACGCAGTTACACAGATTCCAAGTTGGGATCTTGTCCCTGGGGATGACGGGATGCATTCGCCCGATAAACAAATCTCTCCTGAAGACTCCCAAGCAGCTCTCCAGCAATTGGCAGCCTTGGGCTACATCGAGGACTCATCAGATGAAGACCTAGCAGTGGCGATGGATCGCACCATTCGCGAGCTCGATTACAACCTCGCTCAAGCCTATATCGATGGCGGCATCTTCACGGAAGCAAAAGCCATTCTAGAACGGCTCTACGAACGGTGGCCGATGGAGCACCGCTTCGGGTTTATGCTAGCGATCTGCTACCAATCCTTGAGGACTCCGAGCAAGCTACGGGAAATCATAGCCACCATCATTGAGCGCCGAACCCAAGAGGCTCACAAAGCCATTGCCGAGCAAACAGAGCTTGGCCTCGATACTAAAGAAGGACTGGAAAAACAACAGAGCCACATTGAAGGACTCCGACCTAAAGCACAGAAAAAAGCATTGGCTGAGATGCGCGAACGCTTTGCGAAATCACGTCCCAACCTCTTCTCTCTGCTCTACCTTGAGGCGTGGGCAGATTACTCAGAATCAAAATACGAGGAAGCACTGACTAAACTAATCCAACTCGGTAGTGACTTTGGCGCGCGACAAGTAGCACTCAACCTCCAAGGCGAAATCTATCAAAAACTCAGAAAGTGGCCCGAATCCCGCAAAGCTTTCGAAACATCACTAGAAATCGATTCAGAGGCACCGGGTCCATTTCTCGGACTAGCGCGGACGGCCCTTGCAGAACGTGAATTTGAAATAGCCGCGCAACACGCACGAACCTCACTCGGAATCCTCTATTTCCAGCCTCGCGCCCATTATATATTAGGAGTTGCCCGCTACCGACAGGGCAAGATCGCAGAGGCCGAATCAGCATTTTTGAATTGTGTCCAGCAAGCACCGCTGTTCTCCGCAGCCTATCAAAAATTAGCGCAACTCGCTCAGTATTTCCAGCATGACCCAGCCCTCACAATTTTTTATCGGAGGCAGGTAGTAGCATCTCGCAAACGGCTTGCTGAACTGAAAATAAATAAAAGCGAAGTCAGAGATAGCCTTACGGCACACACATCTACCGAAAAACAGGCCATCCCCGAATTATCTGCGGACACTCGTAGTCTCTCGGATACTCCAGCAGAGGAGATCATCACGATTGTTTCGGGGCTTCCGCGCTCGGGAACCTCGCTCATGATGCAAGTGCTAGATGCTGCCGGAGTTTCAGCCTTCACCGATGGCAAGCGTGAAGCAGATGATTCAAACCAAAAAGGCTACTTCGAGCACGATCTTGTATCAGCAATGTGGAGAAACCCTGATACCAATTGGGTGGTAGGCGCGAAGGGGAAAGCGCTCAAAGTAGTCGCTCCCATACTTTCCAAGCTTCCCAGCCAATGGAAATACCGTGTCCTATTTATGGAGCGACCGCTCGCCGAAGTGATGGAAAGCCAAAATGCGATGCTTACTCGCCTGGGCAAAGACACCTCAAAGGGTAACGCATCCAAGGCTTACGTCCAACAGGTTACCAACGCTAAAAACTGGCTCAGCAAAAACAATATCCCGACTCTCTGTGTAGATTTCGGGGAACTCGTTCATAGCCCTGATGCCCCTCTCCAGAAGATTGCAGATTTCATCGGAAGCAACGACAAGCTCGATGCCATGCGCAATGAAATTAGCCCAAATTTGCACAGAGTACGCGTAGGCACAAAGACTGCTAAAACAGCTTAGATAACTCCGTTTCAAGAGATAAACTAAGCCCTTCTACCTAGCTTCGCTAGGAAACGCAGTCGCCCTAAAAGCGTGCTTCTTTCTCAAACAACGCTGGGTAGCTTTCGATATTCTTGATGCGAATATCTTTATAGTAAACCTCTGCGGCTTCTGATTGAATCTGAATTTGGCCTTCGGTGAGAGTCTCGCCATTGCTCTTTACCGCGCCTTTGAGGGCGCAGACGAATTTTCCGTTCACAACATGGATTGCAGTATCACCGATCACATAGAGGTCTAGCGTATTCCATTCTCCATTTGGAAAATCGGGTTCAAGAATACAATGGACATACCAATCGACCTTCGAGAAATCAGCTGATGGCTCGTATCTCAAATGGCGCGCTTCGAGCGCTGAATCATGCCGGACACGAACTTGTGCTTTCGTCTTTCCAAGAGGTATAAAATCGCCCATATCCTTCTCCTGAACTTGATATTCTAAGCAAGCTTTCCACGATCCTCCGTGGACTCCATGGGAACCGTAGCAGTGATAGCAAATACCACTATCGCGTTTACGCTCAAGACGAGGCGGCCACTTTTTTTCGCCCCACTTCATCTTCATCTGCAAATGGTAGTTGGAATAAGATTTCTTCGTGGTAAGCGCCCCATAAATTTCTCCCGTAATTTTAAGAACGGGAACCCCCTCCTCATCGATCACACTGTAAATACCCGATGGATCATTATTAAGCCCTAGCGGCTCTTTAAGCCACTTGTCCCATTTGGAAAGCTCACCATCGATAAGGTTTTCCCAGCCAGCATCATTGGTGGCTTCAACTTCCTCACTTGAAGAGATTTGCTGAGTATGCCCGTAAACACAGAGAAGGCTTGAGGCTATAAAGGCCAGTAATTTGGAGGCGTGAGTCATGCTCAACATGATAAAAATGGAGATGGCCCTAGGCAAGGCTTTACTGCTTGGCGTGCAATTGGGCAGAGACCGATCGGATCTCCGCACAGGAGCAGATTCCTTACTTTCGGCTATAGCCCAAGATAAGAGGCGTCTTGGCCTAAAATTTCCACTTCCGTTTGCAGCTCTAGATTACGTTCTTTTTTTGCGCGGGTCCGAATCTCTTTTATGAGGGAGAGGACATCAGCGGCGGAAGATTGGCCGGTGTTGGTGATGAAGTTTGCGTGAATTTGGGATACTTCGGCTTTGCCGATGCGGTGGCCTTTGAGGCCAAGTTCATCAACTAGCTTACCTGCTGGAATTTCAGGGGCAGGATTTTTGAAGATACAACCGGCGCTTGCAGCGATGGGCTGGCCGGTTTTGCGTTTCAGCTTGGATTCCTCGAGTTTACGCTGAATGGATTCTTTGGAATCTGGCTGGCCTTTGAAGGTGGCACTCAGAGCGTAGTTAGTGACGAGTTCGGGGACACTCCGATAGTGGGCTTCGATTTCATCACGCTGGCGTTCAGTAATTTCGCCGTTTGGCGAAATGGTTCGCATGGAGACTACTTGATCAAAGGTCTCAATCCCCATGGCTCCGGCGTTCATGCGGAGAGATCCGCCGACGTTTCCAGGAATACCTTCCATCCATTCGAAGCCACCAATACCTGCGGTAGCAGCGGCGCTGGCGAGCTTTTTGAACCGTACTCCAGCTCCTGCGGTAATCGTGCCATCTGGGTTGTACGTAATTTGATCAAATTCGCCTTTGGCGGGTTGGATCACGGCACCTGCGATTCCCCCATCACGAACGAGGAGATTGGATCCCCTACCGATGACGCGGACGGGGATGGTTTCGGCGTGAAGGAATTTGAGAGCCCGCTGGAAGCCGGCTTCGGTTTCGGTGCGCAGCCAGAACTGAGCGCGGCCTCCTACACGAAGGGTGGTGTGCTGCGCCATTGGCTCGTAGAGACGAAGTCTGGCGGGTTCACTATCGAGGGCATCAGTGAGGCGAGAGAGCAGGCCTAAGTCGCTGGCGAGAGCGGGAGCGACTGTCCCGACGTTGCCCGCGCCGAGGATGAGGATGACGTCGCCAGGGCGAGCTGCGTTTCCGGCGGCGGCGGTGGCGGCATCGAGCGAGCTTACGGGGAACACCGATTGGTGGCCGGCATCCGAAATGGCATTGGCCAGCGATTCGCCGGTAGCGCCTTCGATGGGCGCTTCGCTGGCGGCGTAAACGGGTGCAATCCAGACGTGATCGGCGTCACTGAAGGCGGTGGCAAAGTCTGCCATGAGCGCTTTGGTGCGCGAATACCGATGGGGCTGGAAGACGCAGAGAAGCCGTTTTCCTCCGATTCCTGCAGCTGCGGCGAGGGTGGCTTTTACTTCAGTAGGATGGTGGCCGTAATCATCGATCACACGGTAGTGCTCCGTGCGCAGCTTAGTCTCGAAGCGGCGGCTGGCTCCTGAGTAGGTGGCGAGGCTTTCTACAATTTGGGGAAACTCGACGCCGAGATGAAGGGCGGTGGCAATTGCTCCGAGGGCATTTTGGACGTTGTGTGATCCTGCGAGACCTAGGGAGATTTTCCCAAGTTTCTTACCGTGGGCGACGACAGTGAATTCGCTGCTTCCGGGAAGTAACTTAGTATCTTCGGCATGAACCTTTGCTTTACCGGTGAGGCCGTAACTAATGGTGCGATCATGAAGCTCTCCGAAGATAGAGGCTCCGGCGTCATCCGCACAATAGACGACGGTACCGGACGTCTGCTTCACGAGACGGGTGAATACTTTGTGGAGCCCTTGGATGCCTTCCTCGCCGGCTCCGTAGTGATCGAGATGATCGGCTTCTACATTGAGGAGAATGCTAATCTCGGGGCGATAATTTACTAGGGTGCCATCACTTTCATCGCCTTCGGCGACAAACAGCTCACCGGTGCCGGGGGCGGCGCTCCGCCCGAGTGAGGGCACGCTTGCGCCCACGTAGAAGCTCGGATCACGCCCAGCGCCGCGCAGGAGGTAGGCGAGCATACCGGTGGTGGTGGTTTTCCCGTGAGTGCCGGCGACTACGATGCCACGCTTTCCATTAAGGAGCGCGGCGAGGCACTCGGCTCGGTGAATCATGGGAATGCCTGCGTTTACCGCCGAATCGTAGGCGGGATTCCCCGCTTTGACTGCTGAAGAATAGACGACGCCATCTGCCCCGGCAGCTTCATCTACGAGCTGGGGGTGGGTGAAGGTGAGACCTTCTTCTTCTAGATCGCGGGAGACGTTCGATGGCTTTAGGTCTGAGCCGGAGACTTTATGGCCGGCGGCGATGAGCATGGAGGCGAGGCCGCACATTCCCGATCCTCCGACGCCCATGAGGTGCAGGCGGAGGGGCGTTTCGCCGGAGGCGATTGCATTGGTGATTTGAGCCAGGGAGTGGGTGCTCATACGCAGGCTTTTTCGATGCGCTCGGCGATGGCTCCTGCGGCGTCGCGGTGGGATAGGTTACGAGAGTTTGTGGAGAGTTTCGCAAGCTTTGCTTCGTCTTCGAATAATGAGATGAGAATCTCAGCTAGGCGACCACCGACGAGGGTATCTTCGGGAGCGAGGACGGCGGCTTCTTTTTTTGAGAATACTTCGGCGTTACGCATCTGGTGATTATCGGCGGCGTAGGGATACGGGACGAGGACTGATGGGAGTCCTAAATAACTAAGCTCGGCGAGAGTGGAGGCACCGGAGCGGGCGACGACAAGATGGGCAGCGGCGTAGGCTGCGGGCATGTCCGAGCAGAAGGGCGCTAGAAAGTGGCTCCCTGCTCCGCCTGGGACGCGATCGTAGCGAATTTTTGTAGCGTCGTATTCCTTGGGGCCGGTGAAGTGAAGCACTTGAACCCCGGCGTCACGAAGGGCGGGAAGGGCTTCAACGACGGCGAGATTGACCCCGCGCGCGCCTTGGCTTCCGCCGATGATGAGGACGGTTTTCTTGGAAGGGTCTAGCTGGAAATTTGCGGCGGCGGCTTCGCGATCGGGAAGCGCGTCCATTTCTGGGCGGACGGGTGTGCCGACGACGGCGGTTTTGCTGCCTGAGAAAAATTTACTGGCCTCCTCGAAGCCGAGGAGGACTTCATTGCAATAGGTGGCGGTGCGGCGATTCGACTTGCCGGGGACGGCGTTTGAATCATGGACGAATGCTTTGGCTCCGATTTTTTTACCAGCAGCCACGGGCGGAAGTGAGGTGAAACCACCCATGCCGATGACGGCGTCTGCGCCGAACTGGCGGGCGATTTTCTTGCACTCTTTCACGGTAGCGAAATAGCGGAAAACAAATTTCAGCATGGCGGGGCTGAGCTTCTTCCGCGGCATTCCGACGGCAGGAAGGCTTTTAAAATTCAGATGGCTGTAGCCTTTCGAAGCCAGCGCATCGATATCTTTTTCCGAAATCAGAGCGAGCGTTTCGTGGCCTCGGGCACGGAGGGCTTCTGCTACGGCAATTCCTGGAAAGAGATGGCCACCGGTTCCGCCGCAGGCGATGAGGATCTTTAAGGTCAAAGATTTAGGATTTAAGGTTTAAGGCCTACTGTTGCTAGCTGCTTTCGATCACAGCGTAGGCGTTGTGATTGTGGATGCTTTCGTAGTTTTCTGCTTTTACGCGGAACCAGGCGATGTCGGGATGCGCTTGGGCTCGAGAGGCTACATTGCGGACAAGGTCTTCCACGAAGACGGGATTTTCGTAGGCGCGCTCGGTGACGGCTTTTTCATCGGGGCGCTTGAGTACGCTGTAGAGTTCGCAGCTGGCCGAATCTTCGACGAGGCGGATAAGATCTTCGATCCAAATAGGTTCACCAGAGAATTTCACGGCAAAGGTGACGAGACCTCGCTGATTGTGGGCACCGTATTCGCTAATCGCTTTTGAGCAGGGGCAGAGGGTAGCCACGGGAACTTCGACGGTGACGGTGAAGTCTAGAGCCGCAGCAGCTTTGGCCTCGACTTCGAAGGTGATGGTGTAATCGAGAAGTCCGGCTTTGCCGGTGACGGGTGCCTTTTTCTCGATGAAAAATGGGAATCGAAAGGTGACGTGAGCGGTTTCCGCCTCCAGGCGGGCGAGGAGTTCGCGCGGAAGCTCGGCCATATCACGGACGTCGAGCCTGCGACCGTGAAGACTGAGGGCTTCGACGAAGCGGCTCATATGGGTGCCTTTGAAGTGGTGAGGCAGCGCTACGGCAAGCGAGCACTTGGCGACGGTCGATTGGGTGCTACCGGTTTTTTCGGCGACCTCGACGGGCCAAGAAAGTTCGGAGATGCCGACGCGGTCGATCGCAAGGTTGCGGTCGTCGGGGAGATTTTGGGTGTCGCTGAGTTCCTTCATTCTAAGACGGCATAAAAAAACCGCACCTGGGCATCATAAGAGAGCCCGGGTGCGGTGAGGAAAATTCCGGTCTCGTAACCGTGGTGGTTACGGGAGGATGTTTACAGCGCGGGCGCGCTTGATCTCGCGAGTGACCTTGCGGTGGATTTTCGCGGAGACACCAGTGGTGCGACGTGGAAGAATCTTGCCGGTCTCGGAGGTGAAACGCGCAAGGAATTCAGGATCCATGAAAGTGATTCGAACAAGAGGCACGTCCATGCGGCGGCGCGGCATACGGCGATTGTTCTTACGGAAGCTGATGAGGCGCTCTTTTGTTTTTGGCTCAGGCATTGCGGGAGGTAAAAAGGAAAAGGTTGGGTAAACCGGCTACTAGCGAAGCTCGCGGTGGAGCGTGCGGCGATTGAGCGCGGGGTTGAATTTCACCTTCTCAAGACGGCCTGGTGTGCGCAGGCTTTTCTTGTTGCGGGTGGTGATGTAGCGAGAAGGGCTTTTGCCTTCTCCGCGTGCTTCGGTGCACTCTAGTGTGATCTTATCTCTGGCCATGGCTTCTTTGAAGTCGGAAAGTGAGGGGCGGCGAGTATAATCGGTTATTTTCTCCGGGCAACTTATTCTAGCGAAGATTTTAGTTTATCGGTGAGATCTTTCCCAAATGTGGGCTCTAGCGGACGGGTCTGCACCTTGCCAACAAGGGCTTGCTCACGCTCCAACTGAGCTTGGTATTCCACGGTGTAGCGGCAGAATGGCATGGCTTCGAGCCGAAGCTGACCGATTTTATTGCCCGTCATTTCACAAACTCCGTAGTAGCCCTGCTCGATTCGTGTGAGGGCGGATTCAATCTCGTGGAGGGAATCTTGCTCGTTGGCGAGCAGCTGTAGGGCAAAATCGCGGTCGTAGGCGTCGGAGCCAGCATCAGCCTGGTGCATTCCGGAGCCTGAGGCGTCGTTGCCACCATTGTCTGAGCGCAGGGTGTCTCGAGTGACGCCGGCCATGGCATCCATGAGATCATCGCGAAGATCCCACAATTTTTGCTTCTGATTTTTAATGAAGGCCGCTTTGTAAGGGGTCTTTGGCGGGGTGACGGGCTCAAGAAAGCCATTGGCCAGGGCATCTTGCACGCTCATCACCGGGATAGCACTGGCAGCGGCTTTCTTTGCGGCCTTCTTCTTCACAGGGGCTTTTTTCCCGGCACCGAGGGCTACGGCGATGGTTGCCGTGGAGGCGGCTACAGCTGCGACGGCGGTGGTGACGACGGCCTTCTTTTTTGCCGCAGCTTTTTTGGCGGGCTTTTTCGCGGATACTTTTTTCTTCGCAGGTACGGCTTTCTTTTTCGGCACCTTTTTCTTTAAAGCGACCTTTTGGGGGGGCGCTTTCTTCTTGGGAGAAGCGGTCTTGACTGGAGCCTTCTTTTTAGGAGCAGGCTTTTTTGACGCAGCTTTCTTTGCGATTTTTTTCTTCGCCACGTTGGGTTTGGCTGCGCTCTTTTTCTTTGAGGCAGCTTTCTTCTTCGCGGGCGCGGTTTTCTTGGCAGGATTTTTCTTGGCCATTTTGGGGAGTTTTTTGCTCCCTGTCCCCTTCCCAGTCTGCCTGTGATGGCCGCTGAGAAGGCGTGTCAGGGGGTTTCTGAACGCCTCCGGCACGGCGGAGGCGGCGATTTGTAGGCCTCGCGACGAATCCTAGCAAGCAGTTTATTCTCTCAATCGCGACAGAATGGCTCAATTAGAGCCATGGAGTGGCCACAGAATCGGGATAAGAAAGGTGGCGACGATCCAGAGAAGGATCGCGAGAGGAAGGCCGACTCGAGCGAAGTCTCCGAACTTGTAGCCACCTGCGCCATAGACGAGGGTATTTGTCTGATAACCGATTGGCGTCGAGAAACTTGCGCTGGCACCGAACATGATGGCAACGACAAATGGGCGGGCATCACAACCAAGGGCTACGGCCACGGCGGCGGCGACTGGCACCAGTAGGGCGGCGACGGCGGTATTGCTGATGAGCTCGGTGAGAATGGCAGCGAGAAGATAAACGACGGAAAGGACGACAATTTCCCCATAGCCTTCAAATACAGAGACGGTCGCGACAGCAAGACTAGCAGCAAGGCCAGATTCAGCGACGGCGCGCCCAACGCCAAGCATCCCAAAAATAAGGAGGACGACACGCCATTCGATAGATTCATAGGCTTCGTTAGGCTCGATGGCACGGGTCGCGACAACGATGACGACAGCGGCAAGGGCCAGCGGAAGAAACGGAAGCGTGCCGAGGGCTCCAAACACCATAAAAATGGCGATAGCACCGATGGCGAATGGGGCTTTGGAGCGCCGGAAGGGACGCTCTCGAGGGACGCTGAGGTTGATGAAATCCTTTTCGGTGAAGAGGCGGCGCATCTGATCCGGTGGACCTTCGACGAGAAGGGTGTCACCAAAGGCTAGGCGGACGTCTTCGAAGCGCTCTCGGAGGTTTACACCCCGGCGGTGAACCGCGAGAATGAGGACGCCAAAGCGCTGGCGAAATTTGAGTTCTTTGAGGGTGCGCCCAAGGAGGCGCGAGCGGGGACCAACAATGCCTTCCATAAGGACCGCGGTCTCGGTGTGCATGTCTTCAAGCCCCAAATTGGTGCCTTCGTCGTCGTCATTGGAAAAGGAGATCCCCTCCATTTCTTTGAGGGAAACGACGCCGGTGGGTCGGCTTTTGAAGAGCAAGAGATCGGAAGCTCGAAAGCGAACTTTATTGAGAGCCGTCTGGACAAGGATTCCATCACGGCGGACCTCAATGAGGCGGAGATCGCGCCGCATTTTACTAAGCGGTGTTTCTGTAAAGAGCTTACCGACAAGCGGAGAATTGTCAGCAACTCGAGCTTCCGTGAGAAACTCTTTACCCTCTTCAGACTCAATGAGCGATGCGAGCGAGGTGCGGTCAGGAAGGAGTTTCCGGCCAATGGTGAGCAGGTAAACCATCGTAATGGCCACGAACGCCAAGCCGAGAGGCATGATTTCGAGCATCCCGAAAGGCTCTTCGAGTGATGGATATTTGCCGGTGCCAGCGATGTCCGCAGCGGTGCTTGTGGCGACGACATTGGTGGATGTGCCAATGATGGTGCAGGTGCCCCCAACGATTGCCGCATACGAGAGCGGAATGAGAAAGCGTGATGCCATGAGCCCGAGCTTCCGGCAGAGCCGAATGACGATGGGCATAAGCACGACGACCACCGGCGTATTATTTACAAATGCCGAGAGCGGAATCACGAGCAGCGCCATGACTAGAATAATGCGAGTCTCCTTCTTGCCAGCAGCCCGCTCAAACCACCCCCCGAGAGCCTCAATCGTCCCCGTACGCTCAAGTGCACCGCTGAGCACAAACATACACGCCACAATGATCGGAGCGCTATTACCAAAGACACCACTGGCATCCTCAGCGTCGAGCATGCCCGTGACGAGAAAAATCACAAATGCAGCAACCGCAGTAACATCCGGCGGAAACCACTCTTTAAGAAACGCCACAAAGACGCCCAGCACGACTGCACCGACAAAGACTTGTTCCCAAATAATTCCTTCTAGCATTGAAAAAAACGGTTAGATTTCATAGCAGACGCCCCACACGATGCGAACACAAATCCCCCTCCCCTTCCGACCCATGGCCACTCTGCTGATCGCTCTCGGTGCACTGCTGCTCTACATCATCGCATACCACACCTACGGCAAGTATCTCGCTCGCAAAATCTTCAAACTCGATCCGGAAGCCCTCGTATAGGGATGAGTTCCAGCGCTGTTTTGTGCGCTGGTGGGCTCGCCTTTCTCATCATCTCCTTCTGGATGACCACCAAAGCCATCATCACCTGGCCCAAAACCAAGGGAATACTAGAGCCCCCACTTCCTCCACTCCGTAGCCGCGTCCCAGAAGACGCGCGCTCCTGCCGATCCCCTTCCCATGCGAATCCTCCTTGCCACCATCCTCGCCGCCGCCTCTTCCCTCGCCCACGCCGAAGACGCCCCCTTTACCTTTTGGGGCGATTTCCGAGAAAGCCTCTCCATCGCCACCGAAGCCTCCTACACCCAACTCATCGACCCCGCTGCGCGAAACAGCCTTCTCATCGGCGGCGCACTCACCTTTGCCACCGACCGCCACGACCGCCAGCTCTTCGATTCCCTCGACCAAAACTCAGCCTTCGAAGAAGGCTCCACCCTCGACTTCATCGGCGATGAAATCGCCCTCTTCGCCACCTTCACACCCATCGTCACCCACTATTTCGCAAGAAAGCTCAACGACGAAAAGCTGCGCCGTTTTTCCATCGAGACCTTCTCCGCAATGACCCTCGTCTACACCGAGACACTCATACTCTCACAATTCGGCTTCCACCAGCGCCCCCGCGTCCAAGCTGGCGACGAACCCTCCGGCTTCTTCGACACCGGCATCCGCGGCCAATCCTCCTTTCCCTCCGGCCACGTCCTTGCCCCCACCATCCTCACCCTGAAGACCTTCGACGCCTACGGCTGGAAGCCAGCACTCATCCCCGCAGCCCTCACCACCGCCACCACCCTCCAGCGCATCTCAAACGGCTCCCACTTCCCCTCCGACCTCGTCGGAAGCTTCGCCCTCGGCATCGCCGCCCACCTCGCCACCAAGCGCGTCTACCAAGACCGCCACCCCGATGAGCTCCGCCTCGGCCTCGCCTCCACCGGAGACGGCGGCCTCATGCTCACCGGGCGCTTCCGCTTCTAGAAAGCTAAGCCAACACCTCCTCACGGAGGAAACCACTCCCCACCCGAGTCACCCCACCCACCATTCGGATTGCAAAATCCGCCCCGATCGAAATCCCGATCTCGCCACCCGGCATCCGCACCGTAATCTCGGAATCACAATGCCCCAGCTTGTGCGCCACCGCAGCCGCCGCACTACTGCTACTTCCTGAAGCCAACGTATATCCCGCGCCCCGCTCCCAGATCTCGATCTGAATCGTACTCCGATCCACCACCTTCACGAACTGTACATTCGTCCGATTCGGAAACCGCTCCTCCACCTCGAGAAGCGCCCCCAGCCTGCACACATCCTCCTTCGTCACCTCATCCCGCAGCACCACACAATGCGGATTCCCCACACTCGCAGCACTAAATCGCAGAATCTCACCCCCCACCTCAATCTCCTCCTCCAGCACCTCGCGCGCCACACCCACCACCGGGA